>JAKALB010000058.1 GCA_021813365.1 Pseudomonadota bacterium | reverse complement strand
GCGGGCAATAGGAACTCATGGCAGGATCGCTTTCAGGCGCAGGAGGGCGATGCGCTCCACCTGGGCGCAGGCGGTGGCGAATTCGGTGGCGGTGTCGTTCAGGATGCGGGTCTGGAAAGCCTCCCGGATCGAAGCCCTGGTGTGGTCGCGCACGGCGATGATGAAGGGAAAGCCATGCCTGGCCATGTATTCGGCATTCAACCGCTGGAAGGTGGCGCGTTCGTCATCGGTCAGCGCATCCAGCGCGGCCGAGGCCTGTTCGGCGGTTGATTCTGCCGTGAGCCGGCCCGCGGCGGCCAGTTTGCCGGCCAGATCGGGGTGGGCGCGCAGGACGCCCAGGCGTTCGTCGACGCTGGCCGAGCGGAACACGCGGGCCAGCGCATTGTGCAGGCCGACCGCGCTGTCATGCGCCGGCCCCAGCTCCAGTGCCCAGGCGCGTTCGGCGATCCAGGGGGAATGTTCGAAGATGCCGCCGAAGGCCTGGACGAAATCGGCCCTGGCCATCTGGTGCGGACGTTTGCGGCGCTGATGCGGATGGCGTTCGGCCCAGTGCCGGGCGATGTCGATCCGGCGGGGGAACCAGACTCCCTGATGCGCCAGGGCATAGTCGAGGAACCGCGCCAGCCCCGCCACCTTGCCGGGACGGCCGATCAGGCGGTTGTGCAGGCCGATCGAGAACATCTTGGCCCGGCCGGCCTGACCTTCGGCATAGAGCGTGTCGAAACTGTCGCGCAGGTAGGTGAAGAATTGCTCGCCCTCGATATAGCCTGGGGCGGTGGCGAAGCGCATGTCGTTGGCTTCCAGCGTGTAGGGGATCACCAGCTGGTCATGGTCGCCGACCTCGATCCAATAGGGCAGGTCGTCATCATAGGTATCGGAAATCCAGGCCAGTCGCCGGGTTGCGGCGGTCAGGCGCACGGTGTTCATCGAACAGCGGCCAGTGTACCAGCCGAGCGGGGGGCTGCCCACCACCTCTTCATGCAGGCGGAACGACTCGGCGATCTGGGCGGCCTCCTCCTCCTCGGGCATGTCGCGGTGGTCAACCCATTTCAACCCGTGGCTGGCGATTTCCCAGCCCGCAGCCTGCATCGCAGCGACCTGTTCGGGGTTGCGCGCCAGCGCGGTGGTGACGCCAAAGATCGTGACGGGGATGTTCAGCCCGGTGAACAGGCGATGCAGCCGCCAGAAGCCTGCCCGCGCGCCATAATCGTAGAGCGATTCCATATTCCAGTGCCGCATCCCCGGCCAGGGGGTGGCGCCCGCGATGTCGGACAGGAAAGCCTCGGACTGCTTGTCGCCGTGCAGCAGGTTGTTTTCGCCGCCCTCTTCGTAATTCAGCACCACGGACACGGCGATTTTCGCCCCGCCCGGCCAGGCGGCGTCGGGCGCATCCGGCCCGTGGCCGCGGAAGTCGCGGGGATAGCGGTTGGGTTGGCGCATCATGCAAGCCTCGACTTTCGCTTTCACACTATTCTGCGGATATTCCGGGGTTTATCAATTTCTGGATGAAGGAGTTTTCCGCGCTGCGGCGGAAGCGGGAGCCGGGGATCGGGCTAGGCTTGCCCCGGCAATGGAGGCTGGAATGGCTGGCAGGCTGACGACTCATGTTCTGGATGCGGCGCGGGGCAAGCCGGCGGCGGGAATGAAGATCAGGCTGTTCCGGATCAGCGGCGACAGCCGGCACTTGATCGCCGAAGTCGTGACCAATGCCGACGGTCGCAGCGAAGCGCCGCTGCTGTCGGGCGACAAGCTGGAGACAGGCAGCTATGAACTGGTGTTCCATGCCGGCGATTACCTGCGTGCGACCGGCCAGGCGGGCGAGGGCGTGCTGTTCCTGGACCGGATCCCGATCCGATTTGGCGTGGCGGATGCGGCCCAGCATTACCATGTGCCGCTGCTGTTGTCTCCGTTCAGCTATTCCACCTATCGGGGGAGCTGACCATCGGGAGGGTTGATGCCGGGAATGCAGAGGGCAGGGGTGCAAAGGGCGGCGGGGGGCGGCGGGCCGGGCAAGTCACCCGTCCTGCGGTGACCGCCAGCGCCAGCGGCGATGCGCAGCAGACGGCGGCGGTCGCCGGCCAGGGCGCTGTCGATCAGGCCCTGCAACCCGCCTTGCGTCTTCAGGTGCCGCGCCAGGCCGGCGTGGGTCTGGCCGGCGAACAGCAGGTGATCGACCGCCCGGCGCCACGGAAAGGCCAGGGCCTGGGCCGCATCATCGGCAAGGCCATGCGCCAGGATGACCCAGGGTCTCGCGGGCAGGGGCGCGGTCAGCTCGGGCGGCAGGCGGTGGGTCCAGTCGCGCCAGCGTGCCTCGTCGGGTGCAGCGGGGCGGTGCTGCGGGCTGATCGCCAGCACGGCGTCCAGCGGCGCAAATTCGGCGGCGCGAAGCGCGGTGAAGCCGCCGAGCGAACTGCCGATCCCCAGAATCCGGGCGATTTGCTGCCGCCCGCGCAGCCAGTCCAGCGCCTGCCCCAGGGCATCCGCCAGCCCCGGCGCAGTTGCCCAGCTGCGGGCGGCATCGCTGACGAACAGCGCGGGCCGCCCGCCCACCGTGGCGTGGCGCAGAAACTCGGGCGAGGGCGGGCGGGTCGCATCATGCCCGATCGAGGCAAAGGACACCACCAGATCGCTGCCTCGACCCGGCACATGATCGATTCGCCAGGGCGGGCGATCCACCAGCGTTTCCAGACCGGCCATCAGCCCGCCCGGGCCAGTTCGGGCAGGGCTTCGCCCAGACCTTCCAGCTGGCGGGCCATGTCGGCGCGGACGCGGGCCACGATGAAATCGGTGAACAGCCGGATCTTCGGGTCGCGCAGGCGGCGATGCTGGGTCAGGCAAGACAGTTGCGTGGCCGTGGGCGGCGTGGCCGTGGCCACCGGCACCAGCCGGCCCGTGCGCAGATGATCGGCAACCTCGAAGATCGGCTTCATCACCACGCCCCGACCGTCCAGAGCCCAGCCGGTCAGCACATCGCCATCATCGCTTTCGAACGGGCCGACAATTTCGAACCGGCGCGGACCTTCCGGGGTTAGCAGTGTCCACTGGAATTCCTTCGCGCCGGGAAAGCGCAGGTTCAGGCAATCGTGCCGGTCGCGCACCAGTGCCTCGCCATCGGCCGGGTTGCCGCGGCGTGCGATATAGGCCGGCGCCGCGCACAGCACACGGGCGCAATCGGCCAGCAGCCGGACCTTCAGCGTGGAATCGTCAAGCAGCCCCAGGTGAAAGGCCAGATCCAGCCCCTCGGCCGTCACATCGATGACCCGGTCCGACAGGCGCAGGCGCACGTCGATCTGCGGATACAGATCCTTGAACGCCGGCACATGCGGTGCGATGAACCGCCGCCCGATGCCCAGGGGGGCCGAGACGAAGATCGTCCCCCGCGGGTTCTGCGTCACATCCATCACCGCGGCCTCGGCCTCATCGATCGCCTCCAGCACCTTTCTGGCACCCTCATAGAAGATGCGGCCGTTCTCCGTGGGTTGCAGGCTGCGGGTCGTCCGGCTGAACAGGCGCACGCCCAGGTGCTTTTCCAGTTCCGAAATCCGGGCCGAGGCAACGGCGGGCGAAGTGCGCTGGTCGCGCGCCGCCGCCGACATCGACCCCAGTTCGAAAACGCGGACGAACATCCGCAGATTGTTCACATAGGCCAAGGCCCAACCCTCCGCTCCAGACCGCCATTCGAAGGTGGGGTTTGAAAGTGATCCCGTATTTGATGGATTAACAGAAAGGTGCCGCCCGGTATAGCCTTTCGCGGCCAAGGCGGCAGAGCAAGACGGCGGAGGCGGCGGTGAACGACTGGGTGGCGATCTGGGAATGGGTGATGATCGGCGTGCGCTGGCTGCATGTGGTCACCGCGATTGCCTGGATCGGGTCATCCTTCTACTTCGTGGCTCTTGATCTGGGGCTGAAGACGGCACCCGACCTGCCCCCCGGCGCCCATGGCGAGGAATGGCAGGTGCATGGCGGCGGATTCTATCACATCCGCAAGTTCCTGGTGGCCCCCGAGCGGATGCCCGAGCATCTGGTCTGGTTCAAATGGGAAAGCTACAGCACCTGGCTTTCGGGCTTTGCCCTGCTTTTCCTGGTCTATTACCTGGGCGCCGACCTGTTCCTGGTCGACCCCGAGGTGATGGACCTGGCGCCCTGGCAGGCCATCGGCATTTCGGTCGGCTCGCTGGCGCTGGGCTGGGTGCTGTATGACCTGATCTGCAAGAGCCGGTTCGGTGATGACAACACCCGGCTGATGCTGGGCCTGTATGTGATCCTGGTGGCGATGGCCTGGGGCTATGTGCATGTCTTCTCGGGCCGGGCGGCGATGCTGCACCTGGGCGCCTTCACCGCGACCATCATGACGGCCAATGTGTTCTTCATCATCATGCCGAACCAGCGAATCGTGGTGGCCGATCTGATCGCTGGCCGCACCCCCGATCCGAAATACGGCAGGATCGCCAAGCAGCGCAGCACGCACAACAATTATCTGACGCTGCCGGTGGTGTTCCTGATGCTGTCGAACCACTATCCCCTGGTGTTCGCCACGGAATACAACTGGATCATCGCATCGCTTGTCTTCCTGATGGGCGTCACGATCCGGCACTGGTTCAACAGCCGCCACGCGGGCAAGGGCAGCCCGCACTGGACCTGGGCGGCGACGGCGCTGCTGTTCCTGATCTGCGCCTGGCTGTCCACGATGCCGCTGCGCCAGCCGCCGCAGGAGGCCGCGCTGCAGGGTCCGGCGGTCTCCTATGCCGCTGCCGGCGGCTTCGACGAAGTGGTGGGCATCGTGCAGGGCCGCTGCTCGATGTGCCATGCCCGCGAACCCGTGCAAGAGGGCATCCATGCCGCACCGAAGGGCGTGCTGCTGGAAACCCCGGCAGACATCGCCCGCGAGGCGCAGCGCATCTATCTGCAGGCGGGCGTGACCCATGCCATGCCACCTGCCAACCTGTCGTTCATGGAGCAGGCCGAACGTGACCGCATCGTGAAATGGTTCCGCGGCGCCGGCACCAGCCCGGGCATCAACCTCGGGCTCGGCGGCTGATCCCTTTCATCTTGCCGGAAATATCCCGGGAGGGTCCGGGAGGGCAGAGCCCTCCCGGCTGTCTCACATCCCCATGTCATGCCGCAGGATGGCGGCTTCCGACGCTGTCAGGTTGCGTCGGGCATGTTCGCCATAAAGATGCGGATTGCGATCCACCTGGGGCAGGATCGCCATCAGGCTGCTCTGCTCGCCCGGGTCGATCGACGAGAAATCGGCATTGGCCGGGTGGAAGCTTTCGGTCTGTAGGCCGTTGGCCCAGATCACGTTGTGCCGCTCCAGCAGCACATGCACATAGGTGATCTCGCGCAGACTGTGGTCGATCATGATCGTGCGATCGTTCACCAGGGCCGAGGCTTCGACCAGCACTTCGTCCACATTGAACAGCGCCTGGGCGTTCGGGCCGCGGATCAGCATGCGGTGCTGCGGCGAGACGATCAGATCCTGGTCAGGTTCGTCCATCCCGACGGCCCCGGCGCGAAAGCGGATCGGGCGCAGATGCGGCATGGCATAGAGCCGTGCGCCCGACATGCGGCGATGGCCCAGCCACAGCACCTCCTGCGGGCCGTTGTCGCGGGTCAGGACGCGGTCGCCGGGGCGCAGATCCTGGATCAGGCGCGGCCCCTGCGGCGTTGCGACCCGGGTGCCGGGGGCAAAGCAGATCACCCCGCCCGGTCGGGAGGGCTGGTCTCGCAGCGGCGCGCGGTCGATCATGGTGCGCACGATCCACAGATCCTGGTCGGGGGGTGGCATCTCGCCCACGGCCATCACCAGGCAGGCTCGCGTCAGCGGCACTTCGATCAGCGTCAGGGTAAAGCGTCGGCGGCCATCGGTGACTTCAAAGCTCTGATCCGGCAGGTCTGGCCCGCGGTCAATCCCGTCCGGTTGCTGCGTCTCCTGGCCGAGGGCCGAACCAACCAGCCGCCGCACCATCAGTGCAGCGCGTCTGCGCAATTCCGCCCATCCTTCGGCCCCATCCAGCACCAGAAAGTTCCGGGGCCCATCCACCCGCATCGCCTCGCCGCTCCAGCGCCATGTGGCGCCCGTGGCAAGAATGTCCAGCGATGCGGCCTTCAGGCCGTCGGTTTCCGTCTGGGACCAGGATACGACAAACGTGCCCCAAGAGCCCGTCACCATGCCTGTTCTGCCTGCCCGTTTTATTTTTCTGTCGAAAGTATTAACCCAATCTATGCAGATTGGGAGTGGTGCAGTTGCAACAGGCGCAACTTCTGTTGCAGAAATGACAATGGGTCCGCAAGGGCCGGCGGGGCTGGATCAGAATTGCAACTGGATGTTCAGGCTGCCGACGATCTGGCCTTCGGGCTGCGAGTCAAACTGCGGGCCGATCCAGGTGATGCCATAGAAGACGGCATTGCTGCCGCCCTGCCATTGCACACCCATACGCAGGCGCTCGCGGGTGTCTGACATGATCGCCGCGCCGCCCGCCGGCAGATAGGCGCTGTTCAGCATTGCCGCCACGTCGCCGCCGGCCACGAAGGACAGGCCCTCGACGCGGTCGCCCGCCACGGCGCGATAGCGCTGGCCGGTGGCCCCGTCGCGCAGCATGACCGAGCCTTCGCCGAAATGGCCCAATGTCAGGTCGCCGCCGATGCGGGCAAAGGTTTCGTCCCCGGCGCGTACCGCGGCAAAGGGGCGGATCGACATGCCCGGCCCCAGCGCAAAGCTCTTGCCCACTTCGGCCGAGATGGTCGGGAACACTCCATTGCCGATCTGGTCGGCATAGGCAGCGGCATCAGGCATGCCAAGGGCCTTGTGGGCCCAGTCCTGAAAGGCCGAGATGCCGGTCTGCGGTCCGACCAGCACCAGATCGCCGCCGATGTTGGCCTCGATCCCCTGCCAATCGAACTGGCTGTGCAGGCCAAAGGACAGGATCCCGGCATAGCGCCGGTCGGTCGGGTCGGGACTGACCAGGTCGGCGGGCGCGATCGTGTTCGCCTCGACCCGGAATTCCAGAAGATCGAAGGGCTGGCCGGGCAGACTGCCGCGCCAATCCGAACCGCGGATCTGGCTGACCGTGTAGGATCCGGTATACCAGCGGTCCTCCATGTCGCCCAGGGCATCATTGTCGAACATCCGGCCCCAGCCCAGGGCCACCCGACCCTCCGCATGGGCGGCCGGCGGGGCGACCAAGGGTGCCAGGGACAGCAGGGCAAGGCAAAGCCGAGGCAACATCTTGCTTCATCCAAATGAAATCATTGCGCAACCGATAACCCTGGCGCAGCACCCGTCAAGCACGCGATCGCCACAAGGTTGATTATTCCAGGCCAAGCGGCAAGCGCGGCACATAGGGCGCCTCCAGCCGGGCACATTGTTCGGGCGTCAGCACCAGGTCCAGCCCGTCCAGAGCCTCGGTCAGCTGGTCGGGCTTGGTGATGCCGATGATCGGCGCGGCAACGCCGGCCTTCTGCCGCACCCAGGCAAGCGCCACCTGGGCCATCGGGCGTCCCATCTCGGCGGCCAGATGTTGCACTTCGCTGATGACGCGAGCATCGGCCTCGGCCGTGCGGTCGAACAGGAACTGGCCATATTTGTCCTGCGCGCTGCGTTCGGTGGTGGCGCCCGCGGGCCGGGCCAGCCGCCCGCGCGCGATCGGCGACCAGGGGATCAGCCCCACGCCCTGATCCAGGCACAGCGGGATCATTTCGCGTTCTTCCTCGCGGTAAAGCAGGCTGATCTGGTTCTGCATGGACACGAAGCGCGCCCAGCCGTTTTCCTTGGCGACCTGCTGGGCCTTGGCGAATTGCCACGCCGCCATGGTGGATGCGCCGATGTAGCGCACCTTGCCGGCGCGCACGATATCGTTCAGCGCCTCCATGGTTTCCTCGATCGGGGTTGCATTGTCCCAGCGGTGGATCTGGTACAGATCGACGTGGTCGGTGCGCAGCCGTTTCAGGCTGGCGTCGATGTTGTGCAGGATCGCCCGGCGCGACAGGCCGCGCATCGTGGGTTCGTCCAGCATCTGGCCCTGAACCTTGGTGGCCAGCACGATTTCGTGCCGCTTCACGGTCTTCCACAGGACATCGCCCAGGATCTCCTCGGACGAGCCGTCGGAATAGACATTGGCCGTGTCGATGAAATTGATGCCGGCCGCCAGGGCCTGGCGGATCAGCGCGGCGCTTTCGTCCTTGGGCAGGGTCCAGGGATGGCCGCCGCGCAGCGGTTCGCCAAAGGACATTGCCCCCAGGCAAAGTTCCGACACATGCAGGCCCGAGCGGCCGAGGCGGTTCATCTTCATCGCAGGTCTCCGATTTGCGGCCAGTCTAGCGCCCCAGGCCGGGCAGCGCCACGGCGCACAGCAGATTTCCGTGCCGGCCGCAGTCCGCGCAGGATGGCCGGAATGGGAAAGGCGGTCGGTCGGTGTGGCCGGTCAGGGGCCTTGCGATCCGGCGGCCTTTCCCGCGCGGCGCGCGATCGGGGCGCAGCGATGGCCGGACTGCGCCCGACGGACGGGCAGGGCTCCACCGATCCTGCGGGGCGATGGGCCAGGCATGCCCCCTGGGCGATCGGCCTGCCGCAGCCGGCAGCGCCCCCGGGCTAGCCGCATTTCGAATGACCGCAGGAGGTGCAGGTCAGGCAGCCTTCCTGCATTTGCAGGCCGAAGGATCCGCAATTCGGGCAGGCCTGGCCCCTGGGCGCAGCGCCCACCACCATCTGCTCGGCCTTGGGGTCGGACTTCAGTCCCAGCCCCTCGCCCTCGATGAAGCCGATGGCAATCAGATGGCGTTCGATCACCCCGCCGATGGCCGCCAGGATCGATGGGATATACCGCCCCTCCATCCAGGCGCCGCCGCGAGGGTCGAACACGGCCTTCAGCTCTTCGACCACGAAGGAAATGTCGCCACCCCGGCGGAACACCGCACTGATCATCCGGGTCAGTGCCACGGTCCAGGCGAAATGCTCCATGTTCTTCGAGTTGATGAACACCTCGAAGGGCCGCCGATGCCCGGCGATGACGATGTCGTTGATGGTGATGTAGAGTGCATGTTCGCTGCCGGGCCATTTGACCTTGTAGGTCGAGCCTTCCAGCGCCGCGGGCCGGTCCAGCGGTTCGCTCAGATAGACCACTTCGCCGCCGGTGGGTGCCACGGCCTGCTCGGGCTTGTCGGCCGTTTCCGAAGCCGTCAGCACCGAACCGGTCACGGGATTCGGCCGATAGGTGGTGCAGCCTTTGCAGCCCTGGTCCCAGGCGGCCATGTAGACCTCCTGGAAGTCATCAAAGCTGATGTCTTCCGGGCAGTTGATTGTCTTGGAGATCGAGGCGTCGACCCATTTCTGCGCTGCCGCCTGCATGCGCACATGGTCCAGCGGCGGCAGGGTCTGGGCGTTGACGAAGCAATCCGGCAGCGGGGCATCGCCTTTCAGGTCGCGCCACATCTGCACGGCGTAATCGACCACTTCCTCCTCGGTGCGCGAGCCGTCCTTTTGCAGAACCTTGCGGGTATAGGCAAAGGCAAAGATCGGCTCGATGCCCGACGACACGTTGCCGGCATAGAGGCTGATCGTTCCGGTCGGCGCGATCGAGGTCAGCAGCGCGTTGCGGATTCCATGGCTGCGGATCGCCTGGCGCACATCCTCGTCCATCGCCCGCATCATGCCCGAGGCAAGATAGGGCTCGGCATCAAACAGGGGGAAGGCGCCCTTTTCCCTGGCCAGATCGACAGAGGCCAGGTAGGCCGCGCGCGCAATCCGATGCATCCAGTCTTCGGTCTGCCTGGCCGCCGCGTCGGAACCATAGCGCAGGCCCAGCATCACCAGCGCATCGGCAAGGCCGGTGACGCCCAGTCCGATGCGGCGCTTGGCCCGGGCCTCGGCTTCCTGCTGGGGCAGCGGGAAGCGGCTGACGTCGACGGTGTTGTCCATCATGCGGATGGCGGTGGCGACCAACTGGTCGAGCGCCGCCTCATCCAGCCGGGCCGCTGCGGTGAAGGCGCCGGTCACCAGTCGCGGCAGGTTGATCGAGCCCAGGAGGCAGGCGCCATAGGGCGGCAACGGCTGTTCGCCGCAAGGGTTGGTGGCGGCGATGGTTTCGACGTAGGCGAGGTTGTTGGCCGCGTTGATCCGGTCGATGAAGATCACGCCCGGTTCGGCGAAATCATAGGTGTTCCGCATGATCCGGTTCCACAGGTCGCGGGCGGGCAAGGTCTTGTAGACCCGGCCGCCAAAGACCAGTTCCCAGGGGCCGTCGGCCTTGATTGCCGCCATGAAGGCATCGGTCACGAGCACCGACAGGTTGAACATCCGCAGACGCGCGGGATCCTTCTTTGCCTCGATGAAGGCCTCGATATCGGGGTGATCGCAGCGCATCGTGGCCATCATTGCGCCGCGGCGGCTGCCTGCCGACATGATCGTGCGGCACATCGCATCCCAGACATCCATGAAGCTCAGCGGGCCGCTGGCGTCTGCCGCCACGCCCTTCACCTCGGCCCCGCGCGGACGGATGGTCGAGAAATCATAGCCGATGCCGCCGCCCTGCTGCATGGTCAGCGCGGCCTCTTTCAGCGCATCGAAGATGCCGGCCATCGAATCGGGGATGGTGCCCATGACGAAACAGTTGAACAGCGTCACCTGCCGCCCGGTGCCCGCGCCCGCCGTGATCCGCCCGGCGGGCAGGAACCGGAAGTCTTCCAGCGCGGCGTAGAACCGGCGCTCCCAGGCGGCCGGATCCTTCTCGACTGCCGCCAGGGCGCGGGCAATGCGGCGCCAGCTGTCCTCGACCGTGGTATCGATCGGCGTGCCATCCGCCTCCTTGAAGCGGTATTTCATGTCCCAGATCTGCTCGGCAATGGGGGCGGAGAAGCGCGACATGGGATATCCCTTGGGCTGATGCGGGCGGAAGGCCCAAGATACGCCCCCCTGCCCTTCACGTCCAGTGTGCCGCAGACTATAACGGCCCCATGAGCCACATGCACATCATCAAGCTTTGCGTCGGTGCCGAATCGGTCGAGGATCTGCAGCAATGGCAGCACGAGCATCGTGCGCTCTGGGCACCGGGCACGGCCGAGCACATCACCCGCATGTGGCCCAAGCGCGCGGCCGAGGTGCTGGGCGGGTCGCTGTACTGGGTCATCAAGGGCCAGATCCAGGCGCGGCAAAAGATCCTGGGGCTGGAACGGCGGCAGGGCAGCGACGGCATCGACCGCTGCGCGCTGGTCCTGGATGCCGAGGTTGTCCGCACCGGCCCGGCCCCGCGCCGCCCGTTCCAGGGCTGGCGCTACCTTGCTCCAGACGAAGCGCCGCCCGACCTGCCGGGCGCCCGCGCCCAGGACGATGCCCTGCCACCGGCACTGGCGCTGGCCCTGGCGGAAATCGGCCTGCGCTGACCTGGCAGGGGTGGCAGGGCAGCGCGGCGGCCATAATCTGTCCACAGTTTCGCGTTAGCCAGGCCTGCTGTCTGCGCGGGGCCGGAAAGGCCCGGCACATCCCAGGTAAAGCGATGATGATTCCCCGCAAGATCCACATGATCTGGACCACCAGGGAAACCGGACGGGATGACGACCCGCTGCCCGGCGAAGTGGCCGAGCGGGTGGAGGTCTATCGCCGCATGTTTCCGGCCTGCGAAGTGAAATGCTGGAGCTGGGCCGATGTGCAGGAGGCGCTGGACGATGCCGAAGGCCGCCGCATCATGGCCGCCGCGCGTGCCTGCACCCTGGCCGCGATGCGGGTGGACCTGTTGCGCCTGGCCATCGTGGGCCGGCAGGGCGGCACCTGGTCGGATGTGAAGAACCTGCCGCTGATGGACTTCACCACGGAATACCCGGCGGGCAAGCCCTTGCTGTTGCCGGAGCATTTCCCGATCGAAAGCCATCCGATCCCGGCCGGACGGCTGTGCAACGGCTTTTTCGCGGCCGTCCCGGGCAATGATTTCCTGCAGGCCGCCACCCTGGCCGCCCTGGACAATATCGAGGCACGCCGGCCCGGTGGCGTGTTCGACCTGACCGGCGGCGGGCTGTTCAACCGGCTGGTCCGGCGCTGGAGCGGGTCGGAACTGTTCACCGTGCCCTGGGAGACCCTGTGGCAGCGCTGGATCCGGCGCACACCGATGCAATACAATGCCGGGGCATTGCATTGGTCGAAACGCCAGCAGACCGAACCGTTGTATCGCTCGGCCTGACCCGATTGCGCCGAAGGAATCGGCCGGCCGTGCGAAAAACATGCGCTCACCCCCTTCCAAGTGCCGGTCGCCTGGGCAATCACGCAGAGCATGTCGCGCGCGATCCGGCTGAGTGCCGCCCCGATCCTGTTTCTCTTGCTCTGGTCTGCCGGGTTTCCGGTGGCCAGACTGGGCCTGGACCATGCCGAGCCGCTGACCCTGCTGGCGCTGCGCTATGTGCTGGTTCTGGTGCTGCTGGTTCCCGTGGCGCTGGTGATGCGCCCACCTCTGCCCGGATCCTGGGCCGAGGCCGGGCATGTCGCCGTCGTGGGCTTCCTGATCCAGGTGGTCTATTTCGGCCTGTGCTATACCGCCTTCAAGGCGGGGGTTTCGGCGGGAACGGTGGCGATCGTGGTCTGCCTGCAGCCGATCCTGGTGGCCCTGGCTGCGCCCTGGGTGGTCGGTGAGGCGGTGGGAGGACGCGCCTGGCTCGGACTGGTGCTGGGGCTGGCCGGCGCGGCGATGGTGATCCTGGCGCGCAGCCGCGTCGCGGTGGAAGATCCGGGCGACCTGGCGCTGGTGTTCGTGGCCCTGCTGGGCATGACCGGAGCGGCACTTTGGGAAAAGCGCTTTGGCGTAGGGCAGCATCCGGTGATGTCGAACCTGATCCAGTATGCAGTGGGCGCGGCCTTTGCCCTGCCGCTGAGCCTGGCCACCGAAACCATGCGGATCGCCTGGAACTGGGAATTCCTGGGGGTCATGGCCTATCTGGTGCTGGGCAACTCGCTGCTGGCGCTTTCGCTGTTGCTGGCGATGATCCGGTCGGGCGAGGTGGCGCGGGTCTCGGCGCTGTTCTATCTGGTGCCGCCGCTCGCCGCGCTGTTCGCCTGGCCGATGCTGGGCGAGGTGATGCCGCCTGCCGGGTGGGTCGGCATGGCGCTGGCGGCGCTCGGCGTGGCGCTGGCCAGCCGGCGACGGGGCCGAGAGCGACATATCCGCGAGTGATGGCTCTGAGGGCCGGGGCATCCAGGCCCAGGCGATGAAACGGTCAGAGGCCGATGCGGGCCAGCAGGGCGTCGATGTCCGGGCCGGATGCGCAGCGGGCGCGATAGAGCATCGCCTGGCTTTGCAGGATCAGCGCGTCGCTCAGGATCTTCAGGTGGTTGGCGCGCAGTGTCTCGCCGCTCGAGGTGATGTCGGCGATCGCCTCGGCGGTCAGGTTCTTCACCGTGCCTTCGGTGGCACCCTGGCTGTCGACCAACTGGTAGTCCGCCACGCCCTGTGCGGTCAGAAACTGCCGCACCAGCCGGTGATATTTGGTGGCGATCCGCAGCCGGTGGCCATGGGCCCTGCGAAACGCAGCGGCAGCGGCGTCCAGGTCGTCGACGGTTTCCACATCGATCCAGCAGGCGGGCACGGCCAGAATCAGGTCGGCATGACCGAAGCCCAGCGGGGCAACCTCGGCCACCTGGGTTTCCCAGTCGGCCAGCTTGTCGCGCACCAGGTCGATGCCGGTCACGCCGAGATCGATCCGCCCGGCGGCCAATTCGCGCGGAATCTCGCTGGCCGACAGCAGCACGAGCGTGACACCGTCCACGCCCTCGACCCGCCCGGCATATTCGCGGTCGGACCCGCTGCGCGCCATCTTCAGCCCACGCGCGCCAAACCAGTCGAAAGTCTGTTCCTGCAACCGCCCTTTCGAGGGCACGCCGATCTTGACCATCACAGCGCCCCCTTCATCGCCGCGACCAGATGCGGGCGCAGGATGCCACCCACCGCCGGAATCGACCGCCCCTGGCCCAGGACCGCCGTCAGCGCATCATAGCGCCCGCCCGAGGCGACCGGCAGTTCGCCGGCCAGAAAGCTGAACACGAAGCCGTCGTAGTATTCCATGGCGCTGCGGCCATGGCTTGCCTCGAACGGCAGGGTGGCCGGGTCGATACCGCGCTCGGTCAGCGCCTGCAGGCGGGCGGCAAAGCGGTCCACCGCCGGGCCGATGGCGGGCAGATGCCGGGAAATGCCCTGCAGATGGGTCAGCGCCGCCGCGGCATTGGTTTCCAGCGAGAGGAGGTCGTAAAGCATCGCGGCTTCCAGCGCCGCGATCGGCGGGGTCTTGGCATCCTCCAGCAGGGCATTGGCCCGGGCGGCGATCTCATCGGCGTCGCGCAGGCCGACCAGCGGGCCGGCGGCGGCGATCAGCGCCTGGGGCGTGTCGGCAGCCAGGCGGTCGAGCAGCCGGCGACGGGCCGCCGGTTCGGGCGCCCGGCCCGAAAACCGGTCGAGGAGCGCGCGGAACCGCCGCGGTCGCCAGACATGGCGCAACAGCGCATCCTTGCGGCGGTCGGTGGTTTCCAGGCCGCGCACGGCGGCCATCAGGATGCCGATGTCGCCGGTGACTGCGCGCAGATCAAGGGGATGCAGGGCATCGCGGAACAACGCAAAGACCTCGGCATCCGCCGCCTCGGGGTTGGCGCGATCGAAAATTTCAAATCCCACCTGCAGATATTCCGACGGCCGGTCGTCCAGATGTTCCTGCGCCCGGAACACTTCACCCAGATAGCAATAGCGCGCCGGGTCGGCGCCGTGCTGCATGTGGGCCTGCACCACCGGCACGGTGAAGTCGGGGCGCAGCATCATCTCGCCCCGGATCGGGTCTTGCGTCACATAGGCGCGGGCGCGGATGTCTTCGCCGTAAAGATCCAGCAGCGTCCCGGCGGGCAGCAGGATGTCGGCCTCGACCGGAACGGCGCCGGCTGCGCGAAAGATCCCGAACAGGCGTTCGGCTTCGGCACGAATGGCGGCCTTGGAGATCATCGCGCCAGCATCCGGCGCACGGCGGCCACCAGATCGCCGCGCGGCACCTCGACCTGGGCCGGGCGATCCTTCCATTCCTCCAGCGTGGCGCTTTCGGCAATCCTGGCCCCCAGGATCAGGTCTTTCAGGATGACGGTGCCCCTCGCGGCCTCGTCTCCGCCCTGGATCACGGCCAGGGGCGACGCGCGTTTGTCGGCGTATTTCAACTGGTTGCCAAAATTCTTCGGATTACCCAGATAAACCTCGGCCCGCACGCCCGCCGCGCGCAATTCGCCCGCCATGGCCAGGTAGTCGCCCATCCGGTCGCGGTCCATCACGGTCACGACCACCGGGCCGGGCATTTCGGCCCCGACCCGTCCCTTGGCACGCAGCGCGGCCAGCAGACGGTCGACTCCGATCGACACACCGGTGGCCGGAACCGCCTGTCCGGTGAAGCGCTTCACCAGATCGTCGTAGCGCCCACCGCCGGCAACCGAGCCGAACTGCCGCTTGCGGCCCTTTTCATCCAGGATTTCGAACGTCAGTTCGGCTTCGAAAACCGGCCCGGTGTAATAGCCCAGACCACGCACCACGCCAGGGTCCAGGATCAGGCGGTCGGCCCCATAGCCCTGCCGGTCCAGCAGCTCGGCCATCGTCTGAAGTTCGGCCACGCCTTCGGCCCCGATGACCGAGGCGCCCACCAGCTCGCGCAGCCGCGCGATGGTGCCGGCCCCGCTGTCGCGCCGGGCCGAGGTGAAACCCATCACCACTTCGGCCTGTTCGGCCGACAGGCCCGCGCCCCTGGTGAAATCGCCGGATTCGTCGCGACGGCCTTCGCCCAGCAGGGCGCGCACGCCCGCCTCGCCCAGCCGGTCGATCTTGTCGATGGCACGCAGCACGATACCGCGTTCGGCGTGAAAGCGTTCGGGGTTCGCCGGGTCCAGCACCCCTGCCACTTCCATGACGCCGTTCAGCACCTTGCGGCTGTTCACCTTCACCACATAGTCGCCGCGCGGGATGCCCACCGCCTCGAGCGCATCCGAAAGCATGGCGCAGATCTCGGCATCCGCCGCGACCGACGGTGCGCCGACCGTATCGGCATCGCATTGATAGAACTGGCGAAAGCGGCCGGGCCCCGGCTTTTCGTTGCGCCAGACCGGTCCCATCGCATAGCGGCGATAGGGGTTGGGCAGATCATTGCGAAACTGCGCGGCCACGCGGGCCAGCGGTGCCGTCAGGTCATAGCGCAGGGCCAGCCAATCCTGGTCTTCGTCCTGCCAGGCAAAGACACCCTCGTTCGGCCGGTCCACATCGGGCAGGAATTTGCCCAGGGCCTCGACCGTCTCGACGGCGCTGGTTTCCAGCGGATCAAAGCCATAGCGCTGGTAGACCTCGGCCACGCGGTCCAGCATGGTCTTGCGTTCGGCCACTTCCGCGCCGAAATAGTCACGAAAGCCCTTTGGGGTTTCGGCGCGCGGGCGACGGGCGGATTTGTCTTGAGCCATGGGCCACCTCGGGGGTTTGGGCGTTCCCTTACCGGAAGGGGGGGGGCGCTTCAAGGCAAAGGGCGCAGGGCGGGCAAGCGCGACCGGAAAGCGCGGCGAAGCCGCCCGCCGGGCGTATCGGTGCCAAAGAGAGAGGCGGAGATGGACCGGATCGACGTGCTGGAAGAGAAAGTGGCCCATCTGATCCGGGCGGTCGAGGATCTGTCCGACGTGCTGGCCCGGCGCGAAAAGGAACTGGACCGGCTGGGCCGCCTGGTGGGCCTGCTGGCCCAGCGCGAGGCCGAGCGCGAGGCGGCCGGCGGCGAGGCGCCAGAGGCCAACGTGCGCCCGCCGCATTGGTAGGCGGTCTGCGGCATCAGCGGCGCGGCCGCGTGTCGCGGCGGGGCCGGGCGCCGGAACCGGTCGGCAAGGTCGGGCACGGTCGTCCTTCCTGCGGACTTTCGAAACACCAGCCCGTTCGGAAGGGTCGCTCAGCCGCCGTGCTCAGCCCAGTTCTTCCACCATCACCACCCCGGCCATCGCCTTGATCGCGCCCTTGATCTGCGGGGTCACCGGATAGGGCTGGGGCAGGGTCAGGTCGATCTCGCGGCCCGCGGCATCGGCAACGCAGAGCGTGATCTGGGTGCGGCTTCTGCCCTCCAGGCGCGAGAGCAGCGCCGCGATCGAGGCGACGGCATCGGGCCGGTTCAGATGCACCCGGATCGCGCTGGCCGCGGCATCGGCCGCAATCTGGTCGATGGGCTGGGCGGCGCGGGCCAGCAGTTTCAGCGTCTCGCCTTCCAGGGTCGCCTCGACGGTCAGGACCACGTTCTTGCCCGGCTCCAGATGATCGCGGGCGGCGTCCAGCGTGTCACTGAACACGGTGACTTCATAGAGCCCGGTCGGGTCAGACAGGCCGACGAAGGCGAACCGGTTGCCCCTGGCGGACTTGCGTTCCTGCCGGGTCGAAACGGATCCGGCGATCCTGGCCACCAGCGGCCCGCGTTCGGCCAGGTGGGTGATCTCGGTCAGGGTCTTCACGTCCTTGCGCCGCAGGGCGCCCATGTAATCGTCCAGCGGATGGCCCGACAGATAGAAGCCCACCGCCTGGTGTTCCTGCGCCAGCCGTTCCACCGGCAACCAGTCATCGCGCCAGGGCAGGCGGGGCTCGGGTATATCCGTTCCCGCCTCGCCGAACAGCGACACCTGGTTCGAGGCCTTGGCCTCGTGCACCGCCGCCGAATAGGCCACCAGCGCATCCAGCGCCTCGAACACGCGGGCGCGGTTGGGCTCCAGCATGTCAAAGGCGCCCGCCCGGGCCAGCATTTCCAGCGGGCGCTTGCCGACCTTCTTCAGGTCTGCCCGGCGGGCCAGGTCGAACAGGGTGGCAAAGGGCTTGTCGCCCCGCGCCTCGACGAGGAGGCGCATGGCCTCGACGCCCACGTTCTTCAGCGCGCCCAGGGCATAGACGACCTGCTGATCCTTCACGGTGAAGGTGGCCGCCGACCGGTTCACGCAGGGCGGCACGGTCTTGATGCCCAGCTTGTCGATCTCGCGCTTGTAGACGGCCAGCTTGTCGGTCTGGTGGATATCGCAATTCATCACCGCCGCCATGAATTCGACCGGGTGGTTCGCCTTCAGCCAGGCAGTCTGATAGCTGACCACAGCATAGGCGGCGGCGTGGGACTTGTTGAAGCCGTAGTTGGCGAATTTCTCCAGAAGGTCAAAGACTTCACCAGCCTTTTCCCTGTCGATTCCATGGGTCTTCAGCGCGCCTTCAATGAACTTGGGCCGCTCTTTGGCCATTTCTTCGGCAATCTTCTTGCCCATTGCCCGGCGCAAGAGGTCCGCCCCGCCCAGCGAATAGCCCGCCATCACCTGGGCGATCTGCATCACCTGTTCCTGATAGACGATGATGCCTTGGGTTTCCTTCAGGATCGGGTCGATGGTGGGATGCAGGCTTTCGATCTCGCGCAGACCGTTCTTCACCTCGCAATAGGTCGGGATGTTCTCCATCGGGCCGGGACGATACAGCGCCACCAGCGCCACGATATCCTCGATGCAGGTGGGCTTCATGCGGCGCAGCGCGTCCATCATGCCCGAACTTTCCACCTGGAACACCGCCACGGTCCGGGCGGCGGCGTAAAGCTCGTAGGTCGCCCGGTCGTCCAGCGGGATGTGGCCGATGTCGTTCTCGGCCCCCGGCTTCGGCTCGTAGAGCCTGCGGCCATCGGCGGCCTCGTGCAGGTTGCGCCCGCTGGCGCGGATCAGGCCGATCGCATTCTGGATCACCGTCAGCGTCTTCAGCCCCAGAAAGTCGAACTTCACCAGGCCCGCGGCCTCGACCCATTTCATGTTGAACTGGGTGGCAGGCATGTCGGACCGCGGATCCTGATAGAGCGGCACCAGTTCGTCCAGCGGCCGGTCGCCGATCACCACGCCCGCGGCATGGGTCGAGGCATTGCGATACAGACCCTCGATCTGCTCGGCATAGCGCAGCAGCCGGCCCACGACCTCTTCCTTCGCCGCCTCGCGCAGGCGCGGTTCGTCCGCCAGGGCCTTGGCAATCGAAACCGGCTTCACCCCCTCCAGCGGGATCATCTTCGACAGGCGGTCCACCTGGCCGTAGGGCATCTGCAACACCCGGCCCACGTCGCGCACTGCGGCCTTGGACAAGAGCGCGCCAAAGGTGATGATCTGCGCCACCTTTTCGCGCCCGTATCGCTCCTGCACGTAGCGGATCACCTCTTCGCGCCGGTCCATGCAGAAATCGATGTCGAAGTCGGGCATCGACACCCGCTCGGGGTTCAGGAAGCGCTCGAACAGCAGGGCATAGCGGATCGGATCCAGGTCGGTGATGGTCAGCGCATAGGCGACCAGCGAGCCCGCACCCGAGCCTCGCCCCGGGCCCACCGGGATGTCATGCTGTTTTGCCCATTTGATGAAATCGGCCACGATCAGGAAGTAGCCGGGAAAGCCCATCTTCTCTATGATCGAGAGTTCGAACCGCAGCCTCTCCTCATAGACCTCGCGGCTGGCCGCCATCGGAATCACCGCCAGGCGCCGCTCCAGCCCCTCCCAGGCCTGGCGGCGCAGTTCCTCCACCTCGTCATCGGCGAATTTCGGCAGGATCGGCTTGCGTTTCTGCGCGGCAAAGGCGCAGCGACGGGCGATTTCGACCGAGTTCTCCACCGCTTCGGGCAAGTCGGCGAACAGGGCCACCATCTCGGCTTCCGACTTGAAGTAATGCTGTGGCGTCAGGCGCCGGCGCGGCGCCTGCTGGTCGACATAGGCGCCCTCCGCGATGCAGATCATCGCATCATGGGCCTCATACATTTCGGCCTTCGGGAAGTAGACATCGTTGGTGGCAACCAGGGGCAGATCCAGCGCATAGGCCAGGTCGATCAGGCCCGGCTCGGTCAGCGCCTCGGCATGGGGCAACCCGCCCGCCTCGACGGGATGCCGCTGCAATTCGATGTAAAGCCGCCCCGGATAGGCGCGAGCCAGCCGTTCGGTCAGGTCGCGGGCGCGGGCCGCGTGTCCGGCCTGCAGCAGGCGCCCCACCGGGCCATCGGCGCCGCCTGTCAG
>JAKALB010000057.1 GCA_021813365.1 Pseudomonadota bacterium | reverse complement strand
CTATTCCAAGCTGATCGCGCCCCTTTCGGTGTGGTGCAACTGGTTCGCCTGGTCGCCCGTGCTGTCGCTGGGCTGCGCCATCGCGGCAGGCTACATCCTGAACGCGCTGTTCCCGATTCCGGCGGCCGACAGCCAGGCCGTGCTGGACTGGGTGGCCGCGAATCTGGCCAACTATTCCGAAACCACGCAGTCGGTGATCGACTACATGGCCGCCAATGCGGGCACAGCACCGGCAGACGCGATCAAGGCAGTCGCCACGGCGGATGCGGTCAATGCGCTGACCCCGGCCTTCCGGCTGTGGGAAGCCTTCTCGATCAGCCTGCCCGAGTTCAACGGACATGCGCTGACCCTTCATTTCAACTCGACCTTCGTGATCGGCGTGATTCTGATGCTGATCATGCTGTTCATCCAGGAACGTGGCATCGCTTCGACCGCCAGCGCCCAGAAATGGCTGGCGATCATCGTGCTGGTTCCCCTGCTGCTGGTGGGGCTTGTGCCGATCTTCACCGGCCAGATCGACATGATGAACGTCACGGGCCTGGTGCCGCCCACCGCGGCCTATTCCGGTGTGGACGGGGCGTGGAACGTCAACGGCTGGACGCTGTTCCTCGGCGGGCTCTATATCGCGGCCTGGTCGACCTATGGGTTTGAAACTGCGGTCTGCTACACCAGAGAACTGAAGAACCCCCATACCGACACGTTCAAGGCGATCTTCTATTCCGGTCTGCTGTGCGTCGTGTTCTTCTTCCTGATCCCCTTCTCCTTCCAGGGCGTGCTTGGGCAGTCGGGGATGCTTGCGCCGGGCATCGTCGATGGCACGGGCGTCGGCGAGGCGCTGGGCAACATGATCCATGGCGGCAAGGTCGTCACCCAGATCTTCGTGATCCTGATGATCCTCGCCCTGTTCCTGGCGATCATGACCGCCATGGCGGGCTCCAGCCGGACGCTCTATCAGGGCTCCAAGGACGGCTGGCTGCCGCGCTATCTGACGGGTGTCAACAGCCACGGCGCACCCAATCGGGCGATGTGGACGGACTTCACCTTCAACGTCATCCTGCTGGCGCTGGCCTCCGACGTGGCGGGCTATTTCTACGTGCTCGCCATTTCCAACGTCGGCTACATCATCTTCAACTTCCTGAACCTGAACGCGGGCTGGATCCACCGGATCGATTCCGCGCATATGGAACGGCCGTGGAAGGCGCCCAACTGGCTGATCGGGCTGAACACGGTCCTTGCCTTCGTCAACGCCCTGTTCCTGGGCGCGGGCGCCAAGGTCTGGGGATATTCCGATGCCCTGTGGTCCGGGATCATCTTTGCCGCGCTGATCCTGCCTGTGTTCTGGTTCCGCCACTATCTGCAGGACGGTGGCAAATTCCCCAAGGAAGCCTATGAAGACCTGGGCCTGACCGAGGGCGACCTCGGCGAACGCAAGGCCGGCATGCTGCCCTATCTTGCACTGGTCGCGGGCGCCATCGTCGTGTTCACTGCCAACTGGTATTTCCAGCTGGGATAAGACCAGATCCCCACTGCGAAGGGCGGCTTCGGCCGCCCTTTCGTGCTGCGGAACCATCCGCCGCGATTTCCCTGACAAGAAAATATGTTGCACATGAGTGTTGCTTTTTCGCAGGGTCGCCGCCAAACTTCCGGAAAATCACCGAAACCCGGGGAGGTATGAATGACAAACTCGTGGCGATTCTCGGCGCTGGCCGACCGGCACCGTGCGCTGGGGTCCAAGCTGGAAGACTGGTCGGGAATGGGCACCGCCTGGTCCTATGACGGCGATCCGAATGCGGAATACATGGCAATCCGCACCAAGGCCGGGCTGATGGATGTGTCGGGCCTGAAGAAGGTGCATATCACCGGGCAGGCGGCATCGCATGTGATCGAGCGTGCCACGACGCGAAACATGGAAAAGCTGATGCCGGGCAAGGCGGTCTATGCCTGCATGCTGAACGACGCCGGCAAGTTCATCGACGACTGTGTGATCTACCGCTTTGGCCCCGACACGTTCACGGTCGTGCATGGCTCGGGCCAGGGGCATGAGCAACTGACCATGGCGGCGACCGGGCGCGACGTGTCGATCCGGTTCGACGACCAGCTGCACGACCTTTCGCTGCAAGGCCCGCTGGCGGTGGATTACCTCGAGAAGCACATCCCCGGCGTGCGCCAGCTTCCCTATTTCAGCCACATGGGCACCAGCCTGTTCGGCAAGCCGATCACGCTGTCGCGCACCGGCTACACCGGCGAGCGCGGCTACGAAATCTTCTGCCGCGGCCAGGATGCCGTGATGATCTGGGACCGCATCCTCGAGGAAGGCAAGGAGATGGGCATCATCCCGTGCCGGTTTACCACGCTTGACCTGCTGCGCACCGAAAGCTACCTGCTGTTCTACCCCTTCGACAATTCGGAGATGTATCCGTTCGAAAACGAGGGCCCGGGCGACACGCTGTGGGAACTGGGGCTGGATTTCACCGTCAGCCCCGGCAAGGTGGGCTTCCGTGGCGCGGAAGAACATTACCGGCTGAAGGGCCGCGAGCGCTTCAAGATCTGGGGTCTGAAGATGGAAGGCACCAACCCGCCCGGCAATGGCGCGCCCGTGATGCGTGACGGCAAGCAGGTTGGCGTCGTGACCCAGGCGATGTATTCGCCCCTGAACAAGCACAATGTGGCCATCGCCCGGCTCCCGGTCGATTGCGCCAACAACGGCACCGACCTGGTGGTGGATTGCAGCACGCATGGCCCGATCAGGGCCAGGACGCATTCGCTGCCGTTCTATGACATCGAGAAGAAGCGGCGGACCGCTCAGGGCTGACGCCAGCCTTCGGGTCTTTCCGTTGCGGTCGGTCGGCGCAGACTTGGCGCAGAGGCGGCCGCCGGCGGGAAGACCCCGTTTCCACCCGCAATTGGCATGAGGCCATGACGAAGACCCCATTTCCACCCGCCATCAAGAGCCGCCCCGTCTATGGCGAGCTGGCACCGCGTCCTGGAACCGCTCACCTGATCGTGGCCGACGGAGAGGGTGCAGAGGCGGTGCGCGATCTGTTCGCCAGGGCGGGGACCGATGCCGCCGCGATGCTGGCGAAGTCGCATATCCTGTATACCCCGGGCCCGAACGGCACCGACCAGTGGGCGCTGATCGGGGCTCTGGGTGCCGCCCAGGCGCAAAGAACGCCGTCGATCCCGACGCTTCTGTTGCGCCTGGCCCGCGTGTTGCTGGACGCCCGCGCCGGAACCCAGGTCTATCTGGCCGGCAGCGAGCCGCTCATGGGTCAGGCGGAACGCGACATCATGGCGACCGGCCTGCCCCATGCCGACATCCAGAAGGAACATCGCGGCTCCACCGTCCGCCGCGTGCAATGCGTGCATTGCAAGGGCATCACCGAGAACGTGAGGACCGACCCCTTCGTTTGCAGCCATTGCGGGCTGAACCTGTTCGTCCGCGACCATTACTCGCGCCGCATAGCCGCCTTCCAGGGTGTGTGCATCGATGCGGAAGACCCCGGCAAAGTACCGGCCAGTGTGGAGCGTTTCCAATGAGCGGCGGCGCGAAACTGAATGTCCGGGTGGCCGAAGTCGTCCCCGTAAACGAGCTGATCACCCGATTCCGCTTTGTCGCGCGCGACGGTGGCCCGCTGCCCGCGTTTTCCGGCGGAGCGCACGTGGTCGTGGAAATGGACGATCACGGCACGCGCCGGCTGAATCCCTATTCGCTGATGTCCGATCCCGAGGATCGGTCAGGATACGAAATCAGCGTGCGACGCGACGATGCGGGCCGGGGCGGCTCGCTCTACATGCATCGCCAGGTGCGTCCGGGCATGGAAATGGTCCTCAGCCATCCCCTGAACCTGTTCCCGCTGGACAACCGCGCCCGCAAGCACCTGATGATCGCGGGCGGCATCGGCATCACGCCATTCCTGGCAATGACCAGGCAGCTCGCCTATTCCGGCGGCCGGTTCGAGCTGCATTATGCAGCGCGCAGCCGGTCTCTGGGCGCCTACATGCCCGAGCTGAAGGCCGCATATGGCGATCGCGTGCACACCTATTTCGACGATGAAGGCATGCAGATCCCGCTGGCCGACCTGCTGGCACGCCAGCCGATCGGCACCCACCTTTATGTCTGCGGCCCCAAGGGGATGCTGAACTGGGTGCGCGGCACGGCCGAAAAGGTCGGGATGCCGCCGCATGCCGTTCATTTCGAGGAATTCCTCGCCCCCGGATCGGGCGCAGTGTTTCAGGCCGAACTGAAGGTCTCGAAGAAGATCGTCACCGTCGGCACCCACCAGTCCCTGCTGGAGGCGATGGAGGCCGCTGGCGTGGATGCCCCCTACCTGTGCCGCGGCGGGGCCTGCGGCCAGTGCGAGACCAATGTTCTGCACTGCGAAGGCACGATCCTGCACCGCGACCATTGGCTGTCGCCGGAGGAGCAGGCCAGCAACACCAAGATCATGCCCTGCGTCAGCCGCTTCGAAGGCAAGACGCTGGTCATCGAACGCTAGGGGCCGAGCATGATCACGCCCCTGCAAACGCCGTCTCGCCCCCGCCCGACCTGCCCCGGGCACTGCCGAATGCCCGCGTTTCTCGAGAGGACGCCATGAGCCTGGATTTCAAGCCGCAGTTTGACAGCTTCTTCAAGGATGAAACCTTCGAAGGCTCCTTCACCTTCCGCAACTCGCCACAGGCGATCCGGCGGTTTCCCTTCCCGTTCGACCGCGACGAATACATGTATTCGGTCAATATCGAACCGCATGTCCGGGGCCGGAAGGGCTCGGTGTTCGAAAACGTCTTTGATGTGGATGAACACTACGTCAGCGAAATGCGCGATCGGGCACGGGTGCTGGCCAGGGATCCGTTGCGCTGCCAGAGCCTGCCGCACATGGATCTGGCGGGCTGGGATCTGCTGGAGCTGATCATGGAAAATCTGGCGACGGATTATCCGCAATGGTTCCACCTGAACAAGTCGGGCAACGACTGGCACTGGATCAACAAGCCGCTGGGCATCGACCAGAAGTTCACCTTCCTCGACAATTCCACGCTGCCCCATGGCCCGATGGAATACATCACCCGCCAGATGCAGGGCGACTTCACGCTGCAGGATGAACGCGAAGGCAATCTTTGGGTCGATGCCGGCATGGTCACGACCCAGGCCGACTGGTCCCTTGATTTCGACATCGGCATGAATTTCTTCGAATGGCACGCGCCGGTGCCGCTGGCGCACGAGAAGATGGTCTTCGAACGCGCGCTGAAGTTCCTGCTGAAATTGCAGCACGGATCGCCCGTGCGGCGGTTCAACTGGACCATGACGGTCAACCCGCTTCTGGATACCGCGCCAGAAACCTACCCCGAATGGGGCCCGATGCGCACCAGCCTGACCCAGGAAAACATGGGCGAAAAGATGCACCTGCGTGTCGAATTGCAGGCGCTGTTCCGCCTGCCCCGCTCGAATGCCATCGCCTTTTCGATCCGCGCCTATCTGGGCAAGTTCGCCGAACTGGTGACGATGCCGAAATGGGGCCGCCGCCTGCACCGCGTGGTGCGCGACCTGCATCCGGATCTGGCGGCCTACAAGGGCTTCCTGCGCAACCGCGATGCGATGGTGCAGTGGCTCAGCCAGTATGACGATGGTGCGCCCACCTCGCCCGGCATCTGGCCGGAAGACTGAATCGAAGGGGCTGAAATGACCGTGCCTGGAAGGACAGACCGTCCCCTCACGCTCGGCTTCCTGCTGTTCCCGGGCTTTCCCATGGCCTGCCTGACCCAAGCCATCGAGCCCCTGCGCGCGGCCAATGAAATCTGCGGCGCGCGGGCCTTCGCCTGGGTGCTGCTGGGCGAGACCATGCAGACGGTCCGCTCCTCGGCCGAGGTCGGCTTCTCGCCCGATCAGGTGCTGGACCGGGCCGAGGGAGTGGATCAGCTGTTTCTCCTGTCGCCTCCGAACGCCAGCTTTGCCCTGCCCCGGCACACGCCGGCCGTGCTGCGCCGGCTGGACCGGGCGGGCGTGACCCTGGGCGCGTTTTCCGGCGGGATCTTTCCGCTGGTGCGGGCGGGTGTCATGGCCGGGCACCGCTGTTCGGTGCATTGGTGCTATGACGAGGCCTTCAAGGCCGAATTTCCGCAGGTGACGGCGGTCGAGGCGGTGATCGTCCGCGACCGTCGCCGCGTCACTGCCAGCGGGGCGGGGGCGGTGTTCGATCTGATGCTGGGGCTGATCCGCGACAAGCTGGGTGCCACGCTGGCCACCGAAGTTGCCTGCTGGTTCCAGCACCCGCAGGTGCGCGACGACAACACCCCGCAGAAAGTGCCCGTGCAGCGCGCCACCGGAACCGAGGATGCCCTGCCTCCGCCGATCCGCACCGCGATCGAACTGTTCGACACCCATGTCGAAGAACCGCTGTCGATCAAGGAGGTGGCCGAAGCCGTGGACATGTCGCCCCGGCATTTCGAACGGCTGTTCAAGCGCGAGACCGGGCAGAGCCCCCTGCGCTATTACCATCTGGTCCGTCTGACCAAGGCCCGGCAGCGGGTGCGCTTTTCCAACGAGCCGCTGTCGGAAATCGCCCTGTCGGTGGGCTATGACCGGGCCGGATCCATGGCGCAACGGTATCAGCAGTTCTTCGGCCTCAGTCCGCAGGCCGAACGCCGCCAGTCGCCCGGCCTGCGCGGCCTGTCACCCGGCTGGGTGGACGACTGATCCGGCCGCCAGCTGCGCACCCCGCCCCCGCCTAGCCTGCCGCCAGCACCGCGATCCCGGCAAAGACCAGCGCCAGGCCCAGCGCCTGGCGGCGGTTCACCGCCTCGCCCAGAAAGATCGCAGCCAGCGTCACCGTCACCATGCCATACATGGCCGACGCGACCGAGGCAAAATGCGCCAGCGTCAGCGTCCCCGCCGCCATCACCGCCGTCAGCGCCACTGCGTCCATAAGCCCCATCGCCAGCAGAACCCGCCCCTGCCCCCGGAATGACGGCAGCGCCTCGCGCTGACCCATGAGGGCCAGGCCAGAGGCCAGCGCCGCCGCGATCCGGCTGATCGCCGGGGCGGCCAACCCGTCAATCCGCAAGGCAGCCGCCTGACCCAGGGTGAAACTGATCGCCAGGCCCAGCCCGGCGATCACCGAAAACCCCAGTGCCGCCCAGCGTTGTGGCTGCCGTTCCTGCCGGCGGCAAGAGGCGCCAACAGCCAGTCCCAGCGCAATCAGCCCCGCCGCCAGCCAGGCCAGGGCTCCGACCGCATGGCCCTGCGCCGCAGCCATGGCCAGCGCCGGCAGGGGATAGGCACCGATCACCGGCACGACTGTCCGCGCCGGGGCACGCGCAAAGGCCGCAAACAGCGACCAGGCGGCGATGAAATAGACCACGCCCGCCGCCACCGCCAAACCGATGCCCAGGCCATCGGCATGGGGCAGATCGGTCAGGGCCAGGACGGGCATCAGGAGCAGCGCCGCCACGCCCATCACCACCGTGACTTGCGGCAGAACCCGGGTGCCCGGCGCGATCCAGCGCACCAGGAAATCGTGGGTTCCCCAGCCCAGCGCCGCCAGCAGCCCCAGCGATATTGCCAGCATTCCCGCCCCTTCCCCGCACCACGCCCTTGCGCCACGGGCTTCGCGTGTTATTCTTACGGATGAATGTTTTTTACGCAGAATGAACATCAGCGCAAGGCGACCGCATGCTTGATCTCTATCCCAAGGTGCTTGCCGGGCCGCCGCGCCCCAGCCGCATCCTGACGCCGCGTGATCTGCAACGCAAATCGGGATTCGAAAGATATGAAATTCCCGGAGGCGGGGTCTTGATGGTCGAGGTGAGCCCCGGCGACCGGATCACGGTGATCAACGCCGAGGGCGGCCAGCGCGCCGAGTTGCTGGCGGCCGGCACAGACGGCCGGATCGACGCAGGCGTGATCGGCGCCAGGGCAGGCGGCACGGCCGAAGGGCTGAAGGCGCTGATCGCCGCCGGTGGGCCGGGCATGGCGCGGCTGCGCGCCGGCCTGACCCGGCGGGGCATCGACCTGTCGCGCGCCAGGGCGGTCGAGCTTTTCGACAGCGCAACTCAGGCCAGGGCCGAAGCCGCCTTTACCGCGGAACGTGCGGGTGTCCTGATCGTCGCGGCGCCGGGACAGCCGATGTCACCGCATGATCAGACCACGCTGACACCGCTGATCCTGACCATCCAGCGCGCCGACCCGGCCTGGACCGCCCTGCACGACCTGCCCGAACCCCTGGCTGATCCGGTGCAGGATCTGCGCGTCGCCTCGGCCACCGCGCGCAGCTATTTCGTCAAGGCGGGAGACTATATCCAGATCATCGACGTCGATGGCCGCCAATGCACGGATTTCCAATGCTTCGCCGCCCGAAAGCTCGATCGCGGCCTGCAACGCCCGCTGGATGTCACCACCTCCCGCACGCTGATGGGCCAGGCCTATTCCATGCCGGGCCTGCACGCCAAATACTACGATCAGGATTTCGAACCCCTGGTCGAGGTGATCCACGACACGGTCGGCCGGCACGATGCCTTCGCGATGGCCTGCACCTCGAAATATTACGACGACATCGGCTATCCGGGCCATGTCAACTGTTCCGACAATTTCAACAAGGCCCTGGTGCCGCATGGGGTCGAGCCGCGGGCGGGCTGGATGGCGGTCAACCTGTTCTTCAACACGGCCATCGACGCGCATGGCGTGCTGATCAGCGACGAACCATGGAGCCGCCCGGGCGATTACGTGCTGCTGCGCGCCCTGACCGATCTGGTCTGCGTGAACTCGGCCTGCCCCGACGACACCTCGCCTGCCAACGGCTGGTATCTGTCGGACATCCATGTCCGCACCTATGCCGGCCAGGAGAAGTTTTCCCGCGCCATCGCCTGGCGCCCCACGCCGGATGCGGAACCGAAGATGACGAAAGAAACGGCCTTTCATCCCGAAACATCGATGCGCACCCGCGACATGGTGGAATACCGCGGTTATTGGCTGCCCAACACCTTCGCCGCCGCCGGCCCGCTTGAGGAATACTGGGCTTGCCGGGAACGCGCCGCAGTGATCGACCTGTCGCCCCTGCGCAAATGGGAGGTGACGGGCCCCGATGCCGAAGCCCTGATGCAATGGGTGCTGACGCGGGACGTCAAGAAGCTGGCGGTGGGCCAGGTGGTCTATTCGGCCATGTGCTATCCGCATGGCGGCATGATCGACGACGGCACGCTGTTCCGCTTGGGCCGCGACAATTTCCGCTGGATCGGCGGCGACGATTACGGCGGCACCTGGATCCGCGAGCAGGCGGAAAAACTCGGGCTGAAGGTGATGGTCCGCTCTTCGACCGATCAATTGCACAACATCGCCGTGCAGGGGCCGAAAAGCCGCGAAATCCTGAGCCGGATCATCTGGACTGCGCCCGCGCAACCGACCCTGGCCGAACTGGGCTGGTTCAGGTTTGCCGTGGCGCGATTGAACAGCCATTCCGGCGTGCCGCTTGTGGTCAGCCGCACCGGCTATACCGGCGAACTGGGCTTTGAGATCTTCTGCCATCCCAGGGATGCCGTCGAGGTCTACCGCGCCGTGATGGCAGCGGGTGAGCCCGAGGCCATCCGACCGATGGGTCTGGCCGCGCTGGATATGGTGCGAATCGAGGCCGGGCTGATCTTTGCCGGCTACGACTTCAGCGACCAGACCGACCCGTTCGAGGCCGGGATCGGCTTCACCGTCCCGTTGAAATCCAAGCCTGACGATTTCATCGGCCGCGAGGCGCTGATCCGCCGCAAGGAGTCTCCATCGAGAAAATTCGTCGGCCTGGAGATTGATGCCGCCACGACGGTCGGCCACGGCGATTGCATCCATATCGGACGCGCGCAGGTCGGCGTGGTCTGTTCGGCCACGCGCTCGCCGCTGCTGGGCAGACAGATCGCCCTTGCCCGGCTGGACGTGACCCATGCCGAACCCGGCACGGCAGTCGAGATCGGCAAGCTGGACGGACAGCAGAAACGCCTGCCGGCCACGGTGGTCCCCCTGTCGCATTACGATCCGAAGAAGACCCGGCCACAGAGCTGAGAGGTTCGGGGCGGCAATCGGCGGCCGAGGGAGAGCGTCAACCATGCAACCGATGATCGACAGGATTGGCGGCGAGACCAAGGTGCATGAGCTGGTCGAGCGCTTCTACGATCTGATCGAAACCCTGCCGCAAGGCGCAACGATCATGGCCATGCACCAGCGCGGCCACGGCCTGGCCCATGTGCGGCCGGCGCAGTTCGAGTTCCTCTGCGGGTTCTTCGGCGGGCGGCGCTACTATCACGAACGCCATGGCCACATGAACCTAACCGAGATCCACGCCCATGTGGAAATCCGCCGGCAAGACGCCGAGGACTGGCTGGCGGTGATGGACCGCGCCATGGGCGACAGCCAGGTGGCCGAACCGATGCGCAGCGAGATCATGGCCACCTTCCGCCGCGCCGCGCTGCGCCTGGTGAACTGCTGAGCGGCCCGGCCAGGGGCATCCCGCGCCACTGCGTGCGTGGCCCTTTCGGGCCAGGCTGTCGGTTTTTCGCAGGAAAGACCGCTGAAAGCTCAGCGCGCAACCGTCACCGTGCAGTGCGCCGACCCCGCAACTGCGGCCGCGACCGATCCCAGAACCAGCCGCTTGACTCCGGTCTTGTCGCCAGTGCCCATCACGATCTGGCCAAAACCTTCCTGGTCGGCATAGGCCACGATCGCGGGCCCGGGCTCTCGCGCCACGAGTTCCACCGTGTTGACCGCCACCGCCCCGGCCTCGCGGGCCTTGGCCTCGGCGGCGGCCAGCATCGACTGGATCTCGTCATGGGTCCAGTGATTGATGGTCGGACCGCGGGGCCCACCATGTGCCACATTGACGATCGCGATGGTCATCGGCTGTCCGGTCAACTTGGACAACTCGGCCGCCTTGACCACCCCGGTCATGCCATGGTCCGTCCCATCGGTCGGGCAGAGAATCTTCGCAGACATGGTCTTTCCCTCCCTTGAATTCCTGAGTTGGATCCTGCCCCACCAACTTGCGCTTTGCCTTGACCTGAATCAAGGATGAGCGACAGTGAAAGAATTCTCCGGAGGGGAAAGTTGATGCAGCCGATCCGTCCCGATGACCGCAAGATCGTGAACATCCACCACGGGCAGTTCCAGCCCTTCGTCTACCCCGATGGCCTGGCACTGGGCGATGGGGTGCTGCAACTCGACGACAGCCGCGCGCTGGGGACAGGCTTTCACGTCTATCGCATGCCCGCCGGGATGAAGACCCGCAGCCACCGGCACAACGGGCATGAACAGTTCCTGATCCTGGAAGGTGAGCTGCACGAAAGCGATGGAACCGTGCTGCGCGCCGGCGATCTGGTGTTCTACCGCGACGGAACCGAACACAATTCCTATACGCCGAACGGCTGCCTGCTGGCGGTGCATATTGCCGCCCCGGAAACGCCGGTGGAATGAGCCCTGCCAGGGCCGCCCAGGCGATCCGTCACCCTTCCACCGGATCCGTGCCGCGACCGGCGCTGCGTTGCGGCCCATGGGCGATACTCGTGCCCGGCGGGCCAACATGCCGACCGGCTTGGTGGCGGCGGCAGGTGCTGTGGCGGGGCGCCCAGAGCGGAAGACCGCGGTTTTTCGCCCAATTCCACCTGCCGCAGCGAACAGGGCTTGCATTTGCCCCGCGCAGGCCTTACCTCAGTCTGGCTAACTCCCTTCTCTGTCTGTCTCCACCCGGTTTCAGCCACGATCTGAGACTGAGCCAGGCCGTCGCATGCTGCGGGCGGCAAATACCAAGGAGACACACGATGTCCAATGGCAACGTGAAATGGTTCAACACCACCAAGGGCTTCGGCTTCATCGCCCCGGCTTCGGGTTCCAAGGACGTTTTCGTCCATATTTCGGCGCTGGAGCGTGCCGGCCTGCGCGAACTGAAGGACGGCCAGGCCGTGACCTTCGACATCGAGCGTGACCGCAACGGGCGCGAATCGGCGATCAACCTGGCGCTGGCCTGAACCAGGGCAGACACCCCGACCCTGCGGGTTGGGTGACAGTCGGCCAGAATCGGAAACGCCGCCCCGTGGGGCGGCGTTTCGCATTTCGGACCCCGGTCAGATGTCCAGGGTGTTTTCGTGCTCCCAGGACGAGAAGTGCGACACGTAGGAATGCCATTCCTTGTGCTTCAGCTTCAGATAGGCGTTCGAGAATTCTTCACCCATCATCGCTTTCAGCGTCTTGTCCTTGTCGTATTCGCGCAAGGCATCCAGCAGGTTCAGCGGCAGCCTCGGTGCGCCTTTCACCGTATGGCCCTGCTGATACATGTCGATGTCATAGCGCTTGCCCGGATCGGCCTTGGTGCGGACCCCATCCAGACCGGCGGCGATGATGACCGCCTGCAGCAGATAGGGGTTGGCCGCGCCGTCGGGCAGGCGCAGCTCGAACCGGCCGGGGCCGGGCACGCGCACCATGTGGGTCCGGTTGTTGCCGGTCCAGGTCACGGTGTTCGGAGCCCAGGTCGCCCCCGATGAGGTGCGCGGCGCATTGATCCGCTTGTAGCTGTTGACCGTCGGGTTGCAGATCGCAGCCAGGGCGCTGGCGTGCTTCATGATCCCGCCCAGGAAGTTGCGGCCCTGATCGGACAGCGACAATTCCTTCGACGGGTCCGAGAAGGCGTTCTCCTTGCCGTCCAGCGTCCAGACCGAGATATGGGCATGGCAGCCCGACCCGGTCAGGCCCTTGAAAGGCTTGGGCATGAAGGTGGCGCGAAAGCCGTGCCGTTCCGCCACCGACTTCATCATGAACTTGAAGAAGCTGTGCTTGTCGGCGGTCTGCAACGCATCGTCGTATTTCCAGTTCATCTCGAACTGGCCGACCGCGTCCTCGTGATCGTTCTGATAGGCTTCCCAGCCCAGCTCCAGCATGTAATCGCAGGCTTCCGCGATCACGTCATAGCGGCGCATCACCGCCTGCTGGTCGTAGCAGGGCTTTTCCGCCGTGTCATAGGGATCGGAAATCTGCGTGCCATCGGCCGCCAGGATGAAGAATTCCGGCTCGACCCCGGTCTTGACGCGCAGCCCATGCTTGGCGGCCTCGCCGACCAGACGCTCCAGCACGTTGCGCGGCGCCTGTTCGACCAGCTTGCCTTCCATCGTGGCGCGGGCGGCAACCCAGGCCACATCCTTCTTCCACGGCAGCTGGATGGCGCTCGTCGGATCCGGCACGGCCATCAGGTCGGGGTGGGCGGGTGTCAGGTCCAGCCAGGTGGCAAACCCGGCAAAACCCGCGCCTTCGACCGCCATGTCATCGATCGCCTGTGTCGGCACCAGCTTGGCGCGCTGACCGCCGAACAGATCGGTATAGGACACCATGAAGTATTTCACGCCGCGCTCTTTGGCCCAGGCGGAAAGTGCTTTCGACATTGGGAACTCCCTGTTCTTTTCTTTTGTCTCAGAACCCGCCGTTACGGCCCGGGATCCAGCTTGTGCCGGCCAGGGGAACCCCGGCCATGGCCGCCGCCTCGATGGTCAGCGAGCACAGGTCTTCCGGCTCCAGGTTGCGCAGGTGACTCTTGCCACAGGCCCGCGCGATGGTCTGCGCCTCCAGCGTCATCACCTTCAGATAGTTCTTCAGGCGGCGCCCCCCCAGAATCGGGTCGAACTTGTTGAACAGCGCCGGGTCCTGGGTGGTGATGCCCGCCGGGTCCTTGCCCTCGTGCCAGTCGTCATAGGCGCCGGCCGTGGTGCCAAGCTTGCGATACTCGGCCTCCAGCGCGGGGTCGTTGTCGCCCAGCGCCACCAGGGCAGCCGTGCCGATCGACACGGCGTCGGCCCCAAGCGCCAGGGCCTTGGCGACATCCGCGCCGCTGCGGATCCCGCCCGAGACGATCAGTTGCACCTTGCGGTGCATCCCCAGATCCTGCAGCGCCTTCACCGCCTGCGGGATGCAGGCCAGCGTCGGTTGACCGACGTTTTCGATGAACACATCCTGCGTCGCCGCCGTGCCGCCCTGCATGCCGTCCAGCACAACGACATCCGCTCCGGCCTTCACGCTCAGCGCCGTGTCATAGTAGGGCCGCGCGCCGCCGATCTTCACATAGATCGGCTTTTCCCAATCGGTGATCTCGCGAAGCTCGAGGATCTTGATTTCCATGTCATCCGGGCCGGTCCAGTCGGGGTGCCGGCAGGCCGACCGCTGATCGATGCCCTTGGGCAGGGTGCGCATCATCGCCACCCGATCCGAGATCTTCTGGCCCAGCAGCATGCCGCCGCCGCCTGGCTTGGCGCCCTGCCCGACCACCAGCTCGATCGCATCGGCGCGGCGCAGGTCGTCGGGGTTCATGCCATATCGGCTGGGCAGATACTGATAGACCAGCGTGCGCGAATGGCCGCGCTCTTCCTCGGTCATGCCACCATCGCCGGTGGTGGTCGAGGTGCCCGCAGCAGTGGCACCGCGGCCCAAAGCCTCCTTTGCAGGCGCTGAAAGCGAGCCGAAGCTCATGCCGGCAATGGTGATCGGAATTTCCAGGTGGATCGGCTTCTTGGCGAACCGGGTGCCCAGCCACACATCGGTGGCGCATTTCTCGCGATAGCCTTCCAGCGGATAGCGGCTGATCGAGGCACCCAGGAACAGCAGGTCGTCGAAATGCGGCAACCGCCGCTTGGACCCGCCACCGCGGATGTCATAGATGCCGGTTGCGGCGGCACGGCGGATTTCGGCGTTCACCTCGTTGGAGAAGGTCCACGACATTTTTGGCGGGGTATGGGGGAAATCGCTCATTCTCGCCTCAGTAGGCCGACGCGTTGTCGATGTTGAAATTATAGAGTTTCCGGGCCGAGCCATAACGGCGGAACTGTTCCGGCCGGGCCTTGTGGTCGGCCTCGCCCCGGCGCAGCAGCTCTTCCAGGATGGCGTAATGCTCAGGCCGCATCTCTTTCTCGATGCAATCGGCGCCCAGCGACTTCACCCTGCCGCGCACGAACAGGCGCGCTTCATACAGGCTGTCGCCCAGCGCATCGCCCGCGTCGCCCAGCACGACGATGTTGCCCGACTGCGCCATGAAGCAGGACATGTGGCCGATGTTGCCATGCACCACGATGTCGATGCCCTTCATCGAAATCCCGCAGCGGGACGAGGCGTTGCCCTTGATGACCAGCAGACCGCCGCGCCCGGTGGCGCCGGCATACTGGCTGGCATCGCCATCGACGATGACCGTGCCGCTCATCATGTTCTCGGCCACGCCCGGCCCGGCCGAACCCTTGATGCGGATCGTGGCCTGCTTGTTCATCCCCGCGCAGTAATAGCCCGTCGAGCCGCGCACCGTGATGTCCACGGGGGCGTCCACCCCGGCGGCAATGGCATGCGCGCCCTTCGGGTTGATGATCTCCCAGGCGGTCATGTTGGTCTGGCCCTTCAGCCCGTGGAGCGCGCTGTTCAGCGCCCTGAGGCCATTGGCCGCCAGATCGAAGCTCTGCATTCTCTCAACGCTCCCAGAAATACACGGTCGCAGGTTCCGGCTCCCAGACCCGCGCGCTCTCGATGTTGGGCAGGTTCACCAGTGCCCGGTATTCGCTGCCGAAGGCAACATATTGGTCGGTCTCGGCCATGACGGCGGGCTTGCAGGCGATCGGGTCGCGCACGACGCCGAAGCCGTTCTTGGTGCCCACGACAAAGGTGAAGAACCCGTCCAGATCGGTCAGGGTCGCTTCCATCGCCTGGCCCAGACCCTCGCCTTCCTGCAGCTTGTGGCTGATGAAGGCGGCGGCGACTTCCGTATCGTTTTCGGTTTCAAAGGTCATCCCGGCGCGGCGCAGTTCGCGACGCACGCCGTTGTGGTTGGACAGCGACCCGTTGTGCACCAGACACTGGTCGGAACCGGTCGAGAACGGGTGCGCGCCCATCGTGGTCACCGCCGATTCGGTGGCCATGCGGGTATGGCCGATGCCATGCGTGCCGGCCATCTTGGCCACCTGAAAGCGCGTGGCCACGTCCCTGGGCAGGCCCACCTCCTTGAAGATCTCGATCGAATCGCCGACCGACATGATCTTCACGTTCGGGCGCAGATGGCTCAGCGCCGACCGCGCCGCCTCGATCTGGCTGATCGGCACTTCCAGCACGGCATGGGTGCTTTTCTCCATCAAGAGCACCGGCTGGCCGATCGCCTCTTTCAGATCCAGATCCAGATCCTTGAAATCGACCTCGGGCTGGGCGGACTGGATGGTGATCTTGCCAAGCCCGTCCTTGGCCCCGGAATAGATGGCGATGCCGGCCGAGTCCGGCCCGCGGTCGGTCATGGTGATCAGCATGTCCGTCAGCATCGCGCCAAGCTTCGGCTCCAGCGCGGGGTCCTTCAGGAACAGCCCAACGATACCACACATGGATTCGTCTCCTTCTGTTTCGGCGAAGGCTAGCACCCAATTTTCCAGTATTCAACTGCTAGGAAACTTTTTGCACTGAAAGTATTTGCCGGCCCGGATCAAAGATTTCTTGACAGAATGCCGCGGGGGCAGTTTCCTGAAAGAAAACAAAGTTTGCCGGACTGAAAAATGGGGTCAGGCCCCCCACCGGCGCCAGGCCAAGGGAGGGAACATGTCAGACCTTGATCAAAGGATCGGGGCCATGCACAGGCGCGACGTCATCGTCGCATGGGCCTTCGTGCTGGGTCTCTGGTTTTCCATCATTTTCGTCGCCTATGCGACCTGGAATCTTGCACCATCCGGCGGCGCGCGCACGCTGTTGCTGATCGCGGGCGCCGTCATCTTGGTGTTCAACACGGCCGCCATCCTGGCAATGCTGCGGCACTATCGCGAAGATCGCGATTTCATGTATGGGCTGGACATCAAATTCCTTGATGCCGCCCGCGCGGCGCGGAGGTAGTGCGATGGCCCATTACGTTGCACCCAAGCAAAGCAAGATCAGCCAGTTGTTCGACGTTGCCGTGCTTCTGGCCCTAACCTTCGGCGCGCTGTATCTGCCGCTGCTGCTGAAATTGGCGGGCGGCGGGAAATCCGTGCCCGATGGCGCGCCGACCACCTGGGAGGGGATGGGGCAGAACGCCACCGAGATCGCACAATACAATGCCCTGGGCTTTACCGACCCGGCCGCCGTCGCCGACATCATCAACGCTCGCTTCGACTATTCCTTCTCGTGGGGCGCTCTGATCCTGATGTTCGTCATCATCGTGGGCTATTACGTGATGATGCTGCGCCTGTCAGATCGCGAATATCGCGATGTGATCTCTGAAAAATTCGACAAGTGAGGGCGCCATGAGCTTCTGGAACTACATGGAATACGGGGCCTGGGCACTGTCGGCGATCTTTGCCGTTTACATCGTCGTCGACTGGCTGCGCACCGATGCCACCTATTCCGAAGAGGTTCTCACCTCGTCCCGCGAGGGTGAGCTTGAGGCCATCACCGAAGAACATCGGAGCTGAGGGTATCATGGCAAACTTCGACATCACCTCGAAAGAGCGCGATGGCATGGGGCCGCATGGCACCCAGGTCGGCCTGCTGCGCGTGCTGGGCCCGGCCCATGTATGGGCCCTGGGCGTGGGCATCGTGCTGGTCGGCGAATACATGGGCTGGAACTTTGCCGTCGGCAAGGGCGGGGCCTATGCGGCGCTGGTCGCCTGCTGGTTTGCGGGCATCCTTTACACCTGCGTGGCCATGATCGACTCGGAAGTGACCTCGACGGTCGCGGCTGCGGGCGGGCAATACACCCAGGCCAAGCACATCATCGGTCCGCTGATGGCCTTCAACGTGGGTCTGTATCTGGTCTTCGCCTATACGATGCTGGAAGCCGCCAATGCCATCACCGCAGGCTATCTGATTTCCCAGGTGGCGGCACTGACCGGCTATGCCGGCACGCTGGACCAGCAACCCTTCATCGTGCTGGCGATCGTGTTCCTGGCCTGGCTGAACTATCGCGGCGTGCTGGCGACGCTGACCTTCAACCTGGTCATCACCGCCATCGCGTTTTCGGCCATCATCATACTGTTCCTGGCGACCAGCGGCGTGTTCGGCGGCGGCATGATGCGCCACGCCGACCTGATGGCCGACAATGCCGCCCTGCCCTATGGCTGGATCGGGATTCTGGCCGCCATGCACTTCGGCCTGTGGTATTACCTCGGCATCGAGGGCACCACCCAGGCGGCCGAGGAAGTCCGCTCGCCTGCCCGCGCCCTGCCCTTCGGAACGCTGGCCGGGATCATGACGCTGCTGATCGCCGCGACGCTGACCTGGTATGTCTGCACCGGCCTGATCCCGTGGGAATATCTGGGCGACGGCACCAACGGCTCGGTGGCGCCGCTGTTCGACGCGGCGCGGCTGACCGGCTCGCAGCCGCTGGTCTGGCTGCTGGGAGTGGGCACGCTGTTCGCCACGCTGGCATCTGCCAACGGCTGCATCAACGATGCCAGCCGCGCCTGGTTCGCGCTGGGGCGTGACAAATACCTGCCCGGCTGGTTCGGCGCCGTGCATCCCAGGTTCCGCACGCCCTATCGCTCCATCGTGTTCCTGGTGCCGATCGCGCTGGCCTTCGCGCTGAAGGTGCCGCTGGATCAGGTGATCACCTTCTCGATCCTGTCGGGCCTTCTGGAATACACGTTCATGCCGCTGAACATGATCCTGTTCCGCCGCAAGTGGCCGATGGGCAAGATCAAGCGGGGCTATGAACACCCGTTCCACCCGCTGCCCGCCCTGACGCTGCTGGCGCTCTGCGCCATCACCTTCGTGGCGGTGTTCCTGGGCTATGGCACGCAGTTGGTGGCGATGATCGCCTTCTACATCGTCGCCTCGCTGTGGTTCCACTTCTGGCGCTATCGCTTCGTGAACCGGGGCGCCCAGTTCACCATGCCCTGGCCCCGTCCGGAAGGTTATTGAACGAAATTCCCGGCCCGCAGCGCCAAGGTTGCGGGCCGGATCCGAAAGTCCCCGGGCATGAGCCGCTGGCTGCTACTTCCCATCGCGATCGGCCTTGTCTGGTGGTTCGCCGTCACCCTGCGCCGACTGATCGCGGAAAGCCGGGGGCTGGCGGCAGGCCGCGCGACCCTGCTGGATGCCGTGGCGGGTCTGCTCGACAATCCGCAAGCCCGGCTGGAACCTTCCGGCTTTCCCCGTCTGAGCGGGCGCTATGCGGGCCGTGCCGTTGAACTGCGCCTGATCCCCGATTCGCTCACCTTTCGCAAATTGCCTGCGCTGTGGCTGCTGGTCACCCTGACCGAGCCGCAGCCTGTGAGGGGCGAGGCCCGCATCATGGCGCGCAGTTCTGGCCTGGAGCCGTTCAGCACCTTTGCGCATCTGCCCTTGTCCATCACGCTTCCCGCCGATTTTCCGGCGCATTGCAGCCTGCGGGCCGACAGTGCCGCCGCCCTGCCACCGCCGGCCATGATCGACGCGCTGGCGAAGGGCTTTGCCGATCCCGCCTGGAAAGAGGCCGTGATCAGCGGCCATGGCCTGCGCCTTGTCGTGCTTGCGGAAGAGGCCGACCGCGGATCATATCTGATCTACCGCGAATCCGGCCTGGGCCGCCGCCCGGTGCCCGCTGCCATGGCACGCGGCCTGATGGACCGGCTGATCGCCCTTTCGGAGACGCTGCATGGCTGAGCGCGCCCTGCCCCACCCCTATCTGGTGCTGGCCACCGCCATCCTGCTGCCCGGCTGCGGCCAGGTGCTGAATCGCCAGCCGACGCGCGGGCTGACCTTCCTGTTCTTTACCCTGCTTCTGGGCGCCCTGACCCTGCTGACGGCCAGGCCCGATGTGTCGCTCCTGGGCAAGCTGGCCGGCGGGATCTTCGTCTATGCGCTGTCGATCCCGGATGCCTATCGCACCGCCCGCCTGCGCTGGGAACTCCACCAGAGGCGCGACCAGGTCGAACCGTAGCGGCCCGGCGGCACAGGCCCGAGGCCCTGCACCGATTCTGCAGAATTCCCGGGGGAAATCGGGGCCTAATCGGCCTGTGGATAGCAGATCACCGACAGATAGCGTGCCGGCAGCTTGTTCAGCACTTCCGGCCCGTGCTGGGCATCGGCATCGAAGAACAGGCTGTCGCCCACCCGCAGCGGAAACAGCTGATCGCCGTGGCGGTAGGTCACCTCGCCTTC
>JAKALB010000056.1 GCA_021813365.1 Pseudomonadota bacterium | reverse complement strand
ATCTGGTGCGATAGCCGGCGGCGGCCACCTTGCGCACCTCATCCAGCAGATCGTCGACCTGCATTTCGACGGGTCGGATTTCGACCTGCGGATCGATCAGCCCGGTGGGGCGGATCACCTGTTCGGTAAAGACGCCGCCGGTCTGTTGCAGTTCCCAGGCCGATGGCGTGGCCGAGACGAAGATCGACTGCGGGCGCATGGCATCCCATTCCTCGAACTTCAGGGGGCGGTTGTCCATGCAGGAGGGCAGGCGGAAGCCGAATTCGGCCAGGGTGTATTTGCGGCGGTAGTCGCCCCGGTACATGCCGCCGATCTGGGGCACGGTGACATGCGATTCATCGGCAAAGACCAGTGCATTGTCGGGAATGAACTCGAACAGCGTGGGCGGCGGTTCGCCCGGCGCACGGCCGGTCAGGTAGCGGGAATAGTTCTCGATCCCGGCGCAGGAGCCGGTTGCCTCCAGCATCTCGAGGTCGAAATTGGTGCGCTGTTCCAGACGCTGCGCCTCCAGCAGCTTGCCCTCCTTCACCAGCTGGTCGAGCCGCGCGGCCAGTTCGGCCTTGATGGCCTTCGTCGCCTGTTGCAGCGTCGGACGCGGGGTCACATAGTGGCTGTTGGCATAGATGCGGATCTGCTTGAACACATCGGTCCTGGCCCCGGTCAGCGGGTCGAATTCGACGATGCTCTCCAGCTCTTCGCCGAAGAAGGAAAACCGCCAGGCGCGATCTTCCAGGTGGGCCGGCCAGACTTCGAGGCTGTCGCCCCGCACCCGGAACGAGCCCCGGGCAAAGGCCTGGTCGTTGCGTCGGTATTGCTGGGCCACCAGATCGGCCATCACCTTGCGCTGGTCATAGGCCTGGCCGGCGATCAGATCCTGGGTCATGGCCGAATAGGTCTCGACCGAACCGATGCCATAGATGCAGGACACCGAGGCGACGATGATCACGTCGTCCCGTTCCAGGAGCGCCCGGGTCGCCGAGTGGCGCATCCGGTCGATCTGTTCGTTGATCTGGCTTTCCTTCTCGATATAGGTGTCGGTCCGGGCGACATAGGCCTCGGGCTGATAGTAGTCATAATAGCTGACGAAATACTCGACCGCGTTTTCCGGGAAGAAACCCTTGAATTCGGCGTAGAGCTGCGCGGCCAGGGTCTTGTTCGGCGCCAGGATGATGGCGGGGCGCTGGGTCTGCTCGATCACCTTGGCCATGGTAAAGGTCTTGCCGGTGCCGGTGGCGCCCAGCAGCACCTGATCCCGCTCGCCCGCCTCGACCCCGGCTGCCAGTTCGGCGATGGCGGTGGGCTGGTCGCCCGCCGGCTGAAACGGCGCGTGCATGACAAAGCGCCGTCCGCCTTCCAGCTTGGGCTTGGTCAGCACATCGGGGCGCGGGGTGACGGCATTGGCATTGTTGTGGGGCATGAGCGATTCTCTCCGCCGTCCAAGCTATTCCGTTTTTGTTCCCATGACAGGGGGGTGACGGGGTTGCGCGGCAGTTAATGGACTCTGCGCAATTTTAAGGGAAATCCTGCGTCATTTCGCATCTTCCGGTTGCAGGATTCCGGGCCTTGCGGCAAGGTCGTCGGGCAAGCAGCACCCGGCTGCCGGCTGGACGCACCACACACCCCACCCACTCCCTGTGACCAGCCGGCAGCGCCCTTCCGCAAGCCTGCTGCGCCGCGCCGCTGCACGCCATGGGCCGCGGCCCAGGCGCCGCCCGAACCTGGGCGCCAGTTCCGGCACCAGTTCCGGCACCCAGGTCGGGTCCGGGCCGACCGGCCTTGCCAAGCGACGGCGTTTTCGGGATAACACCGCCGTTCCACCGGAGGATTCCATGCGCGCCCGCATCTACCAGCCCGCCAAGACCGCCATGCAATCGGGCACCGCCAAGACCCATGGCTGGGTGCTGGAATTCGCCCCGTCAGAGGGCCGCGAGGTCGACCCGCTGATGGGCTGGACCGGCTCGGCCGACACCCAGGCGCAGGTCAGGCTGCGGTTCGAGACGCGCGAGGCGGCCGAGGCCTATGCCACTGCCAGGGGATGGGAGTTCGACGTGACCGAGCCCCATGCCCGCAAGCCCAACATCCGCCCGCGCGGTTATGGCGAGAACTTTGCCACCGACCGGCGCGAGGTCTGGACGCACTGATCCGGTGTTGCCGGCCGGGGCCCCTTCGAGGGGCCCTTTGCCTTTCGATGGAGTTTGCGGTGAGCCGTCATGTGCTGAAACTTTCGGTTGTTCTGGCTCTGCTGGCTGGCCCCTCTCTGGCCATTCCGGCCACGCCCGAGGGGGCCGCGCGTATCACCGACGGGTTTCAGACCTATCTCGGCCCGGCTGCGCGATCGGTTCGGGTCGTGCCGCAGGGCGAGACCTATGCCATGACGATCGACGCCGGGCCGCTGTTCCAGCTGGTTCGGCGGGTCGGCCTGACCGGGCGGGCGACGCCGCTGGCCCTGACGCTGACCGATCATGGCGATGGCACCTGGGCCGTGGCGATGGATCAGAGGGTCGAGGTGAGGGTCAGCTTGCCGGATGCGCTGGACATCAGCGAAACGGTGGACCGTCTGACCCTGACCGGCACCTGGGATGAGAGCCTCATGGCCTTTGCCCGGTTCGGGGGCACGTTCACGGGCGTCCGGGTGCGTGAGGTGATCAGGTCTCCGGGGCAGCCCGCCACACCGTCGGATATCGCGGTGGACAGCGGCACTTTCCAAGGCAGCAGCAGCGCCAATCCGGCAGGCGGCATCGATTCGCGCTACAGCGCCACGTCCAGCGGCCTCAGCGAGCAGGTGCAGGCCGCCTTCGATCCGGGCCAGCCGCCGCTGCCGGTGACGATCCGCGCCGAAAGCCTGACCCAGGACGGCACGATGACCGGATTCCGGCTGGAACAGGTGCTGGCGATCCTGGCCTGGGTCGTGGCGCATCCGCAGGCGCCGATGGCGGCGGACCGGGGCCAGGTCAAGGGCCTGATCCAGGCGGCCCTGCCGGTGTTTCAGACGCTGGACGGCGGGGGTGCGGTGCGGATGCTGTCGCTTGACACGCCGCTGGGCACCTTTGGCGTGGCCGAACTGGGCTTTGCCGTCGGCATGAACGGCGCGGTCGCCGATGGGCTGCTGCGCGAGGGCATCACCCTGAAGGGCCTGACCCTGCCGGCCGGCCTGGTGCCGGACTGGGCGCAGGATCTGATGCCGCAGGACGTGGCGCTGGAAGGCCAGGTGACGGGCTATGACGCGGCTGCGGCCATCGGCGTGGGGCTGAGCGCGCTGGACCTGCCCGATGGTGAAGGCCCCGGGCCCGAATTCGAGGACCGGATCCTGGCCGCGCTGATGCCCGGGGGCACGGTCACCGTCAGCCTGAATCCCGGCGGTGCCAGCAACGCTTCCTATGCCGTGACCTGGGAAGGCAGCCTTGAAGCCGGCCCCGAAACGGATGTGCCGGCCTTCCGCGCCAGGGTCTCGCTGAAGGGGATCGATGCGGTCCTGAAGGCGCTGAACGCAGCGCCCGACGACATGAAGCTGCCCGCGATGATGGGACTGGGTGCGATGCGCGGCATCGCCACCCGGGGCGAAGATGGCGCGCTGGCCTGGGAGATCGACGGATCGACCCCGGGCCAGGTGCTGGTGAACGGCATGGACATTTCCAGGATCGGCCAATGACACAGACCGGAACCCTGCCTGCAGCCGCCACGCCCGCAGCCGCCACGCCCGTGACCATCGCCCGCGAAGACCCGCTTGGCGCCGATCTGGCCCTGCTGTTCGAACGCCACACCGCCGCGATGCACGAGGACACGCCGCCGGAAAGCATCCACATGATGGACGCCTCCGAACTGGCCATCCCGGAGGTCGCGTTCTTTGTGGCGCGCGAGGCCGGCCGCGCTCTGGCCATGGGCGCCTTCAAGCGGCTGTCGGGCACGCATGGCGAGATCAAGTCGATGCACGTTTTGGCCGAGGCGCGTGGCAAGGGCCTGTCACGGACCATGCTGGCCCGGATCGAGGCCGAGGCGCGGGCTGCCGGTCTGACGCGGCTCAGCCTGGAAACCGGCGTGCAGCCCAGCTTTGCCGCGGCACGGGCCCTGTACGAAACCGCCGGCTACAGGGTCTGCGGGCCCTTCGAAGGCTATTGGGACGATCCCAACAGCCTTTTCATGACCAAGGACCTTGGCTAGAAGACCACAACGGTCCCGTAGCTCAGCTGGATAGAGCAGCTGCCTTCTAAGCAGCGGGTCGAGGGTTCGAATCCTTCCGGGGCCGCCACCATCCACCCTTGACGCGCGGACTTGAAACGAAAGGACCGCGCCGCTGATCGGCCACCTGGGTCGCGGGCCCGGGTTGCCACCGTTGGTCGCGCTCCGCCCGGGCGCCGGCCCGCGCCTGACCATTGAAGCCGCCCGCGGCTTTGCCCTATGCCCAACATTGGCCCTTTCGATGCTGGCCGATGTTGTACTGCCCCGGCACGAGGCAGGAGAGCCTGATGAAATTCGCCAGCCGAGCGCCCGACCTGACGGGGACGCCCGTTCGCACCTTCGAGCGCGGGCTGGAACGGGCTGGCTCCGAGGTTTCGATCCGGCGGTTGCAGGCCTTCTGGTCGATCGCCCACACCGGGTCGATGACGCGCGCGGCCAAGCTGATGGGAGTTACCCAGCCCAGCCTGTCGCAGCAATTGGCCGCCTTCGAATCGGCCATCGGCGGGCAGTTGTTCGACCGCCGCACCGGCAAGCTGGAGCTGTCCGAACTCGGCGCTTCGATCCTGGCCCGGGCCGAACAGGTGCTGCGCAGCGTGCAGGAGCTGGAAGATGTGCTGCCTGCGGCCGGGGCCATTCCGCGCCACACCCTGCGGATTGCGGGGGCAGGATCGGTGATGCGCGCCCTTCTGCCCGAGGCGATCCGCCGGCTGGACCTGCCGCTGGACAGCGTGGACTTCGACCTGCACGAAAGCTCGCCCGGCGAAGTGCTCGAGGCGCTTTACGCCCGCCGCGCCGCCATTGGTCTGGTTGCCGCCGGATCCTTGCCGGAAGCCGCGCTGAATTTTCGCCAGGTGACGCTGGCCAGCGATCCCTATGTCCTGGCTGTGCCCGAGGATCTGGACCTTGGATCCTGCACCGAGCTTGGCACCTTGCCCGCGGCCAGGCAGTCCGTGTTGAACGCCACCCTGCAATTCGTCTTTGGCACGCACCACGGGCATCGCATCCAGGACTGGTATGATCGCGTCCTGCCCGCGAACCGCACCTTCGCCCGGCTGCGGAATTTCGAAAGCATGATCGAAATGGCACGCGCCGGCCTGGGCGTCTGCATCGTCCCGGCGCTGAGCCTGATGGATCGCGGTGGCTCGTTGCAGGGCCTGCACCTTTATCACACCGGGCTGGAGCCGCGCCGCATCGTGGCGCTCTATCCTTCGCAATACCAATCGGTCGCGCCGTGCCGGGCGATGATCGCGGCGCTGGTGGCCGCGGGCGAAAGCCTGACCCCGCCCCGGATCGCGCCGCCGCCCCCCTTCGTGACTGCCGCCCTTCGGCAAGAGACGTCCGGTGACTAGGCGCTGACCCCTGTCCGGATCGGGTGCAGCCCACGCAGCCGGCCCCGTGACCCGTCATTCGAAACCGCAAAGGAAAGCATAGCCTGCACCATACTAGCCGGGAGCCAGAGCAACTGGCAGGCTCTTGCTGCCACTCTGCCGCGTTCACGGAACAGGAGATTGCAATGCGCCGCATCCTTTTGACGACCCTGCTTGCCGGCCTGGCCAGCCATGCCCATGCCGAGCTGACCGTCGCCTGGAAGCTGGAAGGCTTTTCCGGCCCGGAATCGGTGGCGCGCGATCCGGCGACAGGCACGCTCTACGTCTCGAATTTCGGCAAGGATCCGATGGCCAGGGACGGCGACGGGTTCATCGCGACAATCACCGCCCAGGGTGCCGTGACCAAGATGGACTGGGCAACCGGCCTTGACGCACCCAAGGGAATGGATTTCGTGGGCGGCAGACTTTACGTCTCGGACATCGACCAACTGGTCGAGATCGACACCGCCACCGGCCAGGTCAGCAACCGTTACAAGGCCCCAGGGGCGCAGTTCCTGAATGACGTGGCCGCGGGGCCGGATGGCAGGGTCTATGTTTCCGATACGTTTTCGGCCTCGGTCTATGTGCTGGAGGGCGGCGCGCTTGGTCTGTTTGCGCAAGACCCGATGCTGATGGGCGCCAATGGCCTGCTCGTCGAGGGCGGCAACCTGCTGGTGGCCGATCTGGGCGACATTTCTGGCGGGTTCGCCAACATCAAGCCAGGCCCCGTGGTGAGGATCGACCTGGCCAGCAAGGCCATATCGGCCTATGGCGCGGAAGGTGCGGTGGGTGTGCTGGACGGGATCGAACCGGACGGCAAGGGTGGGGTTCTGCTGACCGACAACCCGGCGGGCACTGTGCTGGACCTGCAGCCGGGCGGCACCGCCACGGTGCTGGCCACCGTGGGCGGCGGCGCGGCCGATCTCGAGGTCGATCCGGCCAATGGCCTGATCATCGTGCCGATCACCCCGGCCGGCCAGGTCATCGCGCTGAAAACCGAATAGCAGCCACGTCCCAACTCCCCCGAGGGCTTGCCCTCCTGACTTGAGCCGCCGCAGAAATGCGGCGGCTCACTTGTCGGTATAACATTTTCCTATAGTCATTATTGGATGTATGATTGGCGTGGCCATTTCATTGGGCATAACGAAATCCTATCTTCAGGATTGGCTCCACTCGTATCCGCGGGGATCCATGGATTTCACTTACCGCCAGCTGGAGATATTTCGTGCTGTCGTGGTCGCGGGGTCGATCACCAGGGCCAGCCATCGCATCGGCCTGTCGCAGCCCTCGATCAGCCAGCAACTGGCCAAGCTTGAGGAAAGCCTGGGCGCGCAACTGATCAACCGCAACCGGACGGGCGCCATTTCGCTGACCCCGGCGGGCGAGTTCTGGTATCGGTCCTCGATCGAGGTGATGGACCGGATGCACACACTGCTTCAGGAACACGACCAGACCTTCCGCAGTTCGAATCTGGTGTTGAAACTGGGGGTTACACCGGCGCTGCGCGGCCGTTTCATGAGCGGCGCGGCCCGGATCGCGCGCGATCAGTCGGGTTTCGTGCGCTTCGAGATGGTCTATGACCTGAACTCGGCCCTGCTGGTCGAAAAGCTGCGGATGCACCAGATCAACATCGCCGTCGTGGCCGAAGAGGCGCTGGTCGACGAAGCTTCTTCCTTTGCCATCGCGCCACTGTTCACCGACCGGATCGTCTGGGCGGTGCCGGCCGAGGTGCCCGATGACGAGATCCGTCTGGCCCTGACCCAGGGGGTAGAGCCCGCAAAGCTGCATCCGATCCTGCGCCATTATGTGGAAATCGACCCGTCGGTGCCCACGCGGCAGCTTTCGAACGAATGGTATTTCAGCCATCTGCCGCATGCGGTGCCGACCTTCCGCGCGCCCACCTTCGCCGCTTCGATCGAGTTCACGGCGGATGGACTGGGCACCTGCCATGTGCTGCGCTCGCTGATCCCCAACCTCAGCCAGAACGTGCTGCAAAGCGTGAAGCTGTTCGAGATCGAAAGCCAGGATCGCCGCGTGGTGCTGGCGATGCGCAAGCATCTGCTGTCGCATCCGGCCTTTGCCCGGGTCTTCCAGCAGATCATCGAGTTCTGCCAGAAGGACTACGGCCCGGCCATGCAGGCCCAGGTGATTCGCCCGCTCAGTGATCTGAAGTCGCAGCCCTGCCTGGCGTGAGCCGTCACGATCCCGACCGGATGCGCGACATCGGGGGTCCGGGCTCCGATGGTGCCACCACAAGGTGCGGTGGCGGTCCATGATCGAGGGTGCAGGCCGGTCCGGCCGGCCAGCGGGCATATCCCGGGCGCGGATGTCCGGGCCAGGCCGGTGTGATCAGCCCACCGCGATGGCGGGCAGGTCGGCCATTTGATATTCCAATATTCCAGATTGCCTTCCTTGCTGTGCGCCGTTCTGGACGGGGGCAGAGCCCGGCCTGGCATCCTTGGGCAACGCCCATGGCGGCGCTGCCGGGGCCAGGCGCGCGCGATCGCATTTGCCGCACCGGCTCAAAACCTCTAGGTTTCGCAAAGCATTAACCGCTGCGCCCCGCCTGGCGGTGCCATCCGGGACCAAGGAATGGCCAGGCGCCGACCGGCGGGCAGCCGGCCCGTGCCTTTGCCACGCGAAGCCTGTGTCGGCCGGGCCCTTGCCTCTGGCACCGGAGTCCGAGGCTTGACTTGATGAAAATGACGCTGCTACTATCCAGGATGCCGGCTAGTCATCGGTAATCATTGAATAAATCTGAACGACTGACAGGCAGCTCCCTGATGGCGGACTGCCGGGGAGGGATCATGGAACAGGCCAATGCTGCAGGGGCTTTGCGTGGTGGCGCGCGGGTCTGGATCTTCCGTGTGCTGATCGTTGCCGGCGCCGCCTTCATGGTATTTTCGTGGTTTCAGCCGTGGTGGAGCGCGAAGGTCGGGGTCATTCCGGGCGACAATCACCTGGTGTTGCACCCCTGGGGGGTTGAAACCGTGGCCCAGGTCAGGGCCAATGCCGATGCCGCCCTCTGGTCGATGCCATGGTTCTTTGCCCCGTTCATGTGGACCTATCTGGCCGTCTGCATGCTGCTACTGGCGGCAAGCCTTTTCACGGATCGACAGGTCAGGCTGGGCCGATTCAGCCTGCCGCTGGCAACGATACTGATTGCGCTTGTCGGCCTGTCCTACATGCTCGCCGTCGGTCTGGCCTTTGCAATCGGAGAGATGCGGGCCACGATGATCGGCACCAATTTCATCGGCAAGTCGACCTACATCGAGCCCCAGTCGGATGCCAAGATCAAGATGGTCTCGGACCTCAGGGACGGCTACTGGTACGCGCTGGCCGCAGGAGCGGTTCTGACGGTTCTGGCCCTGGTGCGCCGCCTCATTGTCGGCAAGGCCGCGGCGTGACCGCCCGGCGCGCGGATTGAAGCCACCCGCCTGAATTCTCCGGTCCGGGATCTTGCCCGGCGGCGGCGCCCGCTGGCCTTGCCTGGCACCTCGCAGGCCGTGTGGGGCGGCGGCCATGATCCGCTGAGCCGGGTCACGCCCTTGCTGTGACCCGCCCCTGGCGGTCCGGATCGGCCGGGTTCCCACAGGCCAATGTCGTTGCGGCCCGCGGTGGAGCCTTCGGGGGGGCTTCAGCCCGGTTTTTCCTTCGCCCTGGCGTTATCCTCAATATTGGAAAATCCAAATCCCGAAGGTGCCAACATGGCCGCGGGCAGGTGTGCCACATCTGTTTCCTGAGGGAGGAACGACTATGGGAATGACAAGATTCTTGGCCGGATCCTGCGCAACGGCCCTGGCTTTGTCCGGGGTGGCGGCATGGGCAGAGGTCACGCCCGACCGCCTGTTGAACGCAGGCACCGAGGCCGAAGCCGGAAACTGGCTTATGGTTCACAAGACTTATGATTCAAACCGCTTTTCCAGTCTGAGCGAGATCAACGCGAGCAATGTCGCGGGGCTGCGCGTCGTCATGGCGGCGCCCATCGGCGGGACCGAACCGGCCGGCTTCGGCGTGGGCGCGGTCGAAACGACGCCCCTGGCCGACAATGGTTTCCTGTATGTGTCGGACCCCTGGGGCACGCCCTACAAGTTCGACGTGTCCGACGGCAAGGCGGCCAAGCCGGTCTGGATCTGCGACACGGGTATCGACAAGGATCCCAGCCGCGGCATCCTGCTGGCCAACCGGGGCCTCGCGCTTTCGGGCAATAACGTCATCACCGTGTTGAACGACGGCCGTGTCGTGGCCTGTGACAACGAAACCGGCGATGTGGCCTGGGAACAGCAGGTCGCCAAGGATCCGGGCGAAGGCTTCACCAATGCGCCTCTGGTGATCGGGGACAAGATCATCGTGGGCCAGTCTTACGGCGACTGGGCGACCCGCGGCTGGATCGCCGCGCTGAATGCCGAGACCGGCGAGGAACTGTGGCGCTTCTATACCGTGCCCGAGCCGGGGCAGCCGGGTTCGGAAACCTGGAAATGCGACGAATCGGGCAACCCGGACTGCTGGAAGACCGGCGGCGGCGCGACCTGGGTGACCGGTTCGTACGACCCCAGCTCGAACACGATCTACTGGGGCACCGGCAACCCGGTGCCGATGTATGACCCGGAATATCGCCCGGGCGACAACCTCTACACCGACTCGACCCTGGCCCTGGACGCCGATACCGGGGCGCTGAAGTGGTATTTCCAGTACACGCCCGGCGACTACATGGACTATGACGAAGTCGGCCCGCAGCTGCTGATGGACGTGAAGGTGAATGGCGAGGATCGCAAGGTTCTGTCGCACTTTGGCCGGAACGGGATCTTCTACGCGCTGGACCGGACCAACGGCAGCTACATCCACTCGGTGCAATACGTGTCCAAGCTGACCTGGACGAAGGGCATCGACCCCAAGACGGGCAAGCCGCTGGAATATGACCCGACCAAGTCGCTCCAGACCTATGCGATCGGCAAGATCGACCGCGCCGGTGCGACCGCCACGACCTGCCCGAACATCCAGGGCGGCACCAACTTCTTCCCGACCGCCTACAACCCGACCCTCGGCATCGCCTATGCGGCCGGGATCGAAGGCTGTTCGGACCTGTCGGTGAAGCCAGTGGCCCCGGCCGATGTGGTGCCCGGCCAGATCTTCATCGGCGGTGCCGGTGTGAACAGCGGCGTGCAGACCGGCTCGATCAACGCCGTCGATGTGGCCTCGGGCAAGGTGGTGGCGCAGCATCCCACCCCGTTCCCGATGTACGGCGGCGTCATGGCTTCGGCCGACCTGCTGTGGGCCGGTTCGACGGACGGCACCTTCGCGGCCTATGACGCGAAGACGCTGGAAGAGAAGTGGTCGATCAACGTGGGCACCTCGCTACAGGGCGCGCCCATTGCCTTCACCGCCGGTGGCAAGGAATACATCGCCATCGTGGGCGGCGGCATCGGTCTTGCGGCCTTCGGACACCCCGAGCTGCAGAACAAGGCGGCCGCCAACATGCTGTGGATCTTCGGGCTGAACTGAAACCTGTGACCCGGGGCCGGGCGGGGAAACCTGCGCCCGGCCCTCGCTTCGCCATCGGGTGCATCTGACACCGCACCGGGGGCCCGCATCCGGGCCCGCGGTGGCCTTGCCACCGAAGTCCCGCGACCTTCCAAGACCGAGGATATGATGCTCCAAGTCCTGAAACTGGCCGCCGTCGGTGCGCCGACCTTGCTGAGCCTGGGCTCTGCGGTGGGTGCGGACAACCTCCCATCCCCTGACTTCACCCAGGGCGATGCCGAAAGGGGCCAGCAGGTCTATCAGCGCGTCGGCGGCTGCGTGACTTGCCACGGCTGGGCCGGCGACGGGCAATCGGGCCGCAGCCCTGTCGCGCATGCCGCGGCGGCCAACCTGCGGGAAACCAGGCTGGATCCGCAAGGGCTTTACGATACGATCCGCTGCGGCATTCCCGGCACGCAGATGCCCTATCACGACGGCGCTGCCTATCGCGACGACCGCTGCTTCGGCATGGTGATGTCGGATTTCGCCCCGGGGCAACAGCCCGTCAGGGGCAAGACCTTTCGCGAAAGGCAGATGGTCGATCTGATCGCCTATCTGCAGAAATACGTGATTGGCCATGGCAGGCCGACGCTGGACGAATGCGTGCAGTATTTCGGTAAATCGGCTGACAAGGCCTGTGCCTATCTGAAAGACAATTGATGCGTGGTGCGGGCAGGGTGCGCGGACGAATCCGGGTCGGCCTGGCTGGCGCCCTGGCCGGGGGTCTCGTCTTTTGCGTTGCCATGCCCGGTGCTGCGCCGGCCCAGGATGCTGCGGTCCTGCCGGCGCTGAGCATCTGGGACGTGAAACTGGGCGCGCCGGTGACCGACATCCCCGACAGCGCGGTGGCCACGCTGGCCTGCGGCACCAATGGCGGCCCGGCCTCGTTCCCGCTGAAAAGCTTTGCCGACTGGCAGCAATGCACGCCCGAGGCTTCCGGTCTGCGTGAGCTGACCTTCACCTATGACGACGAGCAGGACTACATCGCCCGCGCGATGGAGCTGGAATACCGCGCCCTGGCCGGAGGCACTTCGGTTTACGCCCATCCGGTGGTGCTGTCGGTTCTGGTCGATGACGCCGGGCTGGCACAGGGCATCCGTATCGTGACCGATGATCGGGCCAGCGACCGCGACCGGCGCGTGGCCATGGCGCTGAGCCGCAATTTCAAGGCCAGGTTCGGCGCCTGGAACCTTGATTGCCACGACATCCCGATGCAGGACGGCGAACAGAAGGTCGGCAACGAATTCCTGCATCAGCGCTGTCTGGGCACGAACCCCGACGGCAGCGGCCAGCAGGTGCTGATCGAGGCGAGTTATCTGCGCAAGAAGGGCCAGGAGGCGCTGAGCCGCGAAACGCAACAGATCAACAAGGGCTACTACCAGTCGCAGACCCGGCTGGAGCTGGTGAACCCTCCCTATTCGCCATCGGGCGCGCCCTGACTATGCAAGCGTCCGTCCGGTGCGAAGATGTTGGTCAGTGTCGCTCCGGTAAAGGTGTCGGCATCGATTGCTGCCAGGGTGAAGCGGCTTGCCGAGACATCGGCGCCGACGAACTTCGCCCGGCGCAGGTCGACCCCGTAGAAATCGGACTGGCTGATCGTGGTGTCCGAGAAGTCGGCCGCGTTTGCATCGGACTTGCCGAAGTTGGCGCCATACATCGTGGCGCCCGCGAAAATGCTGTGACCCAATGCCATCCGCTCCATGTTGGTGGCCTGGAACGAGGCGCCGGTGAAGTCGCAGTTGTTGGCCTTGCCGTCATGCAGCAGGGCGCGGTCCAGCACCGCACCGGGCAGCCTGGCCGAGGTGAGGCGTGCCGTCTGCATCCGCGCCTCGGTCAGGTTCGCCCCGCTCAGATCCGCGCCCGACATCTGCGCAGCATAGAACATGGCGCGGGTGAAATTGCCCCCGGCCAGATGTGCCTGGGTCAGGTCGGCCAGGTTGAAGTTGGTTCCCACCGCCTCAACGTCGTCCAGGATCGCGCCGCGCAGGACGGCGCGGTGGAATGTGGCGTCGGTCAGGTTGGCGCCGGTGAGGTCGACCCCGGTCAGATCGGCTTTCTTGAAGTTCGCGCCGTGCAGGTCGCAGCCCCGGCATTCCCGGATCGTGCCGGCAATCAACTCGGCCACCTGATCGGACAGGACGGGTGTCCCGGACAGGGCCAGGACGGCGCCCAGCACCACATGCCGCATACCGATCTCGCGCGTTCGAAGGATCTTGCCCATGCATCCTGATACTAGCCGTGCCCAGTGCTTTCGCAAATTCTGCACATTGGCCTTTTCAATGCTGGTTGTCGCAAGCTCGGCCATGGCCCAGACCGACCCCGACACGATCAGCGGCAGACCCGAAGTGCTGGATGCCGACATTCTGAAATTCGGTCAGCAACGGGTGATCCTCTGGGGCATTGATGCGCCAGAGACGCGCCAGGTCTGTCAGATGAACGGCACGGCCTGGGGCTGTCATGACGCAGCCAAGCGGCATTTGCAGCTGCTGGCGGGCCGGGGCGAGGTGGTCTGCCATCTCAAGGGCGCTCCCGACCCGTTCGGTCGGCGCTTTGGCGTCTGCGTGAGCGGCGGGCAGGATCTGAACGCCGAAATGGTCAAGGCGGGGCTCGCCCTGGCTTTCGAGGAGGAATCCTCGGACTACGTGCCCCAGATGGCCGAGGCGATTGGCGCGGGCATCGGTCTGTGGCAGCCCGGCGTGATTTTTGAAGAGCCCTGGGTGTTTCGCCGCCGCGAAACCCCAGGTGGTTACAGATAGGACGGGAAGATGGCGCAACTTGCCGCAGCGGTCACGGGGTCCGGCCGGGACGGAGCTTACGATGCCGTGCTGAAATGGGTGCTGCTGATGGCCCTGATTACCGTGGCCACGGTGGTCTCGTATGACTACGGCCTGCTGACCTATCTGTTCAGCGCCGACCGGTCCAGGATCACCGTGCTGATCGCGGTGCTGTATCTGGCGTTCTCGGCTCATTGCCTGTGGATTCTGGTCGAACTGGCGCGCGAATATCGCCGTGCCCTGCAATTCAAGGCCGACCTCGCCACCGCCCGAAAGGTGCCCGCCCCGCCCAGAGGCGGCGGGCTGGTCGACCGCTATGTGGCCGACGTGATCCGTTCCCGCGAACCCCCCTCCGAGGTCGAAGGCAGCGCCCACCTTCTGATGATGAGTCTGGGCGCCTCGTTCCGGCGCCGCACCAGGATCGGCACCTACGGCACGGACCTGCTGTACAAGCTGGGGATGCTGGGCACGATGGTCGGTTTCGTCATGATGCTGAACTCGATGGGCGACCTGTCGAATTTCGATGTCGACACATTGCGCGGCGCCTTGCAGAAGATGATCGCCGGCATGGCGGTGTCCCTGCTGACCACCATCGCCGGGCTGATCGGTGGCATCCTGCTGCGTCTGGAATACAACATCGCCGACGCCCTGGTGACCGACATCAGCCAGACCGCGGTCAGTTTCACCGAGGTGTCGCTACTGCCCCTGCTCGCCCGGGGGGAGCGGAATGTTTGAAGAGGAACAGGAACCGGAGTTCGAGATCTTCTCGGCCCTTCTGTTCAACTCGCTGAAGGCCATCACCTTCATGTTCTTCATCTCGTTCGCGATGATCAACCGGCCGGCGGATACCGGCAAGGTGGACCCCAAGGCCGAAATGCTGATCACCGTCACCTGGCCCGACAACAACACCGATGACGTGGACACCTATGTCGAAGACCCGGCCGGCAACGTCGTCTGGTACAATCAGCGCGAGGCCGGGCTGATGCACCTGGACCGCGACGACCGGGGCATGTTCAAGGACGTGATCCTGTTCAACGGCAAGGAGATCACGAATCCGCTGAACCAGGAGATCGTCAGTTTCCGTGGCCTTGAGGACGGCGAATATGTCGTCAACATCGTGCATTACATCGCCAACGGCACCGCACCCCTGCCGGTGAAGGTGAAGGTCGAAAAGCTGAATCCGACGGTGCGGGTGATCTATTACGATACGCTGAACCTGACAGGCACCGGCGATGAATTGACCGCCGTCCGCTTTACCCTCAAGGGCCAGGAGGTGATCAATGTCGGCAACGCGCCGAAAAGCCTGGTCGAGATGACCCGCTCGACCGATGGCAAGGACGGCGGCGGTTCGGCGGCTCAGCCGGCACCTTCTCTTGACGCCTTGACCGGGCAGCCGGTGGGCGGGCCATGACCTTCACGATCCTCTCGTTGACCGCCGCCTATGCTCTGGTCGCCGCCCTTCTGGCCTATCTGCTGCTGTTGTCGCGGCTGCATTGGGTGTTCAAGGGCCTTGCCACCCTGGCCACCGTGGCCCTCATTCCCCTGACCTTCTTCGGGGTGGGCGAACTGCGTGGCCTGCCGACCGACGGGCCGATCCCGGAAAGCTTTCGAATGCTCTGGGCTCAGGTGATCGAGCCCAATCCGCTGAAAGGCGAAAAGGGCCACGTCTTTCTGTGGCTGCAGGCGCTGGACCCCGACAACTTTCCGCTTGGCCTGCCGCGCGCCTACCAGCTGCCCTATTCCGAAGATCTGAAGATCAAGGTCAACGATGCGATGGGCAAGATTGCCCAGGGAGAGGATATCCAGGGCAAGGTCGATGCCAGCAATGCCCTGCCCGAATCCACCTCCGAGGCGCTGGCGCAGGAAATTCAGGCCGTGCTGCAGGAAAGCCGGCCGGGCGGCTCTTCCACGGTGGGCGAACGGATCTTCCAGTTCGACCCCGCGATGCTGACCTTCTCGAAAGCGGCCGCCCCCGTCACCCCGGGCAAGCCGCCGTGATCCGGCTGGCTCGGGCAGTGGGTCACTGGCCGCCCGTCAGCAGGATATAGGCCTCGGTCAGGTCGACGGCGCCCGACCGGGCGATCAGCTCGGCTGGTGTGCCCACGGCCCGGACTTCGCCCGCGATCAGCAGGGCGATGCGGTCGGCTTCGGCGACCTCCTCGACCAGGTGGGTCGCCCACAGCACCGACAGCCCCGAGGTTGCCACGATCCGCCGCACATGCGCGACAAGGTTGCGCCGCGCCGCGGCATCCAGGCCTGTCGTCGGTTCGTCCAGCAGCAGCACGCGGGGTTCCGGCAGCAGGGCGCGGGCAATCTCGGCGCGGCGCTGGTTGCCGCCCGACAGGCTGCGCACCTGCTTGTCCAGCAACGGCACGATGTCCATCATCTCGGCCACCGCGCCGATCCGTTCCTTCAGCCGCCGCCCGAACAGCCCGAACAGCCCGCCAAAGAATTTCAGATTGGCCCGGACCGAGATGTCGGCATCCAGCGACCGCGCCTGGAAAACGATGCCCAATTGCCCCAGGATCGTCGCCGAGTTGTCGCGGTAATTGGTGCCGAACAGTTCGACCCGGCCCGAATCCGGAGCAAACAGACCCGCCGAGATCTGGAACAGGGTGGATTTTCCTGCGCCATTCGGCCCCAGCAGGCCCATCAACTCGCCGTTGCGCACCTCCAGGCAGACGCCGCGCAGCGCGGGCTGGCCGCCATAGGCCTTGCTGACGTGCTCCAGCGACAGGGCAGGGGGGCTGGTGTCGGTCATGGGGCGGCCTCGGTCAGGGTGGTTTCGATGCGCTCGACATGGGCAGAGATCTCGGCGCGGCTGCGCTGGCCCGGCGCGGTGTCCAGCGCCAGGTCGGCCAGAATGCGCACCGGCCGTCCGGCGATCAGCACCGCGCGGTGCGCCAGCCGGGCGGCATCTTCCGGGTCATGGCTGACCAGAACGGCGGTGGCCTGGTTGCGGGCGATCAGCCCCTGCACCAGTGCCTGCAAGTCGCGCACCACCGCGCGGTCCAGCGAAACGAAGGGCTCGTCCAGCAACAAGAGCTTGGGATTGACCAGCAGGGCGCGCGCCAGCCCCAGGCGGCGCTGCATGCCACCCGACAATTGCCGCGGCCAGGCGGCATTCAGCCCGACCAGCCCGACCGCCGCCAATGCCTGCTCGATGTCCTGCGTCTCGGCATCGCTGCGCACGGCGCGCAGGTTGGCCTCGCAGCTCAGCCAGGGCAACAGGCGCGCGTCCTGAAACACGATTCCCGGCACGGGCGCCGCCGCCGCCGGCCTGCCATCCACCAGCGCCTGGCCCTGGAACCCGGTCTCGACCCCGGCCAGGATGCGCAGCAGCGTGGTCTTGCCCACGCCCGAAGGTCCGATCAGCGCCACGGTCTGGCCCGGCGCGATCTGCAGCCGGAAATCGGCATAAAGCGGCCACCCGTCATGTTCGAGCCGGTCGATCCGCAAGCTCAGGCCAGGTCCGTAGTCCATGCCAGCAGCCTCCTTTCCAGGGGCCCGATGACCAGATGTTCCAGCGCCATGACGATGACGACGAAAACCGCGGTATAGGCCAGGATTCCCTTCAGATCGAAGAACTGGAAAAAGATCGAGATGCGGAACCCCACGCCCAGGTCGGCGCCCAGCACCTCGAAGACCAGCACGATCTTCCAGACCAGCGACAGGCCGGTGCGCGCCGCGGCCAGCAGATAGGGCGTCAACTGCGGCACATGCACCAGCCAGAACGTGTCGCGCCGTGACAACCGGTAGGCCCGGGCGAATTCGTCGTAGGCCGGATCGAAGCTCAGAACCCCCTGCCGGATGTTGGAAATGACCAGAGGCGTCTTGTTCAGCACCACGGCCAGCACCAGCGCCGTGTCGTTCAGCCCCAGCCAGATGTAGCACAGGATCGCGATCACGATGGCGGGCAGGTTCATGCCCACCACGACCCAGTTCAGAAACAGCTTGTCCGCCAGCCGTGACCGGCCCATGGCCAGCCCGGCCGCCGTGCCCAGCACCATGGCGATCGCAAAGCCCGTCACGGCACGGGCCAGCGTGATGCCGAAATCCGCAATCAGATGACCTTCGCGCGCCAGCCAGCCGATCTGGGCGGCAACCGTCACGGGCGAAGGAAGCAAGCGCGAATCGAGCCATAGCGCCAGGCCCTGCCAAACCAGCACCAACACAAAGACAGAGGCCCAGCCAGGCCAGGCCCCGATGGCGGCGGGCGCAGCAGTCGCGCGGTCCGGTGGCCGCGTCATCCCTCGCCCGCAGCCGGGATCACTTGCGATATCCCGCCCAGAACGTGCCTTCGGCAAGATCCGGCCTGTCGCCGGTCAGGTCCGCGCCGCCATATTTCGCCAGCAGCGCATAGGCCTCTTTCGCGGCCTGGATATCGGCGTCGGAATAGCTGGTCACGATCCCCGCGCGGTAGGCATCGCGCAGCGCGATGAACAGCGCGTCATCCTCGACCTTCATCACCGGCCGGATCTTCTCCCAGATCGTGTCGTCGGTGAGCAGCGCCGCCTTCGTGGCAAAGGACGCCTCCAGATAATTCCTGATGATGTCCGGATTCTCGGCCGCCCATCTTTCGGAAAAAACCCAGCCCAGCAGCGGTGGCGTCCTGGACACCCCCAGTTGCTTCAGCATGTCCTGGACCGAGATGATCTGCCTGGCGCCGGCCACTGCGGCCCGCGCGTTGAAATGCCAGAAGTTCAGGCTGGCATCCGCCTGCCCGCCCGCCAGTTGTTCATTCACCAGCGGCGGGGCGCCGAAATTCGTGGTGGCATCCCTGGTCAGGTCGCCTCCGGTCGTGGCGCTGTAATAGGCCCGCAGGATCAGATAGCTCTTGTCCACCGGCCCGCCGGCGGCGGCCAGCGTCGCACCTTTCAGGTCGGCCACCGACTGCACCTTGCTGTCGGGCATGGCCATGAGTCCGCCCACCGCCAGCGAATGCGGCACGAAGGTGAAATCCGCCCCCTGGTTGCGTTGCAGCGAGGCCCAGACGAAATCCGACAGGATCACCGCCACTTCGCCGGATTGCAGCGCGACCTGGCCGGCCTTGCTGTCGGCGACGCTGCGGATCTTCAGCCTGATGGCATTCTTTTCATCCAGCTTCAGCTCGTGCATCGCCGCCGCTTCCCACGACGCGGTGCCGCCTTCCTGCAGGGCGATCTTCAACTCCTTGGGAGGCGGAGAAAAGGCCGACAACCCGATCCAGGCTCCGGCCAAGGCCATCGAAAGGACCACATTCCTGATCCAGCCGCGCATCCTGCACTCTCCCCAGCTCTGTCCAGCCAACCCGGCCGTTCCTCGCGCCGGGACCAGATGTCCCGCTAGCACGAAGGGCCATCGGCATTTCTTATGTTGAATATTTCACAGCACGATTTGACCTGCCATGCCCGAAATGTCGAAATTGCCCCATGGTCCTTGTGGAAGGACGGGAGGATCGCGATGCGTCGGTTGGCCACCACCATGGCTCTGGCCCTGTTTGCGTTGCTGCCCGCCTTCGGCTTTGCCAGGGACAATCTGGCCGCCCGGCCCGAGGATCTGCCCGATCTGGAGATCGGGTCGGACCTGACGATCAGCCAGACGGAATATCACCTGGAAACCGGCAAGTCCTACCGGCTGGTGATCCGATCCGACGGGGGCGAGGAATTCTCGCTGCGCGCCCCCGAATTCTTCCGCAACATCTGGCTGGATGGGGTCGATATCGACGACGTCTCGATCAAGGCGCAAGCGATCCATTCGATCGATTTCGAGGAAATGGGCGACGTGACGATCCTGTTCGTCCCGATCCGCCCGGGCAGGTTCCCGTATTGGGTGCACGGGTATGAAACCCGCGGCCTGGCCGGTGCCTTCGTGGTGGATTGAGGAGGTGAGCATGATGCGCAATCTTCTGGCGGTCGTCCTCTCGCTGCTGCTGGCCTGGCCGGCGCTTGGCCAGGGTACGGGCCTGATCTTTGTCAGCCTTGAGCGTGCCAATCAGGTCGCGGTGCTGAACCCCGACCTGTCGGTGCACAAGAAGATCGACACATCGCGCCGCCCGCGCGATCTGCATTTCAACAAGGATCACACGCTGCTCTATGTCGCCTGTGGCGACGACGACGTGATCGACGTGATCGACGTGGCCAGTCTGGAGGTGGTCGATTCCATCCCGACCGGCCCCAGCCCGGAAATCTTCACCTTCAGCCCGGACGAGAGCCAGATCTTCGTTTCGAACGAAGAGGACTCGGTGCTGGAAATGATCGACATCGCCACCAAG
>JAKALB010000195.1 GCA_021813365.1 Pseudomonadota bacterium | reverse complement strand
GGGCAGAAAGGCCAGACCCAGCTTCAACCGGGTCAGGGGCGTGCGCAGGTCATGGCTGACCCCCGACAGCAGCCGCGTGCGCTGTTCGATCTGCCGTTCGATCCGGGCGCGCATGTCCAGGAATGCTGCCCCCGCCGCGCGAACCTCGGTCGCGCCACGCGGGCGGTAGGGCACGGTCTTGCCCTTGCCGAAGGCCTCGGCCGCCGCCGCCAGCCGGGTGATCGGCACCAGTTGGTTGCGCAGGAAAACGAATGCCACCCCCGTCATCAGGATCGAGGTGAAAACCATCAGCACCAGCAGCTGGTGCGGGTTCGAGACGATGAACCGGCTGCGGCTCATCACCACCAGCATGGTGCCGTGACCGGTGGTCAGCCACAGATGCGCCGTCCGGCGATCGGTCTGCAGATCGACGCCGGATATCTGCGGCACACCCTCCTCCAGCGTGGCAATCATCGCCCGCCCCGACCAGTCGAAGTAATCCCGTCTTTCGGTCGCAGGCACCGGCTCGTCCGCCGGCAGCGTCACCGTCATCGCCAGGCCCGGCCCCAGCCGGGCCGCCAGGGCCTGTGCCTCGGCCAGGCTGGGCGCCGCCTCGATCTGGTCCAGCACATAGCGCAGCTCGATCATCGCGCCGCGCGACAGTTGCCGCGTCACACCTTCATAGTGGCGCTGGATGAAAATGATGGACACGACCAGCTGGATCGCGACGATGGGCGCGATCAGGATCAGCGCGGCGCGGCCATACAGGCTGCGCGGCATGAAAGGTTTGAGCCGGAACCGCATGAGCGATACCCTAGTCCTCGAGGCCGCCGACGGAAAGCCCGCGCTCCGCTGTCTGCGCGCCGACAATGCTTCGCCCATGACGCACACCGGCACGATGACTTATCTTCTGGGCCGAGGCCAGGTCGTGCTGATCGATCCCGGCCCCGCCGACCCTGCCCATCTTGATGCCATCCTGCGCCAGCTGGATCCGGGCGAGCGGATTGTTGCCCTCCTGGCCACTCATGCCCATGCCGATCACGTGGGCGGCATGGCGGCACTGCGGTCCGCCACCGGAGCGCCCAGCCTGGGATTCGGCCCCGCCGGCACCGGCCGCAGCCCGGTCATGCGCGCCCTGCTGGAGGCCGGCCTGCCCGATGCGGGCGAAGGCTTTGATTGGGCCTACCTGCCCGATCAAAGCCTGGGCGATGGGCAGGTCATTGATCCCGCCGGCTTTGCGATCCGCGTTCTGCACACGCCGGGCCATACCGGCTGCTCGCTTTGCTTCGCCGTGGGCGACTGGCTGTTCACCGGCGATCTGGCGATGGGCTGGGCTTCGTCGCTGATCGCGCCGCCCGATGGCGACCTGGGTGCCTATATCGACTCGCTGATCCGGCTGTCGGCCCGACCCTGGTCGCGACTGCTGCCCGGTCATGGCCTGCCCGTCACCAACCCGGCCGAGCGCCTGGCCGAGCTGATCCGGCATCGCCGCCTGCGCGAGGCTCAGATCCGCCAGGCCCTGGCCCTTGGCCTCTCGGACATTCCCGGGCTGACCGGCGCCATCTATCACGACACGCCCGCGGCACTGTTGCCGGCGGCCCGGCGCAATGTCCTGGCGCATCTGATCGACCTCTGCGCGCGCGGCCTGGTCCGGGCCGATCCGGCCGCCCTGCCCGATGCAAGCTTTCGCCCGGCCTGAGGGAATCATTTTTCCTCCGCTTCCCCCTTGCCGCCCCCGGAACCTGTTGCTATACGGCGCCCCGTGTTCCGGCGTAGCTCAGCGGTAGAGCAGTTGACTGTTAATCAATTGGTCGTAGGTTCGATCCCTACCGCCGGAGCCAGATAAACCAACAGTTTGATCAGCAATGAAAAAGGCCCGCCGCCCTGGCGGGCTTTTTCGCATCTTCCGACCTAGGCCGCCGCATCGGAAATCCGGGTCCGGATCGCCTCGGCGGTTCGCCGATAATGCGCCTCCAGCAGCGCCACAGCCGTCACCGCATCCCGCGCCAGCGCCGCTTCAGCCAGGGCCGCATGTTCGGCCTGGATGTTGCGTCCTGCCCCGGTCGGCGCTGCCAGCAGGGCCGGAATCCGATAGCGTTCGGTCGCGGTGTAAAGGCGCTCGAACACTTCCATCAGCCAGGGCGACCCGCAGGCCAGCAACAGGGCCCGATGGAAGGCGTGGTGTCGCGCCTCCAGTTCCCAGATGTCTTCCGCCCGACCCTGCTGCCGCTCGACCTGCAACCTCAGCGCATACAGCGCCGCAACAAGATTTGCCGCCCAGTCGTCGCCCCCCGACGCGATCGCGCCGCGCAGCGCCTCGGTCTCGACGAGGATCCGAACGCGCACGGCGTCTTCGAACTCGGCCAGAGACAGCGGCGCCACCTTGAAGCCACGCAGTGACTCGGCCGTCACCAGCCGTTCCGCCTGTAACCGGTTCAGCGCCTCGCGCAGCGGCGAGAAGCCCATGCCATAGCGTTGCGACAGATCGGCAAGGCGCAGCGGCCTTCCCGCAGGCAGAGCGCCGCGCACGATGTCGTGCCGCAGGGCATCATAGGCCTTTTCCGCAAGAGTCATCGGCACTTGTCTCCTTGTCTTGGCACCAGTATCGGCAATCCGCCTGCAGCACGCAATTCCAAAATTTTCGAAAATCGTGATTGCCTTCGAAAGAACCCTGCCGCATTCTGCGCCCGACAACGGAGGTCATGATGGCAGGACCGCGCGAAAATCACCGCGAAGCTGTGGCCGGCCGGGCCAATGTCGAAGACACGCCCGAGCTTCTGGCCTATTACGACGAACTCGAACGCCACTCGGTCGGGGCGCTGTGGACCGTGGCCAACAAGATCGAACCCTGGCAGCCGCAAAGCAGGTCGGTCCCGGTCATCTGGCGCTTCGGGGATCTGCGCGCGCATGTCCTGCGTTCGGTCCAGCTGGTCACGCCGGAAAAGGCCGGGCGACGGGTGATCTATCTGAACAACCCCGGCCGCAGCGACGTGGCCGCCGCCGTGGGCTGGATCTACGCCGGCCTTCAGGTCATGAACCCGGGCGAGGTCGCCAGCGCGCATCGCCATTCCGCCAGCGCGATCCGCTTCATCATGGAGGGCAGCGGAGCCTATACCGTCGTCGATGGCCACAAGATGACCCTGGGCGCCAATGACTTCGTGCTGACACCGAATGGCACCTGGCACGAACATGGCGTGGCGGCCGAAGGCACCCTCTGCATCTGGCAGGACGGGCTCGACATCCCCTTTGTCAACGCGATGGAGGCAAACTTCTACGAGGTGCATCCCGATCTGCGCCAGCCGGTCTGCCACCCGGTCGATGACATGACCAAGACCTGGGGCAATGCGGGGCTGACACCCGGCGGGCAAACCTGGTCAAGGGATTACAGCCCGATGTTCAAGTACGAATGGGCCCCGACCTATGAGGCGCTGACCCGATATTCCGGTTGCACCGACGGTTCGCCCTTCGATGGCGTCCTGATGGACTATGTCAATCCCGTCACCAACGGCCCGGTGATGAAGACGCTGGGTGCCTCGATGCAGATGCTGCGGCCCGGCGAACACACCAGGGCACATCGCCACACCGGAAGCCACCTGTATCACGTGGCCAGGGGGCGCGGGCACTCTGTCATCGACGGCCAACGCTTCGACTGGTCCGAGCGCGACATCTTCTGCGTCCCGTCCTGGGCCTGGCACGAACATGCCAACGCCTCGGACAGCGAGGATGCCTGCCTGTTCTGCCTGCACGACCAGCCCGTCATGCGCGCACTGGGCCTCTACCGCGAGCAGGCCCTTGGTGAAAACGGCGGCTTCCAGCCGCTTGGTTAGGGATCTTCGATGAGACTCGTGACGTATCGCGCGACACCGCTGGCCGCAGCGCGGCTGGGCGTGATCCAGGAGGATCTGGTGGTGGATGTCGCCGCCCTGGGCGAGGCCTTTGGCGAAGCGATGCCTGACACGATGCTGGACCTGATCGACGCCGGCCGGCCCGCATTGGCCGTGTTGCAGGCGCTGGTGCGCAACGGCCCGCTGCCGCCGGTGAACACCTCGCACCCGCTGGCGAACGTGCGCCTGCTGGCCCCCATTCCCCGGCCCCGGAAGAACATCTTCGGCATCGGCCTGAACTATGTCGAACATGTCGCGGAAAGCGCCGCCAGCCTCGACACCGCCAGGGGCCTGCCGGAACAGCCGGTGATCTTTTCCAAGCCGCCGACCAGCGTGATCGGGCCGGGCGAGGCGATCGAGCACAACGCCAGGATCACGCAACAGCTTGATTGGGAAGTGGAACTGGCCGTCATCATCGGCACCGCTGCCCGTCGCGTGACCAAGACGCAGGCGCTGTCGCATATCTTCGGCTATTCGGTCATGATCGACATCTCGGCCCGCGACAACCGACGCGCCGGACAGTGGATC
>JAKALB010000194.1 GCA_021813365.1 Pseudomonadota bacterium | reverse complement strand
TACCGGAGGGCAACACCGGTCGGTTGCTGTTGCAGAAAAACTGTCGGCGGTGCTTGCGGAGGCCGGATGGCAGGTGTCTAAACGTCATCTGGAACTGGAGCGCCGGGGCGGTTAGGTCCGGCGGGCAGCAGGGTATCTTGGCGTGATCGGAATCGTGATCGTCGCACATGGCGGGCTGGCGCGGGAATATCTCGCGGCGGTCGAGCACGTCGTGGGCAAACAGACCGGCATCCGCGCCATCGCGATCGAGGATGACCACGACCGGGCGCAGAAGCAGCGCGAGATCTGCGATGCGGCCGATGCGGTCGACGAGGGCAGCGGTGTGGTGGTGGTGACCGACATGTTCGGGGGCTCGCCATCGAACCTCAGCATCCGTGCCTGTACGGCAACGGATCGCCGCATCCTTTACGGCGCGAATCTGCCGATGCTGGTGAAGCTGGCGAAATCGCGCGAAAAGACGGTGGCGGATGCAGTGGCCTGCGCGCTGGACGCCGGGCGCAAGTACATCAACAGTATCGACCTCGGGAGCGGGCAGGAAACCTGATGGCCGACAGGGTGTTACGGATCGTCAATGAAAAGGGGCTGCACGCCCGTGCCTCGGCGAAATTCGTCGAGGTGGTCGAGGCGCACAAGGCGCAGGCCCAGGTCAGCCGCGACGGCATGACCGTTTCGGGTGACAGCATCATGGGGCTTTTGATGTTGGCAGCATCGCGCGGAACCTCTATTGAGGTGCGGACCAGCGGGGCGGAAGCCGACAAGCTGGCCGATGCGCTCGAGGCCCTTGTGGCAGACCGCTTCGGCGAGGAATTCTGAGGCGGGGGCGCCCCGCCCAAGGGGACCGATTGCCTGTGAACGACCACACCGCACAGCCTTCGCGCTTTGTCGGAGACCCGAACTACAGGCCGTATGACAAGCGCCGCCTGTCTTACGGCGGGACCTTCACCGACCCGTGGAAAGCGAACACGATCCGCGTGCTGGAGTGGATGACCGGCAAACTCACCCTGCTGCGCCTGATCCGCCGGTTCGAGGCACTTGGCCCCGCCCGCGGGCCAGAGTTCTGGGACCGCGCGCTGAAGGTCATGGGGATCGACATCGAGACCCCGGCCGAGCAGATCGCGCGAATTCCCAGGACAGGGCCGGTGGTGGTGGTGGCGAACCACCCGCACGGGTTGGTCGACGGGTTGGTGATGGGCCGACTGGTCGGCATGGTCCGGCCGGATTTCAAGATCCTGACGCGCTCGCTGCTGACCGGGATCGAGGAGATCGCCTACAACATGGTGCCGGTGCCCTTCCCGCATGAGGATGGCGCGCTGGAAAAGGGTCTCGAGATGCGGCGCATCGCGATGGAGCACCTGAAGGATGGTGGCGTCATCATCCTGTTCCCGTCGGGGCAGGTGGCGACCTCGGAAAGCTGGTTCGGCCCGGCGATCGAGGCCGAATGGAACCCCTTCACGGCCAAGATGATCCTGAAGAGCGGCGCGCAGGTGTTGCCGATCCGGTTCCAGGGGCAGAATTCGCGCTGGTATCTGATGGCCAACAAGGTGTCGGCCACGCTGCGGCAGGGTCTGTTGCTGCATGAGATCGCGCACGCGCTGAACAAGCCGCAGGCCCCCATCATCGGCACCCCGCTGGATCCCGAAGAGGTGGCGAAATGGTCCGGCAACCCGCGCGGGTTCATGGCGTGGTTGCGGGAATCGACGCTGGCGCTCGGCGCGGACTGAGCCGTTATCCCACCGTCATCCGACCCGGCTGAAGGCTGGGTTCTGCGTGCGGCTCCGGGGGTGCCCCTGGGGCTTGCACGCCGCGCCGCGCCCGGTGCAGGATGGGCGATCCGCAAGAGAGATGACCGATATGACACCCGCCGATCCGCACCTGCCGATCCTGACCCCGCCCGCCGCCGAGACCCGCAGCTTTGACACCCCCGCCGCAGCGGTGGACTGGTTGCAGCAGCTCTATTCGCAGGCCACCGGGTTCCTGACCGACGCCTTTTCCCGGGCGGTTCGTGAAGGGCGGCCCGCGGCGCGGTTCCGGGCGTTCTATCCCGAAATCCGGCTGAGCGTGACCAGTTTCGTCAAGGCTGACAGCCGTCTGAGCTTTGGCCACGTTACCCAGCCCGGCAGCTATTCCACCACCGTCACCCGGCCGGACCTGTTCCGCAACTATCTGGAACAGCAGATCGACCTGTTGATGAAGAGCCACGGGGTGTCGGTCAGCATCGGCCCTTCGGGCACCCCCATTCCGGTGCATTTCGCCGTCGCAGGGCGATCCGACGTGAACATCCCGCAGGAGGGGGTGCTGGACTTCTCGCTGCGCGACCTGTTCGACGTGCCCGACCTGTCCACGACGAACGACGACATCGTGAACGGCGTGCGCAAGACGAACCCCGACGGCTCGATGCCGCTGGCCCCCTTTACCGCGCAGCGCGTGGATTATTCGCTGGCGCGGCTCAGCCATTACACGGCGACCGATGCCGACCATTTCCAGAACCATGTCCTGTTCACGAACTACCAGTTCTACGTCGACGAGTTCGAGACCTTCGCCCGCGCCGCGCTGGCCGATCCGGCCAGCGGCTACACGGCCTTCGTGGCGCCGGGCAACGCGGTGATCACAGCCGCCCATCAGCCGCTTGCCGTCAGCCAGAAGACGCCGCAGATGCCTGCCTATCACCTCAAGCGGCCCGGAGGGCAGGGGATTACGCTGGTCAACATTGGCGTTGGCCCGTCGAATGCAAAGACCGCGACCGACCATATCGCGGTGCTGCGCCCGCATGCCTGGCTGATGGTCGGCCATTGCGCGGGCCTGCGCAACAGCCAGAGCCTTGGCGATTTCGTGCTGGCCCATGCCTACCTGCGCGAGGATCATGTGCTGGACGACGATCTGCCGGTCTGGGTGCCCATCCCGGCGCTGGCCGAGATCCAGATCGCGCTGCAGGAGGCGGTGCAGGAGGTCACGCGGCTGGAAGGCTACGAGCTGAAGCGGATCATGCGCACCGGCACCGTGGCCACCATCGACAACCGCAACTGGGAATTGCGCGACCAGTCCGGCCCGGTCCACCGGCTGAGCCTGTCGCGCGCCATCGCGCTCGACATGGAATCCGCCACCATCGCCGCGAACGGCTTCCGCTTCCGGGTGCCCTACGGAACGCTTCTGTGCGTGTCCGACAAGCCGCTGCATGGCGAGCTGAAGCTGCCCGGCATGGCCAGCGAGTTCTACCGCACGCAGGTGTCACGCCACCTGCAGATCGGCGTGCGGGCCATGGAACTGCTGCGCGACATGCCGCTGGAACGCATCCATAGCCGCAAGTTGCGCAGCTTCGAGGAGACGGCGTTCCTCTGATGTGAAGGTTTCCGGCCGGAAATGCCGAAAAGGCTTGAACTGTGCCTGAAAAAACGGTGTAGCGAGGGCCATTCGCCCGGGACGGGGCAGCGAAGACCCTGCGGCAAGCAGGGCAGGACACTAGGAGATATTGATGTCCAAACCGATGACGAAGACCCAACTGGTGGCGGCGATCGCCGATGCCATGGGGGCGGACAAGAAGTCGGCCACGGCCGCGCTGGACGCCATCACCGAAGTCGTGACGCGCGAAGTCATGGCCGGCGGCGCCGTGACCCTGCCGGGGCTGGCCAAGATCAGCTGCCGCGCCCGGCCCGAGCGCCAGGTGCGCAACCCGGCCACCGGCGAGCAGATCATGAAGCCGGCCGACAAGGTCGTGAAGATCGCGGTGGCCAAGGCGCTGAAGGACAGCGTCAACGCCTGATCGCGCCTTGCGTCCGGCCTCTGGCCGTGTAGGGTCGCCACCCGGCGGCCCTTTTTCATGTGGCGCAGGGGAGGCGCGGATGGACCTGACGGCAATCGGCATGGGGTTGGCCTTTGCGCTGATGTGGTCTTCGGCCTTCACCTCGGCGCATATGATCGTGGCGGATGCGCCGCCGCTTTTCGCGCTGGCGCTGCGGTTCCTGGTATCGGGCACGCTCGGGGTCGCGATCGCGGCCGCCATGGGCCAGACCCTGCGGCTGACCCGGGCGCAATGGCGGGCCACCTTCATGTTCGGTCTGTGCCAGAACGCGCTGTACCTCGGGCTGAATTTCGTGGCGATGCAGACGGTCGACGCCTCGCTTGCCTCGATCATCGCCTCGACCATGCCGCTGGTGGTCGCGGTGGCGGGCTGGCTCTGGTATGGCGAAACGGTGCGCCCGCTTGGTGCGGCGGGCCTGCTGGCCGGGCTGGTTGGCGTGGTGGTCATCATGGCGTCGCGCCTGTCGGGCGGCGGCATCGGCGAAGGGTTGATCCTGTGCGTTCTGGGCGTGCTGGCGCTGGCCTTCGCGACGATCACAGTCCGCAGCGCCTCGTCCAGCGGGAACCTTCTGATGATCGTGGGCTTGCAGATGTTCGTGGGCGCCGTCCTGCTGGGCATCGTTGCGGCCTTCACCGAGACGCCGGTGGTGCATCTGACCCCGCGCCTGATG
>JAKALB010000193.1 GCA_021813365.1 Pseudomonadota bacterium | reverse complement strand
GCCGCACCCGGGGCTGCTGCCCGCAAAGGCGGCGCCGCCGGGGCGCGTGCCCAGCGGCGACGGGCCGCAGGCCCATCCCGCCGGCAGCGGTTCACACCCTGTCGAGGTCGAAGGTGTCGTGCAGGGTCTGCACGGCCAGCTCCATGTATTTGCGGTCGATCAGAACCGAAATCTTGATCTCGGACGTGGTGATGACCTTGATGTTGATGTTCTCCGCGGCCAGCGCGGCAAACATCCTGGCGGCCACGCCCACCTGGCTGCGCATTCCGATGCCCACGACCGAAACCTTGGCGGTTTCGGTGTCGGTGATCAGTTCGGCATAGCTGAGGCCCGAACCCTGGCTGGCTTCCAGCGCATGTCTGGCGCGTTCGACCTGGTTCACCGGCAGCGAGAAGGTCATGTCGGTGTAAAGCTTGGTATCGCCCGCCACCTTTTCCGAGATGTTCTGCACGATCATGTCGACATTGACGCCGGCTTCGGCCAGGGGCCCGAAGATGGCTGCGGCAACACCGGGGCGGTCTTCGACGCGGACCAGCGTCATCTTGGCTTCATCACGGCTGAAGGCCACGCCGGAGACGACTTTCGATTCCATGATTTCCTCCTCGTCGCAGACGAGTGTTCCAGAGGTTTCATCCGTGTCTTCGAACGAAGACAGCACCCGCAGGCGGACCTTGTAGCGCATGGCCAGTTCGACCGAACGGGTCTGCAGCACCTTGGCGCCCAGCGAGGCCAGTTCCAGCATTTCCTCGAAGGCGATTTTCTCCAGCTTGCGGGCCTTCGAGACGATGCGCGGGTCGGTGGTGTAGACGCCATCGACGTCGGTGTAGATGTCGCAGCGTTCGGCGCCGAAGGCCGCGGCAAAGGCCACGGCGGTCGTGTCGGACCCGCCACGGCCGAGCGTGGTGATCCGGCCCTCGGCCGACACGCCCTGGAATCCGGCCACGACCGCGACCTTGAAGCCTTCAGCGAACTTGGCCTCGATATTCTCGCGCGGGATCGAGACGAACCGGGCCGCGCCATGTGCCGATGTCGTGTTGATCGGCACCTGCCAGCCCTGCCAGGACCGGGCGGGAATGCCCATTTCCTGCAACCGCAGCGCCATCAGGCCGGCGGTCACGTTCTCGCCACTGGCCACCACGGCATCATATTCGCGGGCGTCGTAGAGCTTCGACGTGCCTTCGACAAAGCCCACCAGCTTGTTGGTCTCGCCTGACATGGCCGAGACGATGACGATGACATCATAGCCCCGGTCCACTTCGGCCTGGACTTTCCTGGCGGCGTTCTCGATTCGCGCCAGGTTGGCGACGGAGGTCCCGCCGAATTTCATCACGAGAATTGGCATGAGGGCCCCCTATGCCCGGCAAAATCGGCGCTTCTTTAAGCGGGCGGGCCGGGGGGTGCAAGGGCGAAGGCGCCGGCGGCGGGGCGGCTGCGGCGCTATTGCGGCGATTGCCGGGCGCCACCGCCGGCACTGTGGCCCAATTCGTCCAGAAACCGCAGGATTTCGGCATTGGCCGACAGGGTCGACGGCGAGCGGCCCTGCCGCCGGGCCGAGGGCGCCGCCCCCGGCCAGTCATGATCGCCGCCCTCGACGATCAGCAGGCGCAGCACCGGATGCCCGGCGCGGCTCCAGGTTGTTTCCTTCAGGGCAAAGCCCTCGGCATCTCTCGGCGTTTCGCGTTGCGTCCGCTCGAGATTCGCCGTGCCCCATGGTCTGAGGAAGGCCTCGACCACGGATTGCACCGGGGTGAAGGGAACGCGGTTGCGCGCGCGCGGGCCCAGGCCGCCGGCCAGCGGCACGTTCCGGTCGTTCGATCCGTGCAGGATGAACAGCGGCACCGGGCCCCGGGGCGGAAAGCGGGCCAGATCCAGCGTTCCGGCGACCGCAGCCACCGCGCGCACCGCCTGGGGCCGGGTGGCGGCATAGGCTTCCGCCAGCATCGCGCCGTTCGAGACGCCGGTGATGACAACCGGACCCGGATCGAGACGGTAGCGCGCCTTGGCATGGGCAATGGCGGCATCCAGGAAGGACAGGTCGTCGACCCCGTCCCGCGCCGCGGTGCCGCAGCAATAGCCGGCGTTGAAGGTGTGGGCGTTCCAGGGTCCGGTTCCGTCGGGGAAGATCACCGCATAGCCCGCCGCCGTCGCCGCGGGGGCAAGCCCGCTCTTGGCGGCAAAGGTGCGGGCCTGGCCGCCGCCGCCATGCAGGGCCACGATCAGCGGCGCGCCCGGCGACTGCCTGGGCAACACGGCCAGATAGCGCCGGCCATCGGGCAGGGTCACCCAGTCTCCGGGCGCGGGCCCCTTGCCCCACAGCAGCAGGACGATCAGGGCCAGCAAGGCCAGAATCAGAAAGCCGGTGACCATCCGTCGCATCCCCAGTTCGCCCCTTGCCGGGGCCTGCCGTCCCGGTCTGACCCGGCTTTTCGCACCGCCGGCCCGCCGGGCGGCACGGCGCCGCTTCCGGGCTCGCCGGCCCTCAGAGTGCGCGCCAACCGATGTCCGACCGGCAGAAGCCCTCTGGCCAGTCGATATGATCGATCATCGCATAGGCGCGGTTGCGCGCCTCGGCCAAGGTGGCGCCGCGGGCGGTGATATTCAAGACGCGGCCCCCATTCGCGACGATGCGACCATCCTTCTCGGCCGTGCCGGCGTGAAAGCACATGTGGCGGCTGTCCTCGGGCAGGCGCTTGAGCCCGTGGATCGGCGTGCCCCTGCGATAGGCGCCGGGATAGCCTCTGGCCGCCATCACCACGGTCAGGGCATGATCGTCGGCCCAGTTGACATGGGCCTCGGCCAGGCGGCCTTCGGCGCAGGCCAGAGCCAGGTCCAGCGCCTGGGCGCCCAGCCGCATCATGAGCACCTGGGTTTCGGGATCGCCGAAGCGGGCGTTGTATTCGACCAGCCGGGCGCGTCCGTCCCGGATCATCAGCCCGGCATAAAGCACGCCCTGATAGGGGGTGCCGCGCCGCGCCATCTCGGCAATCGTGGGCAGGACGATCTCGGCCATGGCCTGGTCCTGGATGGCCTGGGTCAGCACCGGGGCGGGCGAATAGGCGCCCATGCCGCCGGTGTTCGGGCCGGTGTCGCCCTCTCCCACGCGCTTGTGATCCTGGGCGGTGCCGATCGGCAGGGCATCGGTGCCGTCGGTCAGCACGAAGAAGCTGGCTTCCTCACCGGCCATGAATTCCTCGATCACGACTTCGGCGCCGGCGGCCCCGAACCCGCCGGCGAACATGTCGTCGATGGCGGCCAGCGCCTCCTCGACCGTCATGGCGACGATCACGCCCTTGCCCGCCGCCAGCCCGTCGGCCTTGACCACGATCGGGGCACCCTGGGCCAGCACATGGGCGCGGGCGGCCTCGGCCTCGGTAAAGCGGGCATAGGCGGCCGTCGGCGCCCCGCAGGCATCGCAGATTTCCTTGGTGAAGGCCTTCGACGCCTCCAGCCGGGCGGCGGCGGCCGAGGGGCCGAGGGTCAGGATACCCGCAGCGCGGGTTGCATCGGCCACGCCGGCGGCCAGGGGCGCCTCGGGCCCGACGATGACGAAATCCACCGCGTTTTCGGCGCAGAAGGCCACCACGGCGGCCCCATCCAGGATGTCGATATCGGCGACTTCATGCGCAAGGGCGATGCCGGCATTGCCCGGCGCCACGATCAGCCGGTCGCATTTCGGGTTCTGCGCCACGGCCCAGGCCAGCGCATGTTCCCGACCGCCCGATCCCAGGATGAGGATGTTCATGGGTGCCCCCTGCGCGACTGACTTCTGCCTCTTATGCAGGGGCGCCGCAAGCTGCAAGGCCCGGGCGGGGAATAGGCCGCTTCATCGGGGGGGCGGGCCACCCGCGCGGCGGGCGCGTGTGCAATGCCCTGGCGCGGCCCGATGCCGGCCCTGGCGCTCCGCCGGTTCTGGCCCCGATGCGATCGGCGCAATTGCGCCGGTTCGCCATCGGGCCGGGCCGGCGCGGTGCGGATCTGCCTTTTTCCTGCCACGGCGCGGCTCTAGTCTGTCGCCGGGCTGGGCGGCTGGGCGACAGGACGGATGGACGAATCGTGACCGACCCCGAACTCTGGGCGCGCCTGGGCGCGGTGCCCTTGCCGCAGCGCGACGGCCGCGACCTGTTCGCGCGGATCGAGGCGGGGATGAACCTGCATCCCGGCCATGGCGCGGTGCTGTTCCAGGAATACCTGGCCCTGATCTATCTGGAAGCCCTGGCGGCGAAACTGGGACCGAAACGGCCGCAGGGCAGCCAGTTGCTGATCGATTTCGGCGCCTGGCTGGCCTGGGACGACCCCGAACTCTTCCGCCAGATCCTGCGGGCCGGGCCGGTGCCCGACCGCCCCAAGGCGCCGGCGATGACCCTGGAGGAGACCCGCGAGCTCTTTGCCCGCGAACTGGGCCGACTGCCGGTGCCACAGGTCTGGCCGCGCCAGGTCTTCGGCCCGGGGCAGCGTCGGCCGCGCACCATCGCGTCCAGCCTGAGCGTGGGCGTCGT
>JAKALB010000055.1 GCA_021813365.1 Pseudomonadota bacterium | reverse complement strand
AGATAGGCGACCAGTTCGGCGATCTCGGCCTTGCTGAACCAGGAGATGACTTCGCCCGACAGGATCGCCATCTGCCCAGGCGCGCGCAGGTCCAGTTGCGCCGATACCAGCCTGCGCGACCGCGCCCTGGCCTCGTGGGCCTGTGCGACATCGGGGGCCAGGCGGCGGTCGATCAGGCTGCGCGGGTCGGCGAAGGCATTGGCCAGGTGATAGGATCCGTTGGCCATGCCCAGATCGGGATACAGCACCGGCCCCAGCCCAGTGCGGCTGCGGAACAGCGTCTCCTGGATCGAGGAACTGCCGGTCTTCAGGATGCCGTAATGCACCAGAACGCGGTCCGCCTTGGCGGTCTGGCCGGCACGCAACCGTCCGGCGATGCGCCGGATCAGATCAGCGGGCCGCACGTGCCGCCTCCGGTCTGGCCATCGCCGCCCGGTAAACCGCGTCATAGGCGTCGCGCATCCGGTCAGGGTCGAATTTCGCACAGGCCACGGCCACCCGTGCGGTCATTCGCGCCAGCAACCCCGGCGTCACGGCCAGCGCGGCGATCCGTTCGGCCAGCGCCTCGACCGGCACCTGCCAGTCTGCCAGGTCAAACACCTCGCCCGCCAGGCCATCGGGCGTGCTCAGCATCGCCCGCACCTCACCCAGGTTGCTGGCCAGCATCGGCCGCCCGGCATTCAGGCAATCGATCAACACCAGCGGAAAGCTTTCTCCCCTGAAACGCGAGGGCAGCAGCCCCAGGTCCGCCATCGCGAAATAGTCTCGCGTATTGGCGCGAAAACCCGCGAAATGCACATGCGCCGGCGCGGAGGGCGCCAGACGGTCGTATTCCGGCCCGTTGCCCACGATCACCAGCCGGATGTCGGCGCCCGAAAGCTCTCGCGCCCGGGTCACGGCGCGGATCGCCTCGTCCCAGCCTTTTTCGGGAATGCCGCGCGACACGGTGGTCAGCACGAAAGCGTCCGGCCCGATCCCCAGATCGGCGCGCGGCACAGGATGAACGACACCACGCGGCAGGGCATTGTCGATCCGCACAAGGGTGTCATGCGACATGCCGCCCAGGCGGGTCATCGCCTCGGTGTTCTTGTCGGCGATATAGACCATGCCGGCGGTCCGCCGCACCAGGCGCGGCAGCATCCGGCGCAGCTGCGGCTCGGCGATGGTTTCATACATGCCATGCAGGGTGATGACGGTGCGGACCGGGCTGTCCTCGGGCAGGATGTCCAGCACGGTGTTGTCGACCCAGGCGTGGTGGGAATGGATCACCTGGATGTCGAAATCGCGCAGGATTCCGTTCAGGTCCTGGAAATTCGACACGATGGCGATGTCGCGCGCCAACTGCTCGCGGATGCCCGGCTGTTCGGGTTCCTGATGGCAATCCAGGAAGGTCACGCTGTAACCCGCCGTCTTCATCAGATTGGCCAGCGCGATGGGAAAGGTCTCGCCGCCTCCGGGCGCAAAGGCAAAACCCGCCATCAGCAGATGCGGCTTGCGCTTGGTGGCCTCGGCCAGGACCGCGCCCAGATCATAGCAGGCGTCGAAGGCCGCCTGGTCCAGCCCGCCCCGGTTGCGGATCCAGTGCGCAATCAGCTCCTGCCGCTGGCGGATGAACACCGCTTCGTCCACCCGATAGTGCCGCTGCACGCATCTGGCCACCTCGGCATGTTCGGCGTAATAGCGGTCCTGCGTGAAGCTGCCGACCGAAGTGTTGGCCCCATGCTGGCGGAAATAGTTCTGCGCCGCCGGCGAATAGGCCAGACAGCCGCCCCGGATCAGGTTCAGATACAGCACCCAGTCGCCGCTGGTCCGCATTCCACGCCAGATGTCGTTTTCCAGCACATCCAGCCGGTCTGGCCGACGGAAGACGGCAGAAGAAACGTTGGGAATGATGTTCCGGGCCGCAAACGCCTCGCGCACGATGATCGGCGCGGGCAGCACAAAGGCCGCATCCCAGCGTTCCGGCCCCAGATCGGCAAGGTATTCCCGCATCGACCAGGTCTGCTGCGTGCCGTCGCGGTTCATGAAGACGGTCGGGCAATAGGCCAGCTGCACCGCCCGATTGGCAAAGAACGGCACCAGCGTTTCCAGGAAGTTCGGCGTGCACCAATCGTCGCTTTCGGCGACCCAGATCAGCTCGCCCCGCGCCGCCCGGATGCCCGTCTCCCACTGGAAGAAGGCCCCGCCCGAGTTCGTCGCGTTGAAGATCAGCCGCGTCTTGTCGGGGTGGCGGTCGGCATAGGCCTGCAGGATGGCCCGGCTGTCATCCTGCGAACAATCGTCCATCAGGATGACTTCGAAATGCGGGTAGGTCTGGGCATAGATGCTGTCCAACCGCTGGGCCAGATAGGGGGCATGGTTGTAATTGGGCACGATCACCGTGACCAGCGGCGGCGCATCGGGCGGGCGCGGTGCCTGATAGACCATCAGTCCGGCGGGTCGGTCCAGGCCGGGGGCGGTCAGGCTTTCGGCGGCCGGAACATAATCGCGCCGCAGCAGCGCGCGGTTCCCGCGATGCAGGATCGGCGCGGCAACCGAGCGCAGCACCTCGGCCGTGGCGGGGGATCGGGTGGCGATGGAGCGATGCAGGCTCCGGGCCAGGCGGTTCAGCCCGATCCAGCCGCGCCCCGCCAGGGCGCGGGCGCGCCGCGCCTGCCGCCCCAGCAAGCGCACCGGCGCCGCGATCCGCCAGCTGGTCGAGGCCAGCATCGCCTCCACCTCGGCCGCCTTTTGTGCCAGCGCCGCATCGCGATTGCCCAGTTCCGCCTGCAATGTGGCGATCCGGCTTTCGAAGGCCGCCGCCGCCAGGGCCTGTTCCGCCTGGAACCGATGCGCCTGGCCGGTCAGCTGCTCCTGGAACTCCGCCACGATGCGCGCGCGGTCTGCCGCATGTTCGCCGGCCTGCCGCAGGCGATCGTCGGCAATGTCCTGCGCGCGCCGTTCGGTCTCTGCCAGACGACTGGCCAGAGCCTGGGCTGCAAGGCTGGCGTCACGGTGGCGCCGCGACAGCCGCGCCGGCACCGGGGCCAGGATCGCCGCCACCGCCGCCTGCGTGGCCCTGGCCCGCCACAGCCGCAGCAGCGGCGCCACCTCGGCCGCCCGCAACAGGTGCCCGTCGGCCAGGGGGCGCAAGATCTCCTGCGCCGCGGCCACCTGTGGCAGCGCCGCCGCCACCTCGGCCCGGTCAGACTCGGTCACGCGGCTGCGACGCAGGGCCGGGTCGATGAAATCGGCCTGAAATGCCGTCAACGCCGCCGGATCGGCCGGCAGATCCAGCCTCTGCGCCAGCCCCTGCAACACCGGCACGGGATCGTCCACCAGCCGGTCATAGCCGATCAGCACGTGCCTGCCGGCTTCGGCAAACCCGTCCCACATCTGGCAACTCGCCGCCAGCCACAGCGCCGCGCCCTCGGCCAGCTTTCGGCCGATCTCGTAATACTCCGGGTTTTCCAGCACTCTGGCCCGCTGGCTGGCCGCCACCTCGACCGGATCGCGCAGCACATGCACGCAATCCACCCCAAACCCCGCCCGCTTCAGAACCGGCAGCCAGAACGGCAGCAGCACCGCCTGGCGCGGATCCTTCAGGGCCGAAACGGCATGCCCGGCGTAAAGCCGCTGCACCAGAGCCACCGCCCGGTCCTGCCATTCGGCCGCCGCCGCCCAGCCCGCCATCGCCGCGCGGCAATCGAAGCTGGCCACATCCCAGGCCCCGGCCAGCTCGGCCAGCAGGGCCTCGTCGAACTCCAGCACCTCGGGCTGTTCGAAGAACCCCTTGGCGTTTTCGGCATTGGCATAGACATCGACCAGCGCCAGATGCGCCCCCAGCGCCCCCAGCGCGGCCGTCACCGTCGAGGTGCCGCTGCGGTGCGGTCCAAGGCAAAGGATCAGGCGCGGCTGGGCCAAGGGGACATTCCTGCTGGTCTGGGCAAGGCTCTAGCGCGGATTTCCGCCCTTGGAAACCCGCCCGGGGGCCTAACGGCCAACCCCCGCATAGGCCACAAAGCCGGCCTCGGTTGCCTCTTGCGCGGAATAGACGTTGCGCAGGTCGGCCATGCGCGGCGTCGCCATCTTGCGGGCGATGCGCTCCAGGTCCAGCGCGCGGAACTCGTTCCACTCGGTCAGGATCACCAGCACATCGGCCCCCTGCACCGCCTGATAGGCGTTGTCGCACCAGCGCACGCCCGGCAGCAGCGCCTCGCCCTCGCGCTGGCCCTGCGGATCGCTGACCCGCACCTTGGCGCCCGCCCCCACCAGCGCCGGCACGATGGTCAGGCTGGGCGCATCGCGCATGTCGTCGGTGTTGGGCTTGAAGGTCACGCCCAGCACGCCGATGGTCTTGCCGTTCAACTGCCCGTCGCAGAGATCGACGATCTTGTCGATCATCCGGCGCTTGACCTCCTCGTTGACCTTGATCACCGCCTCGGTGATCTGCATGGGCACCGCATGTTCCTGGCCAATCCGCGCCAGAGCCTTGGTATCCTTGGGAAAGCACGATCCCCCATAGCCGGGCCCCGCATGCAGGAACTTGTTGCCGATGCGCCCGTCCATGCCCATGCCCTTGGCCACATCCTTCACATCCGCGCCCACCCGTTCGCACAGCGCCGCGATTTCGTTGATGAAGGTGATCTTGGTGGCCAGAAAGGCATTGGCCGCATATTTGATCATCTCGGCACTTTCGAGGCCGGTGTAGACGACCGGGAAATCGCGCAGGAACAGCGGGCGATAGATATCGGCCATCACCTTGCGGGCACGCTCGCTCTCCACCCCCACAACCACCCGGTCGGGGCGCATGAAGTCGTCGATCGCCGCGCCTTCGCGCAGGAATTCCGGATTGCTGGCCACGTCGAAATCGGCCGCCGGATTGGCGGCGCGCAGGGCGGCAGAGACACGGCGGTTGGTGCCCACGGGCACGGTCGATTTCGTCACGACCACCGTATAGCCCTGAATCGCCGCACCGATTTCCGCGGCCGCCGCCATCACATAGGTCAGGTCGGCGTGGCCATCGCCGCGCCGCGTCGGCGTGCCCACCGCGATGAACACCGCATCGGCGCCACCCACCGCCGCAGCCAGGTCCAGAGTGAAACCCAGCCGCCCGGCCGCCACGTTCTTGGCCATCAGCGCGTCCAGGCCGGGCTCAAAGATCGGCACATCGCCGGCGCAGAGCCTTTCGACCTTTTCGGGATTCTTGTCGACGCAGATTACCTCATGGCCGAAGTCCGAAAAACACACACCCGAGACCAGACCCACATAGCCGGTCCCGATCATCGCAATCTTCATCGCCTGCCTGACCTCTGCCTAGCCCCCGGCGCCCTGTCTAGGCAGCGGGGCCGGACCTGTCAAACGCCAAAGGGGCGGCCGCCGTGGTCGCCGCTCGCGAGGCAGGAAGGCCCATTGCGACACCCGGTCCGGATACATGCCCACCGGTCCGGACCCGCCCTGGCCGGCCCACCCCGCCCGGGTGGCGGCGGTGGGGGGCGATATCGGCCAGATCAGCCGCCCCAGGCCGAGGTCAGGGCAGCGGCTCGTCCTCGGGCGGAAGATCAAAGGCGGGCAGGGTCACCGGACCATCCGATGTCAGGGTCAGGGGGGCGGGGAACAGTGTCTCCTGCGGCGCATGCGCCCCGTGCGGCAGGATCAGGGTGAGGTGCAGCACCCCGTCGATCCGGGCCACATCAGAGGCCAGCCAGTCACAGGCCGCGGCGGCCTGCGGCAGGGTTTCGCCCTCGCGGACGGCGGAAAAGTCGTAGACCGCGCCATTGATCGTCAGGGTGTCGCCGGTGCGGCTCAGGGTCATGGCCGTGTCACGGCGCTGCGGGGAAAGCGTGATCTGCATGGGAACCTCCTCAGAACCAGCGGCCAATCGCCATCATGCCGCCGGTGCGGCTTGCCGACGGCTGCGAAGTGATCGACGTGAAGAATATCGAGGCGGCAGTGGCAGTCACGGCATCTGCCGCCATGCCGAAGGCCGAAAGCCCCTTGGGCATTGCGGTGACTGCCGGTGCCGAGATGAAAGGCGCCGGAAAGGTCCATGTCGAACCGGCATTGCGGAACCCGCCCATGTGACCCACCGCAATGGTGTCTGTGATCGACAGGACAGCCGAGCAGACCTGGGTGCCATCCGCATAGCGGACATAGGTTCCGTTCGCGTTGATCGTGGTTTCGATGATCGCGCCGGTCGGAACCCCGGCAGACTGGCTGACCACACCGACGATATTGCTGCGGTTGTAATCCTCTCGCCAGGCAGACCACGTTGTGCCGTTGTCCACGGATGTGCGCGTAAACCGCCGCCAGCCGCTGCCGACGTGCGCGACCTGAACGACATAGGTCGATGTTCCGTGGTGCATGACCAGCAGCGCGCCACCGGCGGCCGAAGGCGCGTTCGGGTCGGTCGAGGCATAGCTGTAGGTTCCCGAGACGATGGCGCTGTTGAGCGCGACTGTCGCCGGTGTGGTTGTCAGCCACCCGCCGTCGCCGACCTTCAGCAGCCGCCCCGCCGTGGTATCGCTGACACTCTGGGTGACGGCGGTGCCGGTGAGGCTTCCGGTCACCACGGCGCCAAGCGGCATGTTGACCTTGCCCGTCGCCGCGTTCAGCGACAGCGCGGTGTTCCACGCGGCCCCGTCCGCGCTGACCTTGAAGGCGAGGTCATCGCTGCCCGCCGTGCCGATTTCCGCCCGCCCCGAGAACCCGGTCTGCCACAGGATCGAGGCGGTATCCGCGGCCGCGTTCTTGTTCAGCTTCATCTGGTGCCCGGCCCCGGCATGGTTGAACAACGAGGCCGGCGCGTTGATCGAGAGCCGGTTCGTGGCATCCGCCACGGCGCCGCCCAGACCCAGATAGAGTGCCGAGACATTGGCCGACGCCATGGCGATGCTGGAAACGCCAGAGGCGAAAGTGACCGTCGGGCTGTTGATGGTGAGCGAGCCCAGCGCGCCAGCCACGGCCGAGCCGATCGAAACCGCCGTGGTCGAGCCCGACAGGCCGCCGGTGCCGATGTTCACGGTCTTGGTCGCGCCACTGATCGTCGCCCCAGAGGCCAGGTTCGTCGTGCCCGCCGCCGTCGCCGTGCCAAAGTCGTTGCTGGCAGCCGAAAAGGTCTGCCTGGCGGTAAAGATCTGCTGGGTCGACAGCCCCGCCAGAGTGGTGTTGCCATCAGGCAGGGCATAGCTCCGTGTGGTGGCCGGGCTGATCGACGACAACTGAAACCGCGCCTGCTTTGTCGCGTCGGCGCCATCCTGCAAGGTCAGGTCGCTGAAGGTCTTGCTGCCCGTGATTGTCTGGGTGCCTGCCAGGCCCACCAGTTCGGTCGACACATCGGGCACCGAGATCGTCCGCAAGGTTCCGGGCGTCAGGTTCGACAGCTCGAACCGCATCGTCCTGGTCGGATCGGCATTCTCGACAATGACAAACCCGTTGTCGGTGACGGTCCCGCCCCCGCCCGTGTTGATTGCATCCAGCGTGATCCCGCCCTGCCGCACCCGGAACTTGCCGAGGACCGCGTTGTACCAGATGTCGCCATCCGAGGGGCTGACCGGGTCGCCCGATCCCGGCGCCAGATTCAGCCATTGCTTCACCTTCACCTGGCCGGTACTGCCGTCGACCCTCATGCCTTCGATGAAGGTGGCCCCGTCCGGGCTGACCTTCACGGTCAGGTCATTGTTGCCCAGCAGCCCCACTTCGGCACGGGCGCTGTAGCCAGTCTGAAACACGACCGAGCCGGTATCGCCGGCCGCGGTCTTGTTGATCTTCAGCTGATGCCCCGCGCCATCGGACTCCAACAGCGTTGCCGGCGACCGGACCGTCAGCCGGTTGGCGGCATCGGCGTCAGCCCCGATCCCCACCCGCAGGAAGGTCGCAGGCTTTTCCGCCGCCGTGAACCAGCCGCTGCCGTCATAGATGGCCAGGGCATCCTCGGTCTGGATATAGGCACGCCAGCCTGACCGCGGCACATGGAACTCCCAGGCCGATCCGTTCCAGACCGCCACATTCCTGCCCTTGCCGGCCCAGGCGCCGGTGGCACCCGTCGCCACGATGTGAACCTGCCCCGCCACCGGGCCGGAGGGCGGCGCACTGCGGTTCCGGTCCTCGACCGAAAGCTGGACCATCGCGTCCAGCCGGGCCATGGCCTCGTTGTGGGTGACATGTTTCTGCGCCTGGGCCGGAGCAATCAGGGGCAAGGACTGGATGATCGTGCTGGTCATGGAAAACTCCGCGGAACGCCGTGACCCGCAAAGCTAGGCAAAGACCCTCAACCTGCCCTGAACGGGGCGTTCGCAGCCCCCCGCACGGGCGCAACACCGGCCTGTCGCGTCCCGTCGCGGCCGGTCAGCCCCCCAATACCAGCCGTGCCGCGATGGCCCACATGACCAGCCCCACCAGCACCTCCAGCACCACCCAGGCCTGCGGTCGGGCAAAGACCGGCGCCAGAAGGCGCGCGCCAAAGCCCAGGGCGGCAAAGAAGGTCAGCGAGGCGCCGGCGGCGCCCAGACCGAAGGCCGCCTGATAGGGCGCATGTTGCGCCGCCAGGCCGCCCACCAGAACCAGCGTGTCGAGATAGACATGCGGATTGGCCCAGGTGAACAGCAGACAGGCCGTCACCACCGCGCCCAGCCGCGTCTCGCCCGCTCCCCGGATCACCAGCTGCTCGCCCCCCTGCCAGGCGGCGCGAAACCGCAGCCCGCCATAGACAACCAGGAAGGCCACCCCCAACCCGCGCATCACCGGCAGCAGCCAGGGCAGCGTATCCACCATCCGGCCCAGCCCCGCCACGCCCGCCCCGATCAGCAGCGCATCCGACAGTGCGCAGATCGCCACAACCGCCCCCACATGGCTGCGCTGCAGGCCCTGGCGCAGCACAAAGGCATTCTGCGCCCCGATCGCCACGATCAGGCTCAGCCCCACCAGAAATCCCGAAACCGCCGCCTGAAACATCCGCACCCCCGTTGCGGCCTTGACCTAGCCGGGGCCATGCGAAACAGTCAAATTCATCTTTCTGGCGATGCATAAGCAAATCTGATGCTTGACCCCGCCCAACTCGCTGCTCTTGCTGCCGTTCATCGCCAGGGCTCGTTCGACCGCGCCGCGAGGGAACTGCGCATCACGCAATCTGCCGTCTCGCAGAGGCTGAAGGCGCTGGAAGAGCATCTGGGTGCCCGCCTGATCCGCCGCGGCCAGCCCTGCCGCGCCACCGACGCCGGCCTGCGGCTGATCCGCCACCATGACGAGATCGCCCTGATGGAGCGCGAACTGGCCCGCGACCTGCCTGGCCTGGTGGCGGGCCCCGCCACGCTGCGGATCGCTGTCAACGCCGACAGTCTGGCCACCTGGATTCTGCCGGCCCTGGCGCAGATCCCCGATGTCCTGTTCGACCTGGTGATCGACGATCAGGATTTCAGCCAGGATTGGCTTGTCCGCGGCGAAGTTCTGGGCGCGATCACCAACCACCCGGGCCCGCTGCAAGGCTGCGACACGCTGGCGCTGGGCGCCCAGCGGTTCCGAGCCGTGGCCAGTCCGGCCTTTTGCGCCCGCCATTTCCCCGATGGCGTCACCGCTGCGGCGCTGGCCACCGCCCCGGCCCTGCGGTTCAACGAAAAGGACCAGTTGCAGCACACCTGGGTCGCCCGAAAGACCGGCGGCGCCGTGACCCGCTTTCCCTGCCACCGCATCGCCTCGTCGCATGGTTTTGTCGAGGCCTGCATCCTGGGGCTGTGCTGGGCGATGACGCCCGAGGCCCTGGTGCGGGGCGCGCTGGACCAGGGCAGTCTGATCGACCTCGACCCGACCAGCCCGCTGGATGTGGCGCTGAACTGGCAATATGCCCGGCTTGCCGCCCCGGCACTGGCGCCTCTGACCCAGGCCCTGAAAGCCGCGGCGGCGCTGCACCTGGTCGGCTAGGCTCTGGCCAGAGCCAGCAGCACCGCCAGCGCCTCGTCCCGCCGATCCCAGGGCAGAAAGATGTGGTCGTGGTGATATCCTGCCACGACATTGGCGCTTATTCCCCGCTCTGCCAGAGCCGAGGCGATGGCCGCGGTCAGACCCACGGCCTCCAGCGCAGAATGAATCGCCAGCGAAATCCGCGCCATCGGTACTGCCGCGCGGCCCAGTGCCGCCAGCCGGTCGATCGGCGCGATCAGGGTCAGCCCAGCAGCCTCGCGGATCAGCGCGAAATCCCCGGCGTCCAGCGCGGCACCCTCGTCCACCAGGGCAAAGCCCCAGGCCTCGGCGTGCAGCACCGGCTGCATCCCGCGCAGCAACCGGGCCAGGTCGCGCTCGCCCTGGCTCACAACTGCGAAGCCACGTCCTCGGGCACGTCGAAATTGTGGGTGACGGTCTGCACGTCGTCATCCTCTTCCAGCATGTCGACCAGGCGCATCAGCTTCTGCGCCGTCTCCAGGTCGACCTCGGTCCTGCTTTGCGGCCGCCAGATCAGCTTGCTTTCGGTCGACTCGCCCAGCGCCTTTTCCAGCGCATCCGACACGACCGACAGATCCTCGACCTTGCAATAGATCCAGTGGCCGTCCTCGTCGGTCTCGACATCATCGGCCCCCGCCTCCAGCGCGGCCATCATCACCTCGTCGGCGCTGCCGGCCGACAGCGGATAGGAAATCTCGCCCACGCGGTCAAAGCTGTGGCTGACGCTGCCGGTCTGCCCCAGGTTGCCGCCGCATTTGGTGAAATAGCTGCGCACATTCGATGCGGTGCGGTTCAGGTTGTCGGTCAGCGCCTCGACGATGATCGCGATCCCGTTCACGCCATAGCCTTCATAGCGGATTTCGGTGTAATCCGCCGCATCCCCCATCTGCGATTTCTTGATCGCGCGATCGATGACGTCCTTGGGCATCGACACCGCCTTGGCGGCCTTCACCGCCAGCCGCAGCCGCGGGTTCATGTCGGGATCCGGCAGTCCCATCTTGGCCGCAACGGTGATTTCCTTGCTCAGCTTGGAAAACATCTTCGAGCGAATGCTGTCCTGCTTGCCCTTGCGGTGCTGGATGTTCGCCCATTTCGAATGGCCTGCCATGACCCGTGCCGTCCTTTTTTGGTGATGGGCTCCTCTACACCAGCCCCCCGCCGCCCGGCAACCCCTCCGCCCGCTCAGGGGTAAAGCGGCCAGATCAGCGGGATCAGGATCGAGGCGAGTGTCGCCGTGATCACGTTCAGCGGCACGCCAATCCTGGTGAAGTCCAGGAACTTGTAGCCACCGGGCCCATAGACCATCATGTTGGTCTGATAACCGATCGGTGTCGCAAAGGCCAAGGTGGCCGAAAACATGACCGCCACCACGAAAGGCCGGGCATCGACACCAAGTTCCCGGGCCAGGTCGATGACGATCGGAGTATAGATCACGGCCACCGCGTTGTTCGAAAGGAATTCGGTCATCATCAGCCCCAGCAGATAAACCGCCAGGATCATCGCATAGGGCGGCAGCCCTTCCATCCACGGTCTGACCCGCTCCACGATCAGCCTGACGGCGCCAGACTGCTCCAGCCCCGCGCCCACGGCCAGCAGGGCAAAGATCGCCGCCATCAGCCGGGCGTCGACAAAGCCCAGCGCCTCGTCGCTGTCGACGCAGCGCGTAATCAGGATCAGCGCGACCGCGACAAAGGCCAGCGCCTGGATCGGCGCCACGTCCAGCGCCGACAGGATGACCACCATCGCCAGGGCGCCAATGGCAATCGGCGCCTTGGAGCGGCGAAACGCCTTCTGGCTGGGTTGGGCAATGTCGACCAGGTCCATGTCGGCCGCCAGCCGCCGGATGTCCAGCGCCGTGCCCTCCAGCAGCAGCGTGTCGCCCACCTGCACCACGATCTCGTCCAGCGCCCGGCCGATGTTCTGGCTGGCCCGGTGCACCGCCAGCGGGTAGACGCCGTATCGCCGCCGCAGCCGCAGCTCACCCAGGCGCCGCCCCGCCATCCGGCAACCGGGGGTGATCAGCACCTCCACCGTCTCGGTCTCGACACTGGACAGCTTGTCGGCCACCCGCATGTCGGTGCGGTTCTGCATTTCCAGCAGATCGACCATCTCGGTGCGCAGCACCACCCGGTCCCCCGCCGCCAGAACCACATCGCCCATGTCGCGCCGCAAACTGGCATCGCCACGCAGCACGTCGATCACCCGCACGCCCGACCGCTTGAATTGCTGCACCTCGTTCACGTTGCGCCCGATCAGCACCGAATCCTCGGGGATCGCCACTTCAGTGAAGAATTTCTTGCGCTTGCGGTCGCCCAGCATCGCCGCCATCGACTGCCGGTCCGGCAGCAGCCTGGGTGCCGCGATCGCCAGGTAGAGCCCGCCCGCCAGCATGACGGCAATGCCCAGGGGGGCGATCTCGAACAGGCCAAAGGGTGCCATCCCCGCCTTCACCGCCACCCCATCGACCAGGATGTTGGTCGATGTGCCGATCAGGGTCATCATGCCGCCCAGCACCGTCATGTGGCTCAGCGGAATCAGGAATTTCGAGGGGGCCTTGCCCAGCCTGGCCGCGATCTGGATCACCACCGGGATCATCACCGCCACCAGAGGCGTGTTGTTCATGAAGGCCGAGGCGATGGCGACAAAGCCGAACAGCACCACGATGGTCAGCCGCGGCCGGTGGCCGACCTGCGCTTCGGCCAGGCCGATCACCGCCTCGACCGCGCCGGTGCGCACCAGCCCACCCATCACCATGAACATCAGCGCGATGGTCCAGGGCGCACTGTTCGACAGCACCTCTGTCGCCTCTTTCAACGGCAGGATGCCCAGCACCAGCATCGTGGCCGCACCCAGGATCGCCACCACTTCCATGGGCAAGGTCTCGCGCACGAACATCACCATCATCACGGCCAGGATACCCAGGGCAACCAGGGCCTGACTGGAGGGGTCCAGCGGCAATCCGATCATGTGTCACTCCGGTGATGGCAGAGATGATGGCGGCGGCAATGGCAGGGCACGATCTTCCCCCGCGGGCTGGCCTGTCAACAAAAAACGACCAGTTCAGGCGTGTTTTCGCCGATCGGCCACCGGAACCTGCGGCCGTGGCCGCACCAGTGAAATCCCGAAAAGCAGCACCGCCGCGGCCATCCAGACCAGCGACGAAAAGCGTTCCCCCAGCAGCAGCATGGCCCAGATCAGCCCCGACACCGTGGTGACATAAGAGCTTTGCGAAGCAAAGACCGATCCCACCCGCGCCGCCAGCCCCACATAGGTGGCATAGAGCACCGCATGGATGGCCGAAGACGCGACCAGCGCCAGTTCGGCCCGGCCCCAGGGCGGGGCGGGGTCCACCCATTGCCCGGTCGCCAGCGTCAGCGGCACCAGGACAACCAGGGCCACCAGCGAGGCGCCGAACATCGCCTGCACCGGGTCCATCCCCGCCATGCCGAACCGCGACACGAAGGTGCCTTCGACCGCGTAGAACAGCGGCCCCACCATGGCCAGCGGCAGATAGGCCAGCATCGCCGCCTCGGGCAGGCTGGTGCGCGGCAGGGCGATCAGGGCCACCCCGGTCAGCCCCAGCATCAACCCCAGCACCCGGCGCGGCTCGATCCGGTCAAGGCCCAGCGCCAGGGCCATCGGAAAGGCGATCAGCGGCACGGTGGAAATCAGGATCGACATGATCCCCGCCGGCAACCGCGCGACCGAAATGTAGAAGGCGGTGTTCGGCACGATCGTGCCCGTCAGGGCCACCACGCCATAGAATGCCAGCGCCCGCCGCGTCAGCTTCAGCCCCTTGCCGCGGATCAGGGTCAGCGCCCCCAGCACCGTGACCACCACCACCGTCTGCCACAACAACAGCGCGAACGGCGGATGCCCGGTCGAGGCCGCGATCTTGCCCAGGGGTTGGGTCGCCCCCCAGCCGACGCCCAGCCCGACGACCAGCCCCACCACCAGCCACTGGTCCCCGCGGCGAGAGTTCATGGTGCCGCCGCCTGCAACCGCCCGCCCTGCCGGATCATCGCCACGCGCAGGGCGCGGCCGGTCCGGTCATCCGTCTCGACATAGACACCCGACAATGTCGCCGCGCCACTGGCCGGCTCGAACCGTCCGCCGGGCATCCCGGTGATGAACCGCCGCAGCGGCTCCAGCCTTTCCATGCCGATGACGCTGTTGTAGTCGCCGCACATCCCCGCATCGGTCAGATAGGCCGTGCCCTTGTCCAGGATCATCGCATCGGCGGTGGGCACATGGGTATGGGTGCCCACGACCAGGCTGGCCATGCCGTCCGCCCAGTGGCCCATCGCCATCTTCTCGCTGGTGGCCTCGGCATGTATCTCCAGGATCGCCGCCTGCACCGCACCGCCCAGCGGATGGGTTTTCAGCACCGTCTCGACCGCGCTGAACGGATCGTCGAAGGGCCGCTTCATGAAAACCTGGCCCAGCACCTGCGCCACCAGAACCTTGCGCCCCTGCGTCGCCTCGAACACCCGCGACCCGCGTCCGGGCGCCACTTTCGAGAAGTTCAGCGGGCGCAGGATGCGCGGCTCCTGTTCGATGAAGGAAATCATGTCCTTCTGATCAAAGGCATGATCGCCCAGCGTCACGCAATCCGCCCCCGCCGCCAGGATCAGCCGCGCATGTTCCGGCGTCAGCCCTGCGCCGGAACTGGCGTTCTCGCCATTGACCACAACAAAATCCAGCCCCCAATCGGCGCGCAGCTTCGGCAGGCGCTCGGCAATCGCCACACGCCCGGTCTTGCCCACCACATCGCCCAGGAACAACAGTTTCATGGGCTGGCATTAGGACGCGCCGCGGCCCCCCGCAACCTCAATCGCGACAGATGCCCCCGGCAAAACGGCCCCGTTTCCCCAAGGTCACGCCGGCAGCCGCGCCATCGCCTCCTGCACCGCCTGCAGGCTGCTGTAGCGCGGGCGATAGCCGATCAGCCGCTGGCCCTTTTCGATGGAATGGCAGGGGCTGCGGACCAGATGTTCCCAGCAGGCCTGCGCCTCTTCGGCCGTCACCGTGCCGCGCCACGCCTCGAACGGCAGAAAGGACAGGTTCGGCTCCCGCCCCCAGAACCGATACATCGCCTCGGCATAATGCCGCAGCGTGATCGCAGCGGGGGACACCGCGTTGAAAGCCTCGCCAACCGCGGCGCTCCAGTGGCCGATCGCCGCCATCACCGCCTGGGCCACGTCATCGGCATGGACGTGGTGCACCGTCTCGGCTCCGGCATTCGGCAGCACCAGCGGCTTGCCCGCCTGGATGTCGCGAAACACCTGCGGGTTGAAATGCCCCGCCGGGTTCAGCGGCGCCCATCCCGGCCCCACGATATGCCCCGGCCGGATCACCGTGGCCGGCAGCAGGCCCCGTCGGGCCCGCCCCAGCAGATCGTCCTCGATCGCAGATTTCATCACGCCATAGTCGCCGAAGGGCTGACGCGGATCGCTCTCGCGTGTCGGCACGGTCTGCGGCAGCCCATGCACCCAGATCGTCCCGATATGCAGGAAATGGCTCACCCGCCCCGCCAGCGCCTCAACCAGCTGCGCGTTGCTGGCGGGGGTAAAGCAGATCATGTCGATCACGATCTCGCCCGCCAGATCCGCGATCCGTGCCCCGAACCGCCCCGCCGCCTCTTCCGCGGCCCGGTCCAGATGCACCTGCCGCACCTGCCCCCAGGCCGCATGGGGTGTATAGGGGCTCGAGGTGCCCCGACTGACGTTGATCACCTCATGCCCGGCCTCGACCAGGCGCGGCACCAGATAGGTGCCCACATGCCCCGCCCCGCCGATGATCACCACCCGTGCCATGTCCTGCCCCCCATGTCCTGCCCCCCCATGTCCTGCTCACCCATGTCTTGCCCAGCCGTCCATTCCGCCTATCCTGCGGCCCATGCTAGCCCTGCCCGAAAGCCTCTCGCAATGGTTCGCCGCCCAGGGCTGGAGCCTGCACCCGCACCAGCAGGCCATGCTGGAGCGCGCCGGCGAGCCCGCCACCCTGCTGATCGCCCCCACCGGCGGCGGCAAGACTCTGGCCGGGTTTCTGCCCACCCTGGCCGAGCTGGGCCCTGCCCCGCCCCCGGGGCTGCACACGCTCTATGTCTCGCCCCTGAAGGCGCTGACCGCCGACATTCGCCGCAACCTGCGACGCCCGGTGGAAGGCGCAGGACTGGCCATCAGGATCGAGGACAGAACCGGTGATACCCCCCATGCCCAACGCCGCCGCCAGCGCGCCGACCCGCCGCACATCCTGCTGACCACGCCCGAAAGCCTGGCCCTGCTGCTCGCCCAGGCAGACGCCCCGTGCATCTTCGCGGGGCTCAGCCGGGTGATCGTCGACGAAATCCATGCGCTGGCGGAATCGAAACGCGGCGACCAGCTGATGCTGCAACTGGCCCGCCTCGCGCGCCTGGCCCCGGGCCTGCGCCGCATCGGCCTTTCCGCCACGGTCGAGGATCCGCCAGCCCTGGCGGCCTTCCTGGCGCAGGACACAAGGATCCTGGCCGCCGACCCAGGCCCGGAGCCCGACATCGCCATGCTCGTCACCGACGAGCCCCCGCCCTGGGCCGGCGGCGGCGGGCGCCATGCGATCCCCGCCATCCTGCGCCAGGTGGAACGCCACAAGACCACCTTGATCTTTCACAACACCCGCGCCCAGGCGGAAGTGTTCTTCTACCATCTGTGGTTACAGAATTCGAACTCGCTGCCGATCGGCATCCACCACGGCTCGCTGGCGCGCGAACAGCGCGAAAAGGTGGAACAGGCCATGGCGGAGGGCCGTCTGCGCGCCGTGGTCTGCACCGGCAGCCTGGACCTTGGCATCGACTGGGGCGATGTCGACCTGGTGATCCAGGTCGGCGCACCGAAGAACGTCAAGCGTCTTGTGCAGCGGATCGGCCGCGCCAACCACCGCTACAATGCGCCGTCCAAAGCCCTCCTGGTGCCGGCCAACCGGTTCGAGGTGGTCGAATGCCAGGCCGCGCTGGCCGCCGTCGCCGCCCATGCGCTCGATGGTGAGCCCCGCGGCCCCGGCGCGCGCGATGTCCTGTGCCAGCACATCCTGGCGACGGCCTGCGCCGGCCGCTTCCGGGCCGATGACCTGTATCAGGAGGTCATCGCTGCCGGCCCCTACCGCCACCTGACCCGGCCCGAGTTCGATGCCTGCCTCGATTTCGTGGCCACCGGCGGCTATGCGCTGAAAGCCTATGACCGCTGGCAACGCCTTCAGCTCAAGGATGGCCACTGGCAGTTGCGCGACCCCCGCGCCGCGGCGGTGATCCGCCAGAACCTCGGCACGATCATCGACATCGAGACATTGAAGGTCCACCTGAAAGGCCGCTTCGGCTCCCCCCTGGGCGAGATCGAGGAAGGTTTCGCCGCCTCGCTGACCCAGGGCGATACGTTCCTGATCGGCGGCGAGGTGGTGCGGTTTTCCGGCCTGCGCGACCTGACGGTCGAAGTCACCCGCGACCCCGGCCGGCCGCCCCGGGTGGCGGTGTTCTCGGGCACGAAATTCGCCACTTCGACCCAGTTGATGGACCGCATCTTCGCGATCCTGGGCCAGGAGCACTGGCCCGATCTGCCACAGCACACCGCCCAATGGCTGATGACCCAGCGCGACTTGTCCCGCCTGCCGCAACCCGACCGTCTGCTTCTGGAAAGTTTCCCCCACGACGGACGCGAGCACCTCTGCATCTATGGCTTCGCCGGCCGCAACGCCCAGCAGACCCTTGGCCTTCTGCTGACCAAGGAAATGGAGACCGCCGGCCTAGCCCCCCTCGGTTTCGTCGCCACCGACTATGCCACGCTGATCTGGGGGCTGGAGCCCGTGCTGTCGGCCGCCAGCCTGTTCGACCGCCAGCGCCTGCGCGACGGGGTGGAAACCTGGGCAGCCGGCAATGCGGTGATGAAACGCACCTTCCGCAACATCGCCATCGTCGCCGGCCTGATCGAACGCAGCCACCAGGGCCGCCGAAAATCCGGCCGGCAGACGACATTCTCCTCGGATATCCTCTATGACACGTTGCGCCGCTATGACCCCGACCACCTGTTGCTGCAGATCACCCGCGAAGAGGCCATGCGCGGCATGGTCGATTTCGGCCGGATCGAGCAACTGCTCGACCGCGTGGGCGACCGGATCGACCTGATCCGCCTGCCGCATGCGACCCCGCTGTCCGCCCCCCTGATGCTGGAACCCGGCCGGGTGCCGATCCAGGGCGCCGGTCGCGAACGCATGGCCGAAGACGCGGCAAAGGCGCTCTTGCGCGATGCCGGCCTCGCCTGATCCAGGGCGAGACCACGGCCGCTGCGCGACATCTCTCGCCTCGTCGTCGCCTGCGCTCCTCCTCGGGGCTGGGGGTTTCACACCCCCAGACCCCCGTGGGATATTTCCCGCAAGGTGAAGACGGGGGTTCTTGCCTTTCACCTCTTTCCAAATATCCCGGGGGGCCAGGGGGGCAGAGCCCCCCGCACGAGGAGGCGCGCAGGCGACGACGAGACGGGGGCACCGCGCAGCGGCCGCCGGCTTGCCGCGGGCGGCGGGCGATCGGGCGGGCCGATGGTCCGCGCCGCGCCCCTTGCCATTCCAGCCCGGCCAGGCGATCACCGGGCCATGCCGGACTATCCCTTCACCCTGGGCACTGCCCGCCTGCGCGCCCTTCCCAGCGGGGCGCTGTTCTGGCCCGACCAGCGGGTGATCGTGGTCTCGGACCTGCATTTCGGAAAGTCCGGGCGTCTGGCCAGGCGAGGCGGCGCCCTGATCCCGCCTTACGAGAATCGCGCCACCCTGACCAGGCTGGAGCTCGATCTGCAACGGACCGGCGCAGACCGGGTGATCTGCCTGGGCGACAGTTTCGACGATCTGGCGGCCGCGGGCGAGATGGCCGACGACGAAAGCCTGTGGCTGGCCCGCCTGATGGCCGGACGGGACTGGATCTGGGTGGAGGGCAACCATGACGCCGGCCCACCGGCGCTGGGCGGCCGCCACCTGGCCGAGGTCGTCCTGCCCGGCATCACCCTGCGCCACATCGCCGACCCTGCCGCGCAAGGCGCAGAGATTTCGGGCCATTATCACCCCAAGGCGCGTCTGCCCGGGCGCACCGCTCCCTGTTTCCTGATCGATGCCGCGCGGGTGATCCTGCCCGCCTATGGCACATTCACCGGCGGCATGCCCTGCGATCATCCTGATCTTCTGGCGCTGATGGGCCCCCGCGCCCTGGCCGTGCTGACCGGACCGCGCTGTCTGGCCCGCCCGCTGCGGCTGTAGCGGAGCGCCTGGCGCCCCGCCGCGGCATTTTCAGCTGGCCGATGCGGCGCGAAAGTGCCCGATCAGGCGGTCAGGCCCTCGGGCTCGGCCAGACCATGTGCCCGGCAGCAGGCGGTCAGCGTGTTGGCCAGGAGGCAGGCGATGGTCATCGGGCCCACACCGCCCGGCACCGGGGTGATTGCCCCGGCAACCGCCGCGGCCGAGGCATAGTGGACATCGCCCACCAGCCTTGGCTTGCCGTCCCGGGTGATCCGGTTGATTCCCACGTCGATCACCGTGGCGCCCGGCTTCACCCAGTCGCCCAGGATCATCTCGGGCCGGCCGACCGCCGCCACCAGGATATCCGCCCGCCGGCAGACTTCGGCCAGATCGCGCGTCCGGCTGTGCGCGATCGTCACCGTGCAACTGTCGCCCAGGAGCAGCTGCGCCATCGGCTTGCCCACGATGTTCGACCGCCCCACGACCACCGCGTCCAGCCCTGCGAGCGAGCCATGCTGATCGCGCAGCATCATCAGACAGCCGAGCGGCGTGCAGGGCACCATGGCCTTCTGTCCGGTGCCCAGGAGCCCGACGTTCGAGATGTGGAATCCGTCCACGTCCTTGGCGGGATTGATGGAATTGATCACCAGGTCGCTGTCGAGATGCCTGGGCAGCGGCAGTTGCACCAGGATGCCATGCACCGCCGGATCGGCGTTCAGCCGACCGATCAGCGCCAGCAGCTCGGCCTCGGTCGTCTCGGCCGGCAGGCGGTGCTCGAACGAGGCCATGCCGACCTCGAGGGTCGAACTGTGCTTGTTTCGCACATAGACCTGGCTTGCGGGATCCTCGCCCACCAGCACCACCGCCAGACCGGGCGTCAGGCCGCTTTCCTCTTTCAGCCGCGCGACATGGCCCGCCACCTGGCTCCGCACCCTGGCCGCGAAAGCCTTGCCGTCGATCACCTTGGCCGTCATGGACTTACCCTTTGCGCAATGTATCCGGGCCGAGGCGGCTTTCTTCGCGCGCGATCGACCATTCGATCAGGTGCCGCCAGAATGTCTCGATCAGGTCGGGCGGCAATCCCTGATCGATGGCGTGTCGCCGGACGTTCCGCACCACCTCTTCCACCCGGTCCTCGATCCGGGCGGGCAGGTCAAGCTCGGCCTTGATCCTGGCGGCGCGGTCGATACAGGCCGCGCGCCTGGCGAGAAGCCGGACGAGGTCGAGATCCACACGGTCGATTTCGGCGCGGATTTCGGCCATGGAGGAACAGTCTGCGGCGGTCTTCATCAGCAAGCCCTGTCATTCTGGCAGCGCCCTGATAGCTCAGCGCGCTGCCACGGGCAATCGGGCTTAGAACAGGCCTTCGACAAAGCCCTGGTCGTTCAGGCGGATCACCTCCGCGCTGGGCACCTTGGGCAGGCCCGGCATGGTCATGATCTCACCGCAGATCACCA
>JAKALB010000054.1 GCA_021813365.1 Pseudomonadota bacterium | reverse complement strand
GGCGGCGATGTCGGCCCGGGCCTCGCCGTCGATCACCGGGCCAAGGTCGGTGGCCGGATCCCACGGGTCGCCGAGGCTGAGCTCATCCATGGCGCCCATCAGCATGTCCAGCACGGGCCGGGCGATGTCGTCCTGCAGGTAGAGGCAGCGCAGCGCCGAGCAGCGCTGGCCGGCGGACTGGAAGGCCGAGGCGATCACGTCGCGGACGGCCTGTTCCGGCAGTGCGGTCGAATCCACGATCATCGCGTTCAGCCCGCCGGTTTCGGCAATCAGCGGTGCGCCCGGCGCAAGGTGGTGCGCCATGGCGGTGCGGATGCGCTGCGCGGTTTCGGTCGAGCCGGTGAAGGCCACGCCATCGATCCGGGGGCTGGAGGTCAGTGCCGCGCCCACCCTGCCGTCGCCGGGCAGCAGTTGCAGACAGGCCCGGGGCACGCCGGCCTGGTGCAGCAGGCTGACGGCCAGATGGGCAATCAGCGGGGTCTGCTCGGCTGGTTTGGCGATGACGCCATTGCCTGCGGCCAGCGCGGCGGCGATCTGGCCGGTGAAGATGGCCAGCGGAAAATTCCACGGGCTGATGCAGGCGAAGATGCCTCGCGCCGCAAGCGGCTGGGCCGCGCCGCCCGCATAGTAGCGCAGGAAATCCACCGCTTCGCGCAGTTCGGCCAGGGCGTCGGGCAGGGTCTTGCCGGCCTCGCGCGCCAGAAGCGCGAAGATCGGGCCGAATTCGGCCTCGTAGAGCTGGGCGGCGCGGATCAGGGCCTGGGCACGTTCGGCGGCAGAAGCGCGCCAGGGCTGGGCATGGGCCAGAGCCTGGGCCACATCGGCCGGGGTGGCCCATTGCACGCTGCCCACCGGCGTCGCATCACCTGGGGACAGACGCGGCTCGGCCGGGCCATCATCGGCGCGCGGGGCGGCCAGCAGCGGGGCAGCATGGTAAAGGGCCGTCCGATGCGGGCTGCGGGCAGCCTCCAGCGCCGCCAGATCAACCGGATCGGTCAGGTCCAGACCCCTGGAATTCGCCCGGTCGGCGTAGAGCGTGGCCCCGGTGCGCAGCGCGGGGTTCGGGCCGGCGCCCAGGGTCTCCAGCCGGGTCAGCGGGCAGGCAGCAACGGTCTGCGGCGGAATGTCGCCGTTGACGATCTGGTTGACGAAGCTGGAATTCGCTCCGTTTTCCAGCAGACGGCGGACCAGATAGGCCAGCAGATCGCGATGCGCCCCGACCGGGGCATAGATGCGGCAACGGGTGCCGTTGGCCTCCAGCACCAGATCGTGCAGCCGTTCGCCCATTCCGTGCAGGCGCTGGAACTCGAAGGCCTTGCGGTCGATCTTCATCTGGTCGGCCATGTGCAGGACGGCCGCGACGGTATGGGCGTTGTGGGTGGCGAATTGCGGATAGATCCGGCCCGTCAGGCCCAGCAGCCTGCGGGCATTGGCCAGATAGCTGGCATCGGTGGCCTCTTTCCGGGTCAGCACGGGAAATGTGTCCAGCCCCAGAACCTGCGCGCGCTTCACTTCGCCATCCCAGTAGGCGCCCTTCACCAGACGGACCATGATCTTGCGGTTCAGCCGGGTGGCCAGCGCGTCCAGCCCGTCGATCACCGCCCCGGCGCGACGGCCATAGGCCTGCACCACCACGCCAAAGCCATCCCAGCCCGCCAGTGAAGGGTCGGACAGGACCTGCTCGATCAGTTCCAGCGACAAGAGCAGGCGGTCGCTTTCCTCGGCGTCGATGTTCAGGCCCAGGTTGGCGCTGCGCGCCAGCCCGGCCAGGGCCAGCAGTCGCGGGCCCAGTTCGGCCATCACGCGGGCCTTCTTGGCCCACTCATAGCGGGGGTGCAGCGCCGAAAGCTTCACCGAAATGCCGGGATTGTCGCGGATGTCGGACGACCCGGCGGCGGCGGCGATGGCCGAGATCGCCCGGGAATAGGCCAGGTGATAGCGGCGGGCATCGGCCTCGGTGCGCGCCGCCTCGCCCAGCATGTCATAGGAAAAGGTATAGCCGCGCGCCTGCCAGGCCTCGGCCCGGCTCATCGCGGCCTCGATGGTCTCGCCCAGCACGAAGGCGCGACCCATTTCCTTCATCGCGCGGCCGACGGCGGTGCGGATCACCGGCTCGCCCAGGCGTTTCACGGCGTTGCGCAGGTGGCCCACCACGCCCGGTTCGCCCTCGTCCAGCACCCGGCCGGTCAGCATCAGCGCCCAGGTCGAGGCGTTGACCAGGCTGGAGGCCGAGCGGCCAAGGTGGCGGCCCCAGTCGGACGGAGCGATCTTGTCTTCGATCAGCCGGTCCACGGTTTCGGCATCGGGCACGCGCAACAGCGCCTCGGCCAGGCACATCAGGGCAATGCCTTCGTCGGTGGAGAGGCCGTATTCGGCCAGGAACACCTCCATCAGGCCCGGGCGCGAGGAGGCGCGGATGCGGGCGACGAGCCCGGCTGCCTGGGTGGCGATGGCCGCACGATCGTCGGGCTTGAGGTCGGCCTCGGCGATCAGTCGGGCGATCAGCGGAGCTTCCGGTATGCGGGTTTCCGTGGCGACGCGGGACCAGAGCGACATGAGACACCTTCCTTCGGGTGCCATTCTAGCGCAGGATCGGCAGGCCGTTGGACTGAAGATGAGGCAAATCGCGGTCTGATCGGCTGAAATTCTGACAAGGAGCCGCACAAATGGAACTGGATGGCTTTGATTCCAGCATCTTGGCCGAACTGGCCGCCGACGGGCGGATCAGCGCCACCGAACTCGCCCGCCGGGTGGGATTGTCGAAAAGCCCGGTGCTGGCGCGGATCCGGCGCCTGGAAGAGGCCGGGGTGATCCGTGGCTATCGGGCCAACCTGGATCCGGTGAGGCTGGGCCGCGCCCATGTGGCTTTCGTCGAGGTGCGGCTGAGCGACACGCGCGAGGCGGCCCTGCAGGCCTTCAACCGGGCGGTTCTGGCGGTGCCCGAAGTCGAGGAATGCCACATGATCGCCTCGCGCTTCGACTACCTCCTGAAGGTGCGGACGGCGGATATTCAGGATTACCGGCGCGTGCTGGGCGAGAAGATCTCCGCCCTGCCGCATGTGGCGGCAACATCGACCTATGTGGCGATGGAGGCGGTCAAGGACCGGTTCTGAGCCCGCCCCGCGCGAACGGCGCCACCGGACCGGGGCGGATCGCGCCGTCCGGGCGGCGCAGAAAGGGGGCGGGGCTGATCTGCCTGTCGGCCCCGCCCGAGCCTCAGGCCATGGCCATGGCCACCGCGCGGGCCGTCATCACGCCGACCAGAGCCGCGCGATAGGCCTTGGAGCCGTGCAGGTCGCCGATCATGTCATCGGCATTGGCCTTCAGCCCCTTCACGGCCTGCGGCGAGAAATTGGCCGACAGCGCCCTTTCGCCCTCGGTCCAGCGGAACACGCCGTTTTCCGAAGCCCCGGTGATCGCCACCCGCACCGCGCTGCCGGTTCGGGCCACGAAGGCCGAGGTCAGCGAAAAGCGCGAGGCCGGTTGCAGGAACTTGGCATAGGCGGCCCTGTCGGGGATCGGGAAGCGGACGGCGGTGATGATCTCGCCCTCCTCCAGCGCCGTGGTGAACAGACCCTGGAAGAAGTCGTCCGCCGCGATTTCGCGCCGGCTGGTCACGATGGTGGCTGCGCTGGCCAGCACGCCCGCCGGATAGCAGGCGGCGGGGTCGTTGTTGGCCAGGCTGCCACCGATCGTGCCGCGCGAACGCACGGCCGGGTCGCCGATGCCGCCAGCCAGCGCCGCCAGCGCCGGATAGGCCTTTGCCGCCTCTTTCGCCACCACGGCATGGGGCGTGGCGGCGCCGATGGTCATCACCCTGCCCGCGACGGAGACGCCCTTCATCTCGGCGATGCCGGTCAGGCTGACCAGAACGGCCGGGGCGGCAAGGCGCTGTTTCATGGTGGAGATCAGCGTCTGCCCGCCCGAGAGCGCCTGGGCGCCCTCGGCTTGCATGGCCTTCACGGCCTCGGCCAGGCTGGAGGGTTTCACGAAGTCGAAGTTGTGCATGATGGCCTCCCTAACCGTGGATCGCCGACCAGACCCGGTTCGGAGACACGGGCATGTCGATATGGGTGACATGGGTGATCCCGCCCCGATGCAGGGCGTCGATCACCGCGTTGACGACCGCCGGCGGCGAGCCGATGGCGCCGGCCTCGCCGCAGCCCTTCACCCCCAGCGGGTTGTGGGTGCAGGGCGTCTGGCAGGAATAGTCGACATTGTAGAACGGCAGGTCCGCCGCCCTGGGCATGGCATAGTCCATGTACGAGCCGGTCAGCAGCTGGCCGTTTTCGTCGTAGAACGTGTTCTCGCACAGGGCCTGACCGATCCCCTGCCCCACGCCGCCATGCACCTGGCCTTCGACCACCATGGGATTCATGATGTTGCCGAAATCATCGGCGCAGTGGAAGGCCACCACGTCGACCTTGCCGGTTTCGGCGTCGACCTCGACTTCGCAGAGATAGGCGCCGGCCGGATAGGTGAAATTGGCCGGATCATAGAAGGCGGTTTCCTCCAGCCCCGGCTCCAGGGTTTCCAGAGGATAGTTGTGCGGAACATAGGCCGAAAAGGCGATCTCGCCGAAGGTCTTCGCCTTGTCGGTGCCCGCGACCGAGAACTTGCCCGCCTCGAAGGTGATATCGGCTTCCGAGGCTTCCAGCATGTGGGCCGCGATCTTCTTGCCCTTGGCGATGATCTTGTCCACCGCCTTGCTCATTGCCACGCCGCAGACGGCCAGGCTGCGCGAGCCGTAGGAACCCATGCCGAAGGGGATCTTCGACGTGTCGCCATGCACGATTTCCACCGAGGATTCGGGGATGCCCAGCTTTTCGGCCACGATCTGCGCAAAGACCGTCTCGTGGCCCTGGCCGTGGCTGTGCGCCCCGGTCATCACGCTGATGTTGCCGGTGGCATTCACCCGCACCGTCGCCGCGTCATAAAGCCCGACGCGCGAACCCAGCACGCCCACCAGATGCGAGGGCGCGATGCCGCAGGCCTCGATCCAGGTGGAAAGCCCCAGGCCGCGCAGCTTGCCTCGGGCGGCCGAAGCCTTGCGGCGGGCCTCGAAGCCCGCGACATCGGCGATTTCCATCACCTTGTCGAGGGTGGCTTCGTAGTTTCCGGTGTCATAGGCCAGACCCACCGGGGTGGTGTAGGGGAACATGTCGGGGGTGATGAAATTGCGCCGGCGCACTTCGAACGGGTCGAGGTTCAGCTCGCGGCACATCTTGTCGATGACGCGCTCCAGGCTGAAGGTCGCCTCGGGACGGCCCGCGCCGCGATAGGCATCGACCGGCGCGGTGTTGGTGAACACCGTCTTCACGTTCACATAGACATTCGGCACCTTGTAGGGGCCGGCCATCAGCGTGCCGTGCAGGAAGGTCGGTGTCACCGTGGCAAAGTTCGACAGGTAAGCCCCGACATTCGCCATGGTCTCGGTGCGGAAGGCCAGGAAGTTGCCCTGCTTGTCGCAGGCCAGTTCGATCCTGGTCACATGGTCGCGGCCATGGGCATCGGTCAGGAAGCTTTCCGAGCGTTCCGCCGTCCAGCGCACCGGGCGTTTCAGCTTTCTGGCGGCGGTCAGAACCAGCGCCTCCTCGCCGTAGTGGTAGATCTTCGAGCCGAAGCCGCCACCCACGTCGGGGGCCACCACGGTCAGCTTGTTTTCCGGAATGCCCAGCACGAAGGCCGCGACCAGAAGCCGGGTCAGGTGCGGGTTCTGGCTGGTCGTCGTCAGCCTGTAATCGCCGGTGCCGGGGAAATACTCGCCGATCGAGGCGCGCGGCTCCATCGCATTCGGCACCAGGCGGTTGTTCACCAGTTCCAGCGTGGTGACATGCGGGGCGGACTTGATGACCTCGTCCACCCTGGCGCGGTTGTCCTCGATCCAGCCCCAGTCATAGCACAGGTTGTCGGGGATTTCGTCGTGCACGCGGTTGGAGGCATCGGCCACGGCCGCGGCCATGTCGATGATCGCGGGCAGTTCCTCGATCACGCTGTCGTCGGCGATCTGCTGTGCCGCGTCCTTGGCCTGCTGGTAGGTTTCGGCCACGACGGCGGCATAGGCATCGCCCACATGCCGGACCTTGCCATGCGCCAGGACCGGGCGCTTGGGTTCGCGCATCGCTTCGCCGTTGCGCGACTTGATCAGCCAGCCGGCGGGGTTGCCGCCGACGTCCTTGAAGTCCTCGCCGGTGAACACCGCCAGCACGCCGGGCATCGTGGCGGCACGGGCGGTGTTGACCGACCTGATCCGGCCATGCGCCACGTTCGAGCGCACGAAAACCGCATGGGCCTGGCCGTGCAGTTGCAGGTCATCGGTATAATGTCCCTGACCGGTCAGGAACCGCACATCCTCGCGCCGCTTGCTGCTGGCGCCAATTCCGAAATCCTTGGGCATGGGTGTCTCCCTCACTCGGCTGCGACGGCCGACACGTCCTGACCGGACGCGGCAAGCACCGCCTTGACGATGTTGTGGTATCCCGTGCAGCGGCAGATGTTGCCGTCGAGATATGCGCGGACCTCCTGCGGGGTGGGCCTGGGGTTCTCGGCCAGAAGCGCGGCCGAGGACATCACCATGCCGGGGGTGCAGAAGCCGCATTGCAGGCCGTGGTGGTCCTGGAAGGCCTGTTGCAGGGGGCTCAGGCTGCCATCGGCATTGGCCATGCCCTCGATCGTCCTGATGGTGGCGCCTTCCAGATCCAGCGCGAAGACCGTGCAGGATTTCACCGGGGCGCCGTTCACATGCACCACGCAGGCGCCGCACTGGCTGGTGTCGCAGCCGACATGGGTGCCGGTCAGCGCCAGGCCCTCGCGCAAGAAGGTGGAAAGCAGCGTCCTGCCCTCCACATCGCCGGAAACGGCGCGGCCGTTCACCGTCATCGAGACTTTCGTCATGCTTCTCCTCCCTGAGATTCAGTGGCATCCGGGGCTTGGGGCCCGGTCTTCTTGCCGAAGATCTTGCCAAACCAGCCCTTCCTGGGGTGGTCCTCGACCGGCTGGTCGCCGGCTGCGGCCTCGTTCGGGCCCTCGACGGCCTCGGCAAAGCGCTGGAAGAACTGGTCGGCCATCTTCTTGGCAAAACCGTCGATGATGCGGGAACCGAGCTGGGCGATCTTGCCCCCGACCTGGGCGTCGACCGCATAGGACAGGAGCGTGCCGCCGCCCTCTTCCGCCAGCGTGACCCTGGCCCCGCCCCGGGCGAAACCGGCAGCTCCGCCCTTGCCCTCGCCCGAGATGGTGACCGCCCGACCCGGCGTGATGTCGGTCAGCGACAGAAGTCCGGTGAAGCGGGCAGATACGGGGCCCACCTTCTGCGCGACGACGACGGTGTAGCCGGCTTCGAGCGAGCCGCTCATGCTCTCGCAGCCGGGAATGCAGGCCTTGAGCACGTCGGGGTCAAGAATGGCGGCCCAGACCCGATCGGGCGGGGCCGCGATCTGGCGGCTGTCGGACAGTTGCACCTGGGGTTCCTCCGCTTGTCCCGGGGCCGAGAGTAACGGCGATCGGGGGGCCGCGCTATTCGACCAAGGGCGTAGATCGGGCCGCCCGGCAGCAAATGGCCTTCGACCTTCGGCGCGGTTTTCCGGCACGCCGGGGATGCTATGATCGACGCATGACCGACCCACGTCCGTTTCAGACCGCATTGATCGTCGAGGACCACCCGCTGTTCGGCGAGGCGCTGGCGATGACGCTGCGCAGCTTTGTCGGCATCGAGCGGATCGTCAGTGCCGACCGGCTGGGCACGGCGCTGCAGCGGCTGAAGGACGGGCCGGCGCCGGACGTGATCCTGCTGGACCTGCATCTGCCGGATGTGACCGGGATGGAGGGGCTGATCCGGCTGCGCCAGGCGGCGGCCGGGGTGCCGGTGGTCGTCGTCAGTTCGCTGGCCGAGGCGCGGGTGATCGGCGCGGCGCTGGCGGCGGGGGCGCAGGGGTTCATTCCGAAACACAGCCAGCGCGAGGCCTTCCGCGCCGCCTTTGCGGCGCTGCGCGAAGGTCGGGTCTATACGCCGGAGGGCTGGCAGCCCGGTGCCGGTGCGCAAGGCCCCGGCGAGAACGAGACCGTGGCCCGGCTGCGGACCCTGACCCGGCAGCAGGCGGCGATCCTGCAACTGATCTGTGCGGGAAAGGCCAACAAGGTGATCGCCTGGGAGCTGGATGTGGCCGAGACCACGGTGAAGGCGCATGTCACGGCGATCATGCGGAAACTGGGGGTGACCAGCCGGACCCAGGCCGTCCTGATGGCGACGGGCGTGAATTTTGCGGCGCTTCTGGGTGAGGCGGGCGCAGGTTGACCGGCTGGGGGCGCTGCCCCCAGACCCCCGGGATATTTGCGCCAAGTTGAATGGGGCAGCGGGTGGTTTTCCGCTATCGGGTGGCCCGGCGGGCGGTTAGGGTTGCGGGATGACGGGCGTGGAGGTGCAGGGTCTGGTGCGGCGCGCGCAGGCGCCGGCCTGGGCGGGGGACGCGGTGGAGCTGCTGGCCCGCGCGCTGGGGCCGGGGCCTTTTGCCGAGATTCTGCTGTTTGTCTCTCCGCTGGCCGATGTGGCGCGGCTGGCCGCGCAGGCGGCGGCGCGCTGGCCGGATGTGCCGGTGGCAGGGTGCACCACGGCGGGCGAGATTTCCGAGGATGGCTATGCCGAGGGGCAGATCGTGGCCATGGCCCTGCCGGCCGCGCATTTCGCGGTGGAGCGGGTGTTCGTGCCCGACCTGGGCGCGCTGTCGCGCGAGGCGCTGGTGGCCGATCTGATCCGGGCGCGGCACCGGCTGGCCGAGACGCGGCCGGACTGGGGCGGCGAGTTCGGCTTTCTGATGGTGGATGGCTTGAGCCTGCGCGAGGACGAGTTGGCCTCGGCCATCGCCACGGGGCTGGGGCCGGTGCCGTTGTTTGGCGGATCGGCCGGGGACGGTTTGCGGTTCGGCGCGACCTTCGTGCTGCATGACGGGGCGGTGCATGGCAACGCGGCGGTGTTGAGCTTTGTGCGGACGGACTGCCGCGTGAAGGTATTCAGCCTGGACCATCTGCTGCCGACGGAGGTGCGGATGGTGGTGACCGAGGCCGAGCCGCGCCGCCGGATCGTGCGGGCGATCAATGCCGAGCCGGCGGCTCTGGCCTATGCGCGTCTGTTGGGCAAGGATCCCGGGCAGCTGACAACCTTCACCTTTGCCGCGCATCCGGTGGTGGTGCGCCTGGGCGGGCAGCATCATGTGCGCTCGATCCAGCGGATGCTGCCGAATGGCGATCTGGTGTTCTTCTCGGCCATCGACGAGGGGCTGGTGCTGCGGCTGGCGGAGCCGGCAGACATGGTGCGGCATCTGGACGCTGCGCTGGAGGGGCTGAAGGTTGACGGCGTGCCGGCGGCGATTCTGGCCTGCGATTGCATCCTGCGGCGGATCGAGGCGGAGGAAAAGCAGATGTACGGCACCTTGAGCCGGGTGTTGCAGCGGCACCGGGTGACGGGGTTTTCCACCTATGGCGAGCAGTTCGGGCCGTTGCATGTGAACCAGACCATGACCGGGGTGGCGATCTATCCACCCTTTCCGCCGCGCGGGGGCGGATCATGAGCCATCCGCTGGTCAACCCCGCCGATCCGCCCGAAGTCCAGACCGCCAAGCTGATCCAGATCGCCGATGTCCTGATGCGGCGGGTGGAACAGGCCAGCGACGACCGGGGCGCGGCCTATGCGCAGTTCCAGCGCAACGTGCTGCTCGAGGATCTGGTGCGGGCCCGGACCGCCGACCTGGAGCGCGCCCTGGATCTGTTGAACGGCTCGAACGCCCGGCTGGCCGAGGCCAAGGCCGAGGCCGAAGCGGCAAGAGCCAACCTGGCCAGTGCCATCGAGGCGGTGGAGGACGGCTTTGCCCTGTTCGATGCCGGCGATCGGCTGGTGCTGGCGAACTCTCGCTTTGGCCAGCCCCTGGGCGACGTGCATGCGCGACTGAAGCCGGGGCTGCTGTTTGGCGACTATGTGCGGCTGGTCAGCCGCTCGGCCGATCTGCTGCCGGGCCCGGGCGAAACCCCGGAGGCCTGGGCGCAGGCGCGGATGCGGCGGCATCAGGACCGGGCGGTGACCTTCATCGTGGCCCTGACCGGCGACCGCTGGTTGCAGGTCAGCGAACATCGCACCCGTGAAGGCGGGACCGTGATCCTGCACACCGATCTGACCGAAGTGATGCGGCTGGAGCGGGAAGAGCGCGGCAAGCTGCTGGATGTGCAGGCGCGCATGGTCCGCGCGACCCTGGACCATATCGGCCAGGGGATCGGGATTTTCGATGCCGAGGCGCGGCTGGTGGGATTCAACGCCCGTTTGGCGGAACTGCTGGCGCTGCCCCTGCCGCGGGTCCGGATGGGGCTGCCCTTTGCCGCGCTGATGGCGATGGCCTGGACCGGGCTGGTGCCGGTGGGGCTTGCCGCCCAGGCGGTGCTGGACTGGGCCGCGGGGGCCACACGGAGGGGTGCACCCACGCGGACGGCGCTGGCCTTCGAGCTCGCCCGGGCGGATGGCTTTGTGCTGTCGGTGCAGGCCCAGGGCATGCCGGACGGCGGCTTCGTGATCAGTTTTACCGACGTGACCGCAGACCGGGATGCGCAGCGCCGCCTGGCCGAGGCGAATGAAACGCTGGAGCGTCGGGTGGCGGCGCGGACCGAGGAACTGGCGGCCGCCCTGGCGCAGGCGGATGAGGCGAATGCGGCCCGCACGCGATTCGTGGCGGCGGCGAGCCACGATCTGCTGCAGCCGCTGTCGGCGGCGAAGTTGTTCCTGGCGAGCCTGGCGGACGAGCCCTTGCCACCCCGGGCGGGCGAGACGGTGATGAAGGCGCGCAATGCGCTTGGCAGCGTCGAGGAGATCCTGGCGGCGCTGCTGGACATATCAAAGCTGGAAAGCGGTCGGGCGGCGGTGGATGTGGGGGCAGTGGCGCTGGGGCCGATGCTGCGGCAGCTGCGCGACGAATTCGCGCCGCTGGCTGCCGCAAAGGGCCTGGATCTGCGGGTGGTGGGCAGCACGGCGACGGTGGACAGCGATGCCACCTATCTGCGCCGCATCCTGCAGAACCTGATCGGCAATGCCATCCGCTACACCCGGACCGGACGGGTTCTGGTGGGCCTGCGGCATCTGCCGGGCGCGGTGCGGGTCGAGGTGATCGACACCGGGCCGGGGATACCGGCGGACGAGCAGCAGGCGATTTTCCGCGAATTCCACCGGCTGGAGGCGCGGGCCTCGGCCTCGGAAGGGATGGGGCTGGGTCTGGCGATCGTCGAGCGGGCCTGCACGCTCCTGGGCCATCCGCTGCTGCTGGATTCGGTGCCCGGCAAGGGCTCGCGCTTTGCGGTGACGGTGCCCCTGGCGGCGGGCGAGGCCCGGGTGTCGGCAGGGCCGGCCGAAGCGCGGACGGGATTGGCGGGGCGGATCGTGCTGCTGGTGGAGAACGATGCCAACCTGCGCCGGGCGCTGGCACAGCTGCTGGAGACCTGGGGCGCGGAGGCGCTGGAGGCGGGCAGCGCGGAGGAGGCGCTGGCGCTGGTCGAGGAAATCGGCATCCTGCCTGACCGCTGGCTGATCGACTATCGGCTGGGTGCGGGCATGGATGGGCTGGCGCTGGCCGACCGGCTGGTGGCGCGGCATGGGCCGCTGGCGCTGCGGCTGATCACGGCGGATCGCAGCGAGGCGCTGGCCAGCGCGGCGGCGCGGCATGGAATCCTGCAGAAACCGATCGATGCGAAGGCCCTGGAGGAATTTCTCCTCGGTTGAGCGCCGGGGAGGTTTCACACCTCCCCGGACCCCTCCGTGGGATATTTGGAAACAGGTGAACGGGCAGGCTCGTCGTCATTCGGCTTGCGTTCGCGCGGTTCGCCCCGCACGGGGATTTCCTTCAGCAGGCCGCCCACGCCCATGGCGGCGATGTCGTCATTGCTGACGGCGAGGCCGCAGGCCAGGCGCTCGAGCACCCAGTCGGCGCCGTTCAGCGCCGGCGAGCGGGTGCAGCCGGGCAGGCCGATGACCGGGGTCTGGCCGAGGTGACCCAGGAACAGCAGGTTGCCGGGATCGACCGGCATGCCGAAACGCTGAACCTGGCCGCCGGCCAGGCGCAGGGCCTGGGGGGCGGTATCCTGGAGGTCGGAGGTCGCCGCGCCGGTCAGGATCAGGATGAGATCGCCGCGGGCGCTGGCGATGGCCCGGGCGAGGGGCGCTTCGTGGTGCGGCACGCGGACCGTCTCGGCCAGGGTCATGCCCAGGCGGGTCAGGCGGCGGGCGATGGCCTCGCGGCCCTTTTGCGCCAGCTTGTCGGGCTCTGTGGCGCGGGTCAGGATCAGCGTGGCCCTGGGCCGGGTGACTGGGCGGACAGAGAGCGGCAGCGCCTCGGCGATGGCCCGCAGCAGGCTCTTGCTGTCAACGGCATAGGTGATGATCTTCACCGTGGCAACCAGCGTTCCGGGCGCCACGCGGGCATGGCGCGGCAGGGTGGCCAGGGTGATCGAGGGATCCACCCGGTTCAGTTGCAGAATGGCCGAGGCGTCAAGATCGACGATGCCGGGGCGCGCGGCCACCAGGTTTACCCGGCCGCTGTGCGGCAGGGTGAGACGCAGGCCCTGCGCATCGGGGTCGGGGACGAGCGACTGGGCAAGGCGCAACGCGGCCTCGTCCTCGGCCACGTCGGTCGGGTCCAGCCGGGCCACCGTGACCTCGGTCAGATCGGCCGCGGCCAGGGCGCGCAGGTCGGCATCGGTCAGGATCCGACCCTTGGGCAACCTGCCCATGGGCGTCGTCGCGCTGTGCGCGAGGAGGCCGCCCAGGGCCTGAGCCAGCGGGACGGGGCCGAACCTCATGCCGGTTTCCGCAGGGTTTCAATGACCTGCGCCAGGATCGCGACGGCGATTTCGGCGGGGGTGGCGGCGCCGATGTTCAGGCCCACCGGCGCCCGGATGCGGGCGAGCCGTTCGGGAGGGATGCCGGCCTCGGCCAGGCGTGCGCTGCGCCTGGCGTTGGTGCGGGTAGAGCCGAGGCAGCCCAGGTAGAAGGCGGGCGAGGCCAGCGTGGCGCGGATCGCCGGATCGTCGAGTTTCGGGTCATGCGTCAGGGTGACCACGGCAGTCCGGGCGTCGATGCCGAAGTCGGCCAGCGCCGCGTCGGGCCAGTCATGCGACAGGGCCGTGCCGGGGAAGCGGGCGGGCGAGCCGAAGGCCTCGCGCGGATCGATCACCAGCACGTCAAAGCCGCAGGCCCGGGCCATGGGCACCAGATGCTGGGCGATATGCACCGCTCCGATGACCGCCATGCGCAGCGGCGGGTTGTGGACATGGGTGAAGACCTCGCCATTAGCGGTCTGGGCAACCCCGGATTTGTCGGCGCGGAACAGGGGGGCCGTGGTGTCGTCCTCTGTCAGGAGTCCCCGGTCCCATGTTTTCAGATTTACTTGGTATGCCAATGGCTTGCGGGCCGATCTTGCAGAAACGATTTCGGCCAGAATCGGCTCTGGCAGGGCGCGGCCCACGGGTTCCAGCAGGATGCGGATCGTGCCGCCGCAGGCCAGGCCGACGGCAAAGGCGGCCTCGTCGGAAACACCGAATGTCAGCACGCGGGGCCTGCCGTCCTGCAGGGCGAGCATGGCTTCCTCGACCACGGCGCCTTCGACGCAGCCCCCCGAGACCGAACCCATCATCGCCATGTCGGGCCCGATCACCATCTGGCTGCCGGTGCGACGCGGGGCCGAGCCCCAGGTTTCGATCACGGTGGCCAGGACGGCGCCGCGGCCTTCGCGGTGCCATTGCAGGGCCAGTTCGGGGAGGGCTTCGTTGAGATCGTGCATCTGGGCTCCTTTCGGCCATCATGCCTGCAACGGCGGGCCGGGTCATCGGAATTTGCGGCCTGCGGGCTCAACTGCCGATATAGGCCAGAAGCCGGTCGCGTTCACCACTGTCCCGGGCGTTGGCGACGGCCTGGGCGAGGCCTTGCAACGTGGCGATGGAATGGCCCGAGCGGAAGCAGTCGACATGCGGCAGCATGGCGCGGATACCCTGCGCCCGGGGCAGGAAACCGTCCCAGCGCAGCAGCGGATTCACCCAGATCAGGCGGCGGGACGACAGGTGCAGGCGCTGCATTTCGCGCGCGAGAAGGTCCGGCGGATCGCGGTCGAGCCCGTCGGAGATCAGGAGGACGACCGCGCCCTGCCCCATCACGCGGCGGCTCCAGTCACGGTTCAAGGCGTGCAGGCAGGCCCCGATCCGGGTGCCGCCCTGCCAATCCTGCGCCTCGGCGCCCGCGGCGGCCAGGGCGGCGTCGACGTCGCGCTGCGCCAGATGGCGGGTGATGTTGGTCAGGCGGGTGCCAAAGGTGAAGGCATGCACATGCGCCCAGCCCGGCCCCTTGCGGTTGGCGACGGCGTGCAGGAAATGCAGAACCATGCGGCTGTAGGCGCTCATCGAGCCGGAAATGTCGCAGATCGCCACCAGGTTGGGCGGGCGGGGCCTGGGTTTGCGGCGGGCCAGCCGGCCGATCTCGCCGCCAAGCCGCAGGCTGGCGCGAATCGTGGCGCGGGCGTCGATCCGGGCGCCCAGCGGCGTGGCGGCGCTTCGGCGCGAGACCAGGGGGCGAACCGGCAGCGCAAGGCGGGCGACCAGGCGGCGCGCCTCGGCAATCTCGTCCACCGACATCAGCTCGAAATCCAGCGTCCGCAGCCGCTCCTCGGCTGCGGCGGTGGCGCTGGCATCGATCTCGATCTCGTCGCCCTGGTTTCCGGCCGGAGGCGGCTGGTCGCGTCTGACACCGTCAAGCAGAGCTTCGGCCGCGCGCCTCTCGGCGGGGGCGGCCTTGCGGTCGTCGGCCACCCCCTTCACCTGGGGCAGCAGCATCGCCATCATGTGGTCCAGATAGCGCGGGTCGCGCCAGTAGAGGCGGAAGACCTGGTCGAAGACCTGGCGCTCCTCGGGTTTCGTCACGAAGCAGGCATGCAGGATCCAGAAGAAGTCGCTGCGGCTGGTGAAGCCTGCCGCCTGCACGGCACCGATGGCATCGACCACCCGACCGGGGCCGAGTTTCAGGCCCGCCTTGCGCAGGGCACGGGCGAAATGGGTGATGTTGTCGGCCAACCGCCCATCGTTGGCCATGGTCGGCTCGGGCAGGTCCATCTCAACTCATGTCCAAAGCGGCACGCACTTCGTCCAGCATCTCCCGGACCGGGGCACCCGCGATCTTCTGGATGTCGTCCTGGTATTTCAGGATCGCGCCCAGGGTGTCGCCGATCACTTCGGGCGACAGCGCGATGGCGTCCAGCGCCAGAAGGCATCTGGCCCAGTCGATCGTTTCGGCAACACCGGGTTTCTTGAACAGATCCTCGCGCCGCAGCCGCTGGATGAAGCCCACCACCTGTGCCGAGAGCGTGACAGAGACGCCGGGAATGCGCGCCTTGACGATCTGCAGTTCGCGTTCGAAACCGGGGTAGTCGACCCAGTGATAGAGGCAGCGGCGTTTCAGCGCATCATGCACCTCGCGGGTGCGGTTCGATGTCAGGATCACGATGGGCGGCTCGGGCGCCTTGATCGTGCCAAGTTCGGGGATGGTCACCTGGAAATCGGACAGGGCTTCCAGCAGGAAGGCTTCGAAAGGTTCATCGGTGCGGTCGAGTTCGTCGATCAGCAGGACCGGCGGGCCATCGGCCTGTGGGCGCATGGCGGCCAGTAGCGGCCGCTCGATCAGGAAACGTTCCGAGAACAGTTCGGATTCCAGCCGGCTGCGGTCGGCCTCGCCGGTCGCCTCTGCGGTGCGGATGGCGATCATCTGGGCCGCGAAGTTCCAGTCGGCAACGGCGCTGGCCTGGTCAAGCCCCTCATAGCATTGCAGACGGATCAGGCGGCGGCCAAGACCCGCAGCGATGACCTTGGCGACCTCGGTCTTGCCCACGCCGGCCTCGCCTTCCAGAAACAGCGGGCGGCCCAGCTTCAGCGCCAGGAACACCACCGTCGACAGCGCGCGGCCCGCCACATAGCCCTGCGAGGCCAGAAGGTTTTCGACGGCGTCGATCGAGGCGGGCGTGGCATGGGTCATGGGCTGGCTCCCTTCGGGTGCATCGAACCGCGCCGCGGCGCCGGGGTCAAGCCGGGTCGCGGCAGGCTGCGACCAAGGTCGCGGGGCGCGCGCGCGCAGGGCGGGGCCTGCCAGAGCCTGGCACGGTGCAGGGGGCCGGTGATGAGGCGCGGGCACAATGACAAGGACGGCCCCGGACAGGGTATACGGTAAGGCGCGGATGACCCACGGCCAGCGGAGCGAGCCGTCAATTCGCGGTGTGGACCCTTGCGACCGCCCGGCTGGCCGACCCGATCCGGCTCTGGCCATGCCGATCAGATGGCATCGCGCCCCGCAGTGGCCACCCCGCCCATTGGAGCGGGCCTGCCATACCCCGTCATGCCCCGCCCGCATGGGCCGCGACCGGCGCGCCCGACAAAGCATCCTGAGGCCTCGCCGGGCCTTTTCCCGGCCAGCGGCGCGGCGTCAGGGTCAGTTCGGCCAGGTCACTGCCGAGAATCGAGGCCCGTCCCCCCGGCGGTGCCCAGCGTCTCCAGCGCCCTTTGGGTGAAGCTCAGGTCGATCATGTCGCCAGCGGCAACCGCAGGCACATCCTTGAAATCGGGATTCGCGTAGACGAAAGCCACGCTGTCATCCAGCTCCCTTGGGTCGAGGCAGCCGTTGATGCACCAGCGGTCGGCGATGAACTTTGCGGTCAGCTCGATCCGGGCGGGCGGCAGGTCGGGGCGGGCGGCGGTGGCGGCGGCAATCCACTTTTCGGGATGTGCCTCCATCTCGCGCGATGTTTCGATCAGCGCGTTGGTGAAGGCCTGCAGTGCAGCTTGCTTGCTGGCAATGGTGGCTTCATTGGCGGCGACGAATTTAGATACCGCAGGCACATGGGTCGAGAATTCGCTCGAGGGCAACAGGACATGGATGCCCGCAGTCCCGTCAATCGAGGCATAGGTGCCGAACGACACGGTGGTAGCGTCGACCTGCCCGGCGGCCAGAGCCTGGACGCGGACGGTGGGCGCGCCGATCGCCACGAAATTCGGACCATCGGGATCGACGCCCTGGCTGCGCAGGACGGCCTGGGTCAGGGTGTGGTCGAGGCTGCCGTTGTCGGCGATGGCATAGCTGCGTCCCACCAAATCCTGCAGCGTCTTGATGTCATCCTTGGCGGCGATCAGGAACGGGCTGCCCGTGCCGACCGCCACAACGCCGCGCAGCGGCACGCCATTGGCGGCGCGCAGGCGGATCGCCGCGTCCAGACTGATATCGGCAGCATCCACCGCCCCGGCCTGCAGCGCGGCCACGGCCTGGGGAGTGCCGTCCAGCGGCACGAACGTGACATGCAGGTTGTATTTCTTGTAGAACCCCAGGTCTTCGGCAAGGCGGAACACGGACGAGGTCGTGACGTTGAAATTGGCGTCATCGACGCCCAGGGCCACCGACAACTCGAGCATGTCTTCGGCCTTGGCCTGTGTCGCGGCCAGCGGCGTCAGCGCGGTGGTCGACGCGGCGAGGAGCGTGGCAAGAAGGGTGCGTCTGGCGATCACGGCGGAATTCCTTTTCTGGCTGGGTGAAGAAAGGGTCAGGCAGCCCCGGTGAAGACCGGCAAGGGGCTGAAGTCGTCCTTCAGGATCGAGGCCACCTTGTCATGACCCATCCAGCCACCGATCAGGGTGGCATAGATCCGACGGTAGTCGGTGGTGAATTTCAGGTTGCCTTCGTCCAGGTCGGTCAGGCTGGGCATGCCGCCGTAATGACCGCCCGCGACCGGCTTGCCCAGGATGAAGGCGGGGCCGGCGGTGCCGTGGTCTGTGCCGAGACTGGTATTTTCATGTACGCGACGGCCGAATTCGGAAAAGGCCATCAGCACCACGTCGTCGGCCCGACCAAGACGGTCCATGTCACGCATGAAGGCGTCGATGTGATCGGATGTGTAGGACCAGAGCCTAGCGTGCAGGTCGGCCTGATAGACATGGGTGTCGAAGGCGTTGTTGCGATAGGGCACATAATAGACCTGCGTCGGAAAATCGGCGGCGATCAGGGCCGCCACGCGTTCCAGCCCCCAACGGACCAGCCCATAGTCGATCGGCGTCCGATAGGCGGACCAGGCCTCTCTTACCAGGCGCTCCGAGCGGCTGGCCGAGGCCGCGATGTCAAACAGGAAATCGAGGGCACCATTGCCCTGTGCATCGCCACGCGCGTCGATTGCGGTCATAGCGGCTGCCTCATCGCCGAAGATGCGGCGGGCGAATCTGTCGGGGTCGTCAAACACCAGCGGCACGTGATTCTTCGCGCGAACCGCCAGTGACAGATGATCGTCGATGTTGATCAGGAAGTTGGTGTTGTGCCCCAGCGGATCCAGCGCATCGGCCATGCGGCCCAGCCAGCCATAAGCTTCACCGCTGTTGGGCGCACCGGTCTGCCAGAAGGCCATCGACGAGAAATGCGAGAACGACGGCTGGTCATAGCCCACGCCGTGCACGATGGCCATCTGGCCATCCTTGAACAGCCTTTCGAAGCCGGCCATGGTTTTCTGAAAACCGAAATGATCATCCAGCCGCAGCATCCTGTCAGGCCGGATGCCCAGTTTGGGTCGCGCCCGGTAATAGGCGTCGTCGCCATGCGGGATCACGGTGTTCAGCCCGTCATTGCCGCCCGAAAGCTCGACGATGACCAGGATGCGGTCGCTGAGGCCGGGCCTGGCCACCCTGGACCAGACCGGCGAGGCCGAGATACCCCCCGCGCCTTCGAGAACCATGCTGCCATAGCCCGACCGGATCAGCCCGTCCTTGTCGGTTCTGCTGAGCTTGGGTGTCTTGATCATCCGACATCTCCCCCGGGTCAGGCCAGTTGGTATTGCGGAGCGCACATGATGCCATGCGCCACCAGACGCAGTCCGTGTTCACGATAGCTTGCAGCGGCGACCAGATCGGCAGTGCCGAGTTCCTCGACCAGCATGTCGATCAGCGCGGCGCGGGCCCGGGGCGTCAGTGGCGCGCGCAGGAACCGAGCGGCCAGCGCGTCCACGGCAGCCTGGGCGGTGGTGGCGCCGGCCTCGTCAACCATGGCCGAGAGGCTGAACCGGGCTGCGGCACGTGGAATGGGTTTCAGGCGGCGCATCGCCTCCTGCCAGCCGATCAGGCTGGCATAGCGCGTGTTGAAGGTTTCCTGGATGCCCGCCGCCGATGATGGCGCGGCACCGTCTTCCAGCGTTGCAGCGGTGATGTCCATCCCGGCGTTGATGTTGCGGTTGACGCGCCGCACCTCTTCGCCCGGGTTCAGGTTGGGATCGGTGAACGAGATCATGTCAGGGAACATGACATCGCGGGCGAAGTTGCCGCGTTCGAACAGCAGGCCGGGGGTGATCCAGGATCGCCCCTCGCCCCAGCCGGCCACGGTGGGCGGATACAGCAGCACCTGCCCCAACGTCCGACCGACAGAGTAGGGGTCGGGCACACCGGGCAACCCATCGAGACCGAGCTTGCGGTAGGTCGAAACCATCAGCTCGGTCGGAGATTTGATGTGGGTGGCGACCGAGGGCGGACTGTGGAAATCTTCCGACAGGAACAACGTGGTCAGGAAGGGCGCGATTTCGTAATTCATGTCGCGAAACAGCACCCCCAACCGGCGGGCGAGGTCAGCCTCCAGATCGTCGCGAACGAAGAAGCGATAGATCTTGGCGGCGATGAATTCGGCGGTCTGGTCCTGTTCCAGGATGATCCGCAGGATGTCGTCGCCGTCAAAGGCGCCGCTGCGGCCCAGGAACTGCTTCACGCCGTCGTCGTGCCTGGAGGCATCGAACACGAAGCACAGGTCGTCGTTGGTCCAGCCGGTAAAGGCGCGGGCGGCTTCGCGGATGTCGTCCTCGGTGTAATTGCCGACTCCCATGGTGAACAGTTCCATGACTTCGCGGCCGAAATTCTCGTTCGGGGCACCCTTTACGTTGTGGGTGGCATCGAGAAAGACCAGCATGGCGGGGTCTTTCGACACCGCCGCCAGAAGGTCGCGGAAACTGCCCAGCGCCCCCTTGCGCAGCGTATCCAGCTGCGCCTGCATCTTGCGGTAATCGCGGACTTTTTCCTCGGTTGTGGCGAAATGGCCGTGCCAGAACAGCGTCATCTTCTCTTCCAGCGGGTGCGGGCTGCGGACCATGCGGTCCAGCCACCAGAAGGCCAGGCGCCGGGTTTCCAGGGTCGTGGCCCGCAGCCAGTAGAAGAAGCGGTTGGTCACGGGTTGCAGCGGGCGCGCACCGCCTGGCTTGACCCGGACGCCCATGGCGGCGCCGGTGCGCTCGGCCAGCTCGGTGGCGGCGGGGCGGCTGGTCGGAAACTGGATCAGCGAGGGATCCCAAAGGCCGGATTCGTCAAAGGGCGGCAGGGCGCGCGCGCCCTCGGCATCGCCGTTGACCAGATCGGCCACGGCCCGTTCAGGGGTCATCGCCGCGAGCCGGGCAACCTGGGCCGGAGTGCCGCCGAACCCCGCCCGTTCCAGCAGATGCGCTGCGCGATCCGCAGTCCATGCCTCAGGGTCGATCGGGGCCAGAACCCCGGCTTCCGGCATTCGCATGTCGCCGCCCTTTCGTCGCGCCACGCCCGAGAATTGAAAGGCTAGGACACTCGG
>JAKALB010000053.1 GCA_021813365.1 Pseudomonadota bacterium | reverse complement strand
CGACATGTCTGCCCGATCAGCAGGAATAATACATCTGGTATTCGATCGGGTGCGGCGTGTGTTCGAAGGCATAGACCTCTTCCCACTTGAGCGCGATGTAGGCCTGCAACTGGTCGCGGTTGAACACGTCGCCCGCCAGCAGGAAGTCCATGTCCCGTTCCAGCTCGACCAGGGCTTCGCGCAGGGAACCGCAGACGGTCGGGATCGCGGCCAGTTCTTCCGGCGGCAGATCATACAGGTCCTTGTCCGACGCCGGACCCGGGTCGATCTTGTTCTTGATGCCGTCCAGGCCCGCCATCAGCAGCGCCGCGAAGGCCAGGTAGGGGTTGGCCGAAGGATCGGGGAAGCGGGCCTCGACGCGCTTGGCCTTGGGCGATTCGGTCCACGGGATACGCACGCAGCCCGAACGGTTGCGGGCCGAATAGGCGCGCAGCACCGGGGCTTCGAAGCCCGGAATCAGACGCTTGTAGCTGTTGGTCGAGGGGTTGGTGATCGCGTTCAGCGCCTTGGCATGCTTGAGGATGCCGCCGATGAACCACAGGGCCTCCTGCGACAGGTCAGCGTATTTGTCGCCGGCAAACAGCGGCTTGCCGCCCTTCCAGATCGACATGTTGACATGCATGCCGCTGCCGTTGTCGCCCTTCATCGGCTTGGGCATGAAGGTCACGGTCTTGCCATAAGCGGCCGCGACATTGTGGATCACATACTTGTATTTCTGGATGTTGTCGGCCTGTTCGACCAGGCCGCCGAAGATCATGCCCAATTCGTGCTGCGCGGTGGCCACTTCGTGGTGGTGCTTGTCCACCTTGATGCCCATGCGCTTCATCGTCGACAGCATTTCGGACCGCAGATCCTGCTGGGCGTCGATCGGGTTCACCGGGAAGTAGCCGCCCTTGTAGCCGGCGCGATGCCCGAGGTTGCCACCTTCAAAGGCGGTGTCGGTGTTCCAGGCGGCGTCTTCGGCGTCGATCTGGTAGCTGACCTTGTTCGGCGAGATCTGATAGCGGACATCATCGAAGATGAAGAATTCGGCTTCCGGGCCGAAATAGGCCGCATCGCCCACGCCGGAGGACTTGAGATAGGCCTCGGCCTTCTTGGCGATCTGCCGCGGGCAGCGCACATAGGCCTCGCCGGTGTCCGGCTCGACGACATCGCAATGCACGCACAGGGTCTTTTCCGCATAGAACGGGTCGATGTAGACCGAGGTCGCATCGGGCATCAGCTTCATGTCGGACTGGTCGATCGACTTCCAGCCGGCGATGGAAGAGCCGTCGAACATGAAGCCTTCTTCGAAGAAGTCCTCGTCCACCAGGTCGCTGACCAGCGTCACGTGCTGCAGCTTGCCCTTGGGGTCGGTAAAGCGGATGTCGACGTATTCGACGTCTTCGTCCTTCATCAGTTTCAGAGCATTCGCAACTGCGCTCATCATGCTGCCTTTCGGTTGGTTTCGGTCTGGGCCTTGCGACCCGGTTCGTCTGTGGGCGCGGCGGGGCTGGCCCCGCCGCGGTCAGTTTCCGCGCGGCCGTTCAGACCGCGTCGTCGCCGGTTTCGCCGGTGCGGATGCGGATCGCCTGTTCGACGGACGAGACAAAGATCTTTCCGTCGCCGATCTTGTCGGTGCGGGCGGCGCCGATGATCGCCTCGATCGCGGTGTCGACCATATCGTCGGTCAGCACGAGTTCGATCTTCACCTTGGGCAGGAAATCGACGACATATTCGGCGCCGCGATACAGTTCGGTATGGCCCTTCTGCCGGCCGAAACCCTTGACCTCGGTCACCGACAGTCCCTGGATTCCGGCTTCCTGAAGGGCTTCCTTCACCTCGTCCAGCTTGAACGGCTTGATGATCGCTTCGATCTTCTTCATCGGCCGAGTCTCCCGGGTTTTCTTGTCTAGACCGCCTAGAACCACTTCCCCCGGGCGGGGACAATTGGCTAGCCTTGCGCTGCGGCGATGCGGCACGGGAAAGCGGTGGCGTCGCCTGAAAAATGGGCGTAGCGCACAGAAATTGTGCAGAATGCGAACGGTTTGCGATGAGCGGGCTGCTGACCGCCACCCAGATGCGCGCTTTGGAGGCAGCGGCGATGGCTGCGGGCGAGGCAAGCGGGCTGGAGCTGATGGAGCGCGCCGGGCGCGGGGTGGTTGCGGCGGTCCTGACGGAATGGCCGGAACTGGCGGCCGGCTCGGCGCATGCGGTGGTGCTGTGCGGGCCGGGGAACAACGGTGGCGACGGCTATGTGATCGCAAGACTGCTGGACGATGCGGGCTGGAGGGTAGCGGTCCACGCGCTGACCGCGCCGGGCACGGAAGATGCCGCAACCATGGCGGCGCGTTGGCGGGGAGGGGTCTCGGGGTTGAGCGCGCTGCGGCGAGAGGATCTGGCCGACCGACCGTTGGTGGTGGATGCGCTGTTCGGCACGGGACTGACGCGGCCGATCTCCCCCGCTGTCGGGGGGGCGCTGCGAATGGCGCGGGCGGCGGGATGCCGGATCGTGGCTGTGGATGTGCCCAGCGGGCTGTGCGCCGACAGCGGGCGCTACCTGGCAGAGGATGCAGCGCAAGGCTGGCAGGCGGATCTGACCGTCACATTCGAGAGCGCGAAGTTGGGTCACATGCTGGCCGACGGCCCCGGGATGTGCGGCCGTCTGGCGGTCGTGCCGTTGGGGTTGAATCGCGGTCTGCGCGACTTGGCCCGGACCGCGGGCGCGGTGCAACGCGCCTCTGTCCCGGCGCGCGATCTGATCAAGGCGGGGGGGCACAAGTTCTGCCACGGCCATGCCCTGATCCTTTCGGGCCGTTCCGGCCAGGGTGGCGCCGCCCGTATGGCGGCGCGGGGGGCATTGCGGATCGGGGCTGGGCTGGTGACGCTGGGGTGCCCGGCGGAGGCCGTGCCCGAGAATGCGGCGCGGCTGGATGCGGTGATGCTGAAGGCGGTGGAGGACGCCAACGCATTGGCCGAGGTGCTGAAGGATCCGCGGATCAATGCGCTCTGTCTCGGCCCCGGATTGGGGCTGGACGGGCGGGCGGCGGGATTGTTGGGGGTGGCGCTTGGATGGCGGGGTGAGCCCCGCCGGGGGCTTGTCGTCGATGCCGACGCTCTGACGCTCCTTTCCCGAGATCCGGCGCTCTTCGCGATGCTCCACCCGGGTTGCGTTCTCACCCCTCATGCCGGCGAATTCGCCCGGCTTTTCCCTGATATCGCCGCCAGGCTGGACGCCCCGGCGAAGATGGGCCCGGCCTATTCCAAGGTGGATGCAGCGCGCGAGGCCGCCAGGCGGGCGGGTTGCGTGGTGCTGTTCAAGGGGGCGGATACGGTGATCGCCGCACCCGATGACACCTGCGCCATTAGCGCCGCGGTCTATGACCGTGCGGCGCCGTGGCTGGCGACCGCGGGGTCGGGCGATGTGCTGGCGGGGTTCATCACCGGGCTCCTGGCACGGGGGTTCGCGCCGCAGCAGGCGGCAGAGAGCGCGGCCTGGTTGCATGTGGAATGCGCGCGCAGCTTCGGGCCGGGGCTGATTGCCGAAGATCTGCCCGAGGAATTGCCCGGGGTGTTCCGCGCCCTGCAAGGCGGGTCGGCTCAGGCCACCACGGGCTCTGCCTCGCAGGCCAGTTCCAGACCACCGACATAGATCACTGCCGCACCTTGCAAGTGCAGGGTGAAGATGCGGATGTCGGTCATCTGTTCGACGCGGATGTATTGACCATCGGCCAGGCGGGCGGCGGGAACGAGTGCCTGCGCTGCCCCATACAGCACCTGGGCACGCCAGTCGCGGATCAGCAGGGGCTGGTCGGCCGCAACCAGAACCTCACCCTCGGGCCGGCCCAGGCCCAGGACATCCGGAGCGATGCGGACCATGCGGGCCTGGGCCAGCTGGGTCACCTGAATCGAAGTCAGACGGCCTGCGCCGGCCCGGGTCACGATACGGTCGCCGGGCGCCAGCGTCTCGACCGGAAGGGGGCCATCCAGGGTCAGGACCATCGTGCCCTGTGCGATACCGCAGGTCGGAGTATCGCCGGACTTTCCTCCCGGAGTGGGAATGGCGCGTTGCTGCTCCATGACCGGATGATCCCTGCTGCCTCTGCCGTCGTTTCTGTTTTTCCCAGCAATATGGCAATATTCGGTTATCGGATAGCCTTTTTGCAGAAATGTCCGTCACGGCCGCCGCCACCGTGGCACCTGCCCTTTTTTCCTCTCGCATCCTATCGCGCCCTTTGTTAGAAGGGCGCCGATTTCCGGATGGCTTTGCAAGGCCGGCCGCAAGGTCAGGTCGGGCGAAGCTTTTGCCGGGAAAATAGCGCGGGCGTGGCGGAATTGGCAGACGCACCGGATTTAGGTTCCGGCGCCGCAAGGCGTGGGGGTTCAAGTCCCTTCGCCCGCACCAGGTAGGATGAGAAGGACGAACCATGCAGGTCACCGAAACCCTGAAAGACGGCTTGAAGCGCGCCTACACCATCACGGTGACTGCGGCCGAGCTGGATGCGAAGGTCACTGAAAAGCTGCTCGAGGCCCAGCCCGACATTGAAATCAAGGGCTTCCGCAAGGGCAGGGTGCCGATGGCCATCCTGCGCAAGCAGTTCGGCGGCCGCGTGCTGGGCGATGCGATGCAAGAGGCGATCGATGCGGCGATGAAGGGGCACTTCGATGCCTCGGGCGATCGCCCGGCGCTGCAGCCTGACGTGAAGATGATCGGCGGTGACGCATGGAAGGAGGGTCAGGATGTCGTGGTCGAGATGACCTACGAAGCCCTGCCGCAGATTCCGGAAGTCGATGCCGGCCAGATCAAGCTGGAGCGTCTGGTCGTGAAGGCCGATGCCGAAGCGGTGGAGGAGGCTCTGGCCAACCTGGCCAAGTCGACCCAGTCCTTCGAGGACAAGAAGAAGGGTGCCAAGGCCAAGGAAGGCGACCAGGTGACGATCGACTTCAAGGGTTCGATCGACGGTGTGCCCTTCGAAGGGGGCTCGGGCGAGGATTATCCGCTGGTGCTGGGCTCGAAGTCCTTCATCCCGGGGTTTGAGGACCAGCTGGTGGGCGCGTCCGTCGGCGATCATGTCGATGTGAAGGTGACCTTCCCCGAGAACTATGGCGCGGCGCATCTGGCCGGCAAGGAAGCGGTCTTTGCCTGCGAAGTGAAGGCGGTGAAAAAGCCGGTCGAGGCCAAGCTGGACGACGAGCTGGCCAAGAAATTCGGGGCCGAGGATCTGGCGGCGCTGAAGGGCCAGATCGGCGATCGCCTGGAGGCCGAATACAAGGGCGCGGCACGCGCCGTGCTGAAGCGGTCGCTGCTGGACCAGCTGGATGCGCTGGTCAACTTCGAACTGCCGCCGTCGCTGGTGGATGCCGAGGCCGCCCAGATCGCCCACCAGCTGTGGCACGAGGAAAATCCGCATGACCACGGCCATGACCACGCCCATATCGAGCCGACGGACGAGCACCGGAAGCTGGCCGTGCGCCGGGTCCGCCTGGGGCTGCTGCTGGCGGAGATGGGTCGCAAGGCCGAGGTGGAAGTCACCGATGCCGAGATGACCCAGGCCGTGCTGAACGCCGCACGCCAGTATCCCGGTCAGGAGCGCGCCTATTTCGAATTCGTCCAGAAGAACGTGCAGGTGCAGCAGCAGCTGCGCGCGCCGATCTTCGAAGACAAGGTGGTCGATCACATCGTGAGCCTGGCCTCGGTCACCGAACGGGAAATCGACAGGCAAGCGCTGCAGAAGATGGTCGAGGCGCTGGACGAACTGTAAGCCCGGACGGACGGTAGGCCCGGGTCTTGCCCGGATCATTGCATGGGGCCGCGTCAGACCGACGTGGCCCCCTTGCATCTGACCTGGCGGATCTGGCCGGGGGGCGCGCGCGCCGGCGCTGGCGACGATCCCGACCAGCGCGAGGGCACCAGAGAGTGCTTGCGGCAGGGGCTCGATCCTCGGCCCGAAGCTTGCCTGGCCCATCGGCCTGATTTCCGGGGCGCGCGGCGAAACCGGAACGGCGCGGCGCCGGGACCGGAGTGGCCAACCGGCAGCCGGCCGGTCCGGATGGGGCGAAGGCGGTGGTCAGCCGCGGGCCTGCGCGGACTGCTCTGGGCCGGGCACTTCGATCCCTTCGCGGTGCAGGACATAAAGGCCCGACACGACGATGACCGCGATGCCCAGCCAGCCGAGCGTGTCGGGCAGGGTGCCAAAGAACAGCCAGCCCCACAGGATGCCCCAGAAGGCGAAGGTGAACTCGAATGGTGCGACCACGGCAGAGCGCGCCATGGCATAGGCCTGGGTCAGGAGGGTCAGGCCGATGGCGGCGATGAAGCCGCAGGCGCTCATCAGGGCTGCGTCGGTCAGAGTGGGCATGGCCCAGCCGCGGGTCAGGAAGGCCAGCGAAGGATGCAGCAGGGCGGCATGCTGGCCAGTGCCGAACCAGGCGGACAACAGTGCGGCGCACAGCAGAAAGGCGTTGTTGCCCCAGAAGGCCATGGCGGCCGCGCTGTCCTTCTTTCCCATGCTGCGCGCCAGGATCATCGAAGCGGCATAGGCCGCGCCGCACAGGATCGGCAGCAGCGCCGCCCAGTCGAACAGATTGCTGCCCGGACGCACCATCAGCACCACACCGGCGAAGCCGCAGATCACCCCGAACCAACGCCGCCAGGACACTGTCTCTTGCAGGATCAGCACGGCCAGAAGGGTGATGATCAGCGGTGCCGTGAAGTAGAGCGCAACTGTCGTGGCCATCGGCAGGGCGGCCAGGGCCAGGTAATACAGCGTATAGGCCAGGAAATTCAGCAGGCCGCGCGCCAGCATCTGCGGCCAGCGGCGCGAGATCAGCCCAGCCAGGTTGCCGTCAAAGATGCGCACCAACGCCAGCATGAAGGGGATGGCAGTCAGGCTGCGCAGAACCATTGCCTCGGACAGCGGATAGCGGTCGGACAGCAGCTTGAGAATGAGATCCTGAACCGAGAAGATGGCGATGCCGAGGATCAAGAAAAAAATGCCGGTCAGGGACTGGCTGCGGCCTTGGGCGGGACTGGATGCGACGGTCATGTAGGGCACGCTAAGGGCGGCCTGGTCAGGCATCTGGCAGGAAGGCGACAGCGCATGTCGGTTTGGTTGTCGGCCCGGATCAGGCATCAGCCAGGCGTCCTCAGCCGCGTGGCAGTTTCCGGCATGCGGGCCAGCGAAGCCGCGATATGGTCCTGCCACTGCGGCCCGTGTGCGGCCCGTGTGACCGGGCGTCAGCCTGCGCGGTGATGCGTGCGGCCATCTCGGGACTGTCTCGCCAAGATAGCGGTTGCGGACCCGGGTGCCGGCCCGGTGCAGGTCATACCAATGGCCGCACCCCTCGCGCGACCTTGCGCGGGGTGCCCTTGATGGTGGCGATGTCGTCGTCCATCGCGAGAAGCAGGAGACCGAGCTGGGTCGACAGGGGGGGAGGGCAGGGGCCCAGGAGGGGTGGAAGGGGGGGGGGGGGGGTAGGACCGGCTCATGCAAGTGCGCTACAGGATTGGAACCTGAAAGCATGACCGCGTGTGCCACAGTAACAAGAGGTGTAGAGCAATCTTGGCAAGCGCCCCGAGGTCAGCGAAGCGGGCACAAAAAACCGCGCCCCGGAGGTGCCGGGGCGCGGAAATGTCAGAGGCGAAGGGCTCAGTGCTCTTCCGCCTCGTTGGCGGCGCCGATGTCGTCGAACAGTTCGGCGATCTCGAATTCGGCCTGCGCTTCGGCTTCGGCGGCCAGATCCTGAATCGACTTGCCCGAGGCTTGCAGTTCGGCTTCTTCGATCGAACGGGCGACGTTCATCTTGATCTTCACCGCCACATCGGGGTGCAGGGTGACAGTCACGGTGTGGATACCCAGTTCCTTGATCGGCCGGTCGAGCACGACCTGAGACTTCTTCACGGTGAAGCCGCCGGCTTCGGCCGCTTCGGCCGCATCGCGGGCCGTGACCGAGCCGTAGAGAGCGCCCGCGTCCGAGGCCGAGCGAATCACGACGAAGACCTGACCGTCCAGCTTGGCTGCGACAGCTTCGGCCTCCTTCCTGGTTTCCAGGTTGTGGGCTTCCAGTTGGGCCTTGCGGACTTCGAAGCTCTTGACGTTGGCCTCATTGGCACGGAGCGCCTTGCCCTGGGGCAGCAGGAAGTTGCGAGCGTAACCGTCCTTGACGTTGACGATTTCGCCCATCTGGCCAAGCTTGGCCACGCGCTGCAGGAGGATGACTTGCATGAGCTATCTCCTCACTTCACGGCATAGGGCAGCAGGGCGAGGAACCGGGCGCGCTTGATGGCGGCGGCGAGTTCGCGCTGCTTCTTGGCCGAGACGGCGGTGATGCGGGACGGCACGATCTTGCCGCGCTCGCTGATGTAGCGCTGCAGCAGACGGGTGTCCTTGTAGTCGATGGCCGGAGCGTTGTCGCCCGAGAACGGGCAAACCTTGCGGCGGCGGAAGAAGGGTTTGGTTGCCATGGGTCAGATCCTTTCCATCAACCAGATCAGCGGCGCGGGAACGACGGACGGTCGCCCGAACGTTCGGGCCGGTCGCCAGAGCGTTCCGGCCGGTCGCCGAAGCTGGGGCGTTCGCGGCGTTCGCCGCCAAAGCCCATGCCGCCATCGCGGTCGCCGCGCTCGCGGTCGTCGCGCTTCTGCATCTGGACGGAGGGGCCCTCGCTGTGGGCGTCGACCTTGATCGTCAGCACGCGCATGACGTCGTCATGCAGGCGCATCAGGCGTTCCATTTCCAGCACGGCGGCCGAAGGCGCGTCGGTGCGCAGGAAGGCATAGTGGCCCTTGCGGTTCTTGTTGATCTTGTAGGCCATGGTCTTGACGCCCCAGTATTCGGTGTCGATGACCTTGCCGCCATTGTCCTTCAGCACGGTGGAGAAGTGTTCGATCAGCCCTTCGGCCTGCGCATTGGAAAGATCCTGGCGCGAAATGAAGACATGCTCGTAAAGCGGCATGTGTCGTCCTTTGCATCGAAGCGCATTTCATAGGGCGGGCCTGACACTTTCCGCGGCCCGTCCACGAGAGGCTGCGCCGGTTCATGGGAATGCGGAAAGATGGGGGCTTATAGGGGGGATGGGAGCAGGATGCAAGCGCCAGCAAAGGGTGGCAGGGCGCGGGGTGGGCCGTGACAGTTGCACACCCCGCGGTCCCCGGCTCTGCAACCGGTGGCGAAGGATTGGCCGCCCCAGTTGGATATTTGCGGCAAGGTGAAGGGGAAGGTTCGGGAAATGCGTGAAGGTGAGCAGGAACGCGGGGCCGTGCGAGGGTCGGCGCCCGGTTCCGTCCCGGGTTCTGTGCGGCGGCGCCGACAGGGGCGGGCGGTTGCCTTCAAGGCGGGGCTTCGCTAGGCAGGGGAGAGATTGGGTGGAGAGGAACTGATGAGCCGCGCTTTCGTGTTTCCGGGCCAGGGCGCCCAGGCGATCGGGATGGGTCGGGCACTGGCGGATGCCTATCCGGCCGCAAGGGCGGTGTTCGAGGAGGTCGATGCGGCGCTGGGGGAAAACCTCTCGGCGCTGATCTGGGAAGGTGACAGCGAGACGCTGACCCTGACGCAGAATGCGCAGCCGGCGCTGATGGCGACCTCGATCGCGGCGCTGCGGGCCATGGAGGCCGAAGGCTTTTCCGTGACGGATGCGGCATTTGTCGCCGGGCACAGCCTGGGCGAATATTCGGCACTTTGCGCGGCGGGGGTGTTCGGCGTGGCCGATGCGGCGCGATTGCTGCGGATTCGCGGCCGCGCCATGCAGGAAGCGGTGCCAGTGGGTGTGGGTGCCATGGCGGCATTGCTCGGTCTGGATTTCAAGGCGGCGGCCGAAGTGGCGGCGGCGGCAGCGGCCGAAGGCGAGGTCTGCCAGGCGGCCAATGACAATGACCCGGCCCAGGTGGTCGTCAGTGGCCACAAGGCTGCGGTGGAGCGGGCGCTGGAGATCGCCAGGGCCAGGGGTGCCAAGCGGGCAGTCCTGCTGCCGGTGAGCGCCCCGTTCCATTGTGCGCTGATGCAGCCGGCGGCCGAGGTGATGGCCGGGGCACTGGCCGACGTGGAGTTCAGGGCACCAAGGGTGCCGGTGGTGGCCAATGTGCGGGCCGAAGCGGTCAGCGACCCGGCCTTGCTGCGGCAACTGCTGGTGGAGCAGGTGACGGGTTCGGTGCGCTGGCGGGAATCGGTGAACTGGATGGCCGGCCAGGGCGTGGACGATTTCTGGGAGATCGGTGCGGGCAAGGCCCTGTCGGGCATGATCCGGCGCATTGCCAAGGATGCGGCGACGCGGGCCATCGGCACGCCCGAGGATATCATGGCGGCCAGGGCCTAGTGGCGGGCGCCGGGGGGCCGCGCCGCCTCTGGGGTAGCGGAGCGAGGGGGCGATCAGTGGCGAACCCCGGAGGCTGCGGAATTTGTGGACCAAGGTGAAAGGCCGATTGGCCGGGCAGGAGAGAAGATGTTCGATCTGACGGGGAAGGCGGCGCTGGTCACCGGCGCTTCGGGCGGGATCGGGGCAGAGATCGCGCGGGTGCTGCACGGGGCGGGGGCGAAGGTTGCCTTGTCGGGCACGCGCGTCGAGCCGCTCGAGGCGCTGAAGGCGGAATTGGGCGAGCGGGCCTTTGTGGTGCCCTGCAACCTGGGCAATGCGGCGGCGGTCGAGGCGCTGCCCAGGGAAGCCGCCGCGGTGCTGGGCCAGGTGGACATCCTGGTCAACAATGCCGGGGTCACGCGCGACAACCTGTTCATGCGGATGAGCGACGAGGAATGGGCGCAGGTGATCGAGATCAACCTGACCTCGACCTTTCGGCTGTGCCGGGGTGTGCTGCGCGGGATGATGAAGGCGCGCTGGGGGCGGATCGTGAACATCTCTTCGGTCGTGGGCGCGACGGGCAATCCGGGGCAAGGCAATTATGCGGCCAGCAAGGCGGGCATGGTGGGCATGTCGAAGTCGCTGGCTGCCGAAGTCGCCAGCCGGAACATCACCGTCAACTGCGTGGCGCCGGGCTTCATCACCACGGCCATGACCGACAAGCTGACCGAAGAGCAGAAGGCGCGCATCCTGACCCAGGTGCCGGCGGGGCGGATGGGCGATCCGGCCGAGATCGCCGCGGCGGTCCTGTATCTGGCAAGCCCGGAGGCCGGCTATGTCACCGGGGCCACGCTGCACGTCAACGGGGGGATGGCAATGCTTTGACCTGGGCTTGCGGCCCAAAAGCGTTTGCCTTGGACCGGGACCCTTGCTATAGGCCGATGCGAAATACCGGGGTTTGCCGCCGTGCGGACTTTGGGCCCGAGCCTGGAACGGGCCGGGACGGAAACGGGGGCAATCCCCAATGTGAGAGGACTAGACATGAGCGACATCGCGGATCGCGTGAAGAAGATCGTCGTGGACCATCTGGGCGTCGAAGCCGACAAGGTGACCGAGAACGCCTCGTTCATCGACGATCTGGGCGCGGATTCGCTCGACACCGTCGAGCTGGTGATGGCATTCGAGGAAGAGTTCGGGATCGAGATTCCTGATGACGCTGCCGAGACGATCCAGACCTTCGGCGACGCCGTGAAGTTCATCTCGGGTGCTGTCTGATCCTTTTCGGACGATCGGAATTGCAAAGGCACCCTCCGGGGTGCCTTTTGCATCTCGGACGTCGAGATTTCAGGCGTTGAGTCTGGCGGCGATTTCGTGGGAACCTGCCCTGGCATGGACAGGGAGGCAGACCGTGGCAAGCCTGGCGCAGATGTTCGGAGCGGAGGAGGGCGCGGGCACGTTTCTGGGGCTGCCCGCCGTGCGGGATCTGGCGCGAACGCAGGCTGACATCGTGCTGCTCGGGGCGGCGGGCTGCACGCCCTATGCGACGGTCGGGTTCTATTGTGCCGATGGGCCGGCGGCGATACGGGCGGCGGGCGTGGCCTACGGCAGGAACCTTGCCCACATGAACTTTGATCTGGGCGGTCCGGTGCTGCCAGAGGGTGTTGTGGCGGTGGATGCCGGCGATCTGCCGCAGGACGTGGCGGATGCCGCGGGCAATCGGGCGCGGATCTTTGGTGCCATCACCCAGGTGCTGGATATCGGCGCCGTCCCGGTGCTGATCGGCGGCGACGACAGCCTGCCGATTCCGATGCTGGAGGCCTATGGCCAGCGCGGGCGTCCGATCGTGATTCTGCAGATCGATGCGCATATCGACTGGCGCGATCAGGTGGACGGCGAACGACTGGGCCTGAGCTCCACCATGCGCCGGGCCTCGGAAATGCCGCATGTGGCGGAAATCGTGCAGGTGGGCCAGCGCGGCATCGGATCGGCCCGGGTGCAGGACTGGCAGGATGCGGTGGCCTGGGGCGTCGGCTTCGTGCCGGGCGGCGAGGTGGCGCGGGAAGGTGTCTGGCGGGCGATCGACATGATTCCCGAGGGGGCCGATGTGGTGATCTGCCTGGATGTGGATGCCCTCGATCCCGCTGTGATGCCGGCGGTGATCGGCCGCACGGCCGGCGGCCTGAGTTATTGGCAGGTGATGGAACTGATCGGAGGCGTGGCCGAAAAAGCCAGGATTGCCGGGTTCGACATGGTGGAACTGATGCCAGAGCGCGATATCGACGGGCAGGGTGCGCAATTGGCGGCGCAGATTCTGGCCGGGGTGCTGGGGATCATCGCGCGGCAAAGGGCCTGAGCGCCCCCCCGCGCGCCCCTGACGGGAGGGGGAGGGCGCGGCCTGGTGCCCTATCTGGCCTACTCGGCGGCAGTGGCCAGTTTCGGGTTGGCCCCCGCAGCTTGCAGATCGCGCAGCTTTTCGCGCAGGTCGCCCTGTTCGGCCGCCAGCAGGGCGATGCGCTCGGCCAGAACTTCGCCCGAAGGGGCCTCGGGCTCGGCGTCCTTCTTGCCGATCAGGCGACCGAAGATCTTGCCAAGCAGCCAGGAGAGATCATCCATGATCATGTAGAAGGATGGCACCACGACCAGCGACAGCACGGTCGAGACGACGATGCCACCCATCACGGCGGTGGCCATCGGCGCGCGGAAGGCACCGCCTTCGCCGACACCCAGGGCCGAGGGCAGCATGCCCGCCGACATGGCGATCGACGTCATCACGATGGGGCGCGCGCGCTTGTGACCGGCCTCGACCACGGCGGCGGCGCGGGCAAGGCCGCGGCGGCGCATTTCGATGGCGAAGTCGATCAGCAGGATCGCGTTCTTGGCCACGATCCCCATCAGCATCAGCAGGCCGATGTAGACGGGCATCGACACGGCAGAACCGGTGGCCAGAAGCGCCACGGCCACACCGCCGATCGACAGGGGTAGCGAGAACAGGATGGTGAAGGGCTGGATCGCCGAGCCGAACAGCAGGATCAGCACCGACAGCATCAGCATCAGGCCGAGGATCATCGCATTGCCGAAGGCGGCGACCATCTCGTTCTGGATTTCGGCATCACCCGATTCCTGGAAACGCGCGGTGCCGGGCAGGGTGACCTTGGCCGCGATTTCCTTGAAACGTTCGGTCGCGGTGCCCAGCGCCACGCCAACGGGCAGGTTGGCGCCGATGGTGGCCAGTTTCTCGCGGTTGAATCGCTTGATCATGGCGGGGCCTTCGCCCAGCCGGATGTCAGCCACGGTCGACAGGGGCACCATGGCGCCGGTGTTGGTGGGGATGCGCAGCGCAGCGATGCGGTTCACGTCCTGGCGCGAGATGTCGGCCATCTGCACCCGGATCGGGATCTGGCGGTTGTCCAGCGAGACCTTGGCCAGGGCGGCATCGAAATCGCCGATCGTGGCGACCCGGACGGTGGCCGCGATCTGCTGGGCGGTGATGCCCAGGCGGGCGGCCTGTTCGGCGCGGGGCGTGATCTGCACCTCGGGTCGGGGCAGGGCGCCATCCGCGGTGACATCGGCCAGCAACGGCTCGCCCCGGGTGGCGTCCAGCAAGAGCCGGACGGCGCCATTCAGGTCGGCGTCATTGTCTGCCAGGATCGAGAAGGTCAGTTCCCGCTGACCGCGTTCGTCCAGCTTCTGGGCGCGGATGTCGGGGATCGTTGCCAGACGCCTGAAGATCTCGGCGCTGATCACGTTCTGCGGCACCGGGCGGCCTTCGTCGGCAATGACCGGCAGGAAAGGGCCGATCAGCGGCAGCCTGGCGGCCAGTTGGCTGAGTTTCAGGCTGAGCCGGTGGTCCAGTTTGGTCAGCTGCACCGTCACCGTGGCGCGGCGCACGTCCAGATCGCCAGTGGGCGACGACCCACCCAGGATGGAGATCTGATCGATCCAGGGGATGCTCTTGATCTTTTCATAGATCAGCCTGGTGGCCTTGTCGGTATCCGCCAGTGTCGAGCCGGGCGGCAGTTCGACCGAGACCGTCACTCGCCCGGTATCATCCGAGGGGATGAATGAGGTCGGCAGCTGCAACATCAGCATGACCGAGAAGACCACGGCGACGATGGCGGCGAGGAAGGTCACATAATAGGTGCCGATCGGGATGCGGCCCAGATGCAGCGTGGTCGTGGTGGCCTTGATGAGCCGCATGTAGCCTTTCATGACCCGGCCGTCGCGGTGGCCATGTTCGGTGCCGCCATCCTTGGCGCGCATGAAATAGGCGGCCATCATCGGTGTGATCAGGCGGGCCACCAGAAGAGAGAAGGCCACGGCCACGGCGACGGTGATGCCGAACTGCCGGAAATACTGGCCGGGAATGCCGGGCATGAAGCTGACCGGCACGAAAACGGCGATGATGGTCGAGGTGGTGGCGATCACCGCCAGGCCGATTTCATCCGCCGCGTCGATGGCCGCGCGGTAGGGAGTCTTGCCCATGCGGATGTGGCGGGCGATGTTCTCGATTTCCACGATGGCATCGTCGACCAGAATCCCCGTGGCCAAGGTCAGCGAAAGGAAGCTGACCAGATTCAGCGAGAAGCCCAGCAGATCCATCACCCAGAAGGTGGGCACGGCGGACAGCGGCAGCGCCACCGCCGAGATCAGTGTGGCACGCCAGTTCCGCAGGAACAGCATGACCACGATGACGGCAAGAAGTGCGCCTTCCAGCAGCGTGTCGATGGCGGCCTGGTAGTTGCCATAGGTGAAATAGACGCTGTCGTCGATCTTCCGGATCGTGACCTCGGGGTGGTCCTTGGCCACCTTGTCCAGTGCGGCGGTGACGGTCTCGGCCACCGATACTTCGGATGCGCCCTTGGCGCGGAACACCGAAAAGGACACGACCGGCTCTTCGCCCAGCCGCGAGAACGAACGGAGTTCCCTGGTGGAATCAATCACGGTGCCGAGGTCCGAGAGCACCACATGCCGGCCCGAAGGCAGCGCGATGGGCGTTGCAGCCAGCCGGGCCACGGTGGCGGCATCACCGATGGTCCGGATGGCCTGTTCGCCCGAGCCGAAATCGGCACGGCCGCCGCCCTGGTTGGTGTTGGTCATCTTCAGCTGCTGGCTGACCGACATGGCGGTGACGCCGTAACTATCCAGCTTCAGCGGATCGAGCTTGACCTGAATCTCGCGGTCGGCGCCGCCAAAACGATCAACCCGGCCGACGCCGGGCTTGCCTTGCAGGTTGCGCTTGATCGTGTCGTCGACGAACCAGGACAGTTCCTCGAAGGTCATGCCGGGCGAGGCGACGGCATAGGTCAGGATTGCCTGGCCTTCGATATCCAGTTTCACCACGCGGGGGGCGTCCACGTCGGCGGGCAGGTCGGATTTGATGCGGTCGATGGCATCCTTGGTGTCTTGCAATGCCTTGTCAGGCATCACATCCATGCGGAATTCCACCATCGTGGTGGAAACTCCGTCCGAGATGGAGGACTGGACGTTCTTGACCCCGGAAATGCCGGCCACGGCGTCTTCGATCACCTTGGTGACCTGGGTTTCCATCTCGGCCGGTGCGGCACCTGGCTGGCTGGCCTGGACCAGCATGAAGGGCACGTCGATGTTCGGGAACCGAGTGATCGGCAGCGCATTGAAGCTTTGCCAGCCCAGAACCATGAGCATGACGAAGGCCAGAAGCGGCGCGACCGGGTTGCGAATGGACCAGGCAGAAAAATTCATGGGCCTGCCCTCAATTGGTCTGGGTGGGAACTGGGTTAATCTTGTCGCCGTCGGCCACGAAGGCCCCGGCCTTGGCCACGACCTGATCGCCCTCGGCCAGGCCTGATACGATTTCGATCCAGGCGCCGTCGGTGATGCCGGTTTCAACGATCGCGCGGTGAACCGTGCCGTCCTTGACCAGCATCACCGTCGACTGGCCGTCTTCCGATCCGACCGCCGTGACCGGCAGGGCCAGGCCTTCGCGGGAGGCCACAAGGATCGAGGCCTGGGCGAACATGCCCGAGCGGACGGCGGTGCTGTCGGCAAAGGCAATGCGGGCGTGGCCCAGGCGCGTGGTCGTGTCGACACTGGGTTCCACCAGACGAACCGTGCCAGACACCACCGCGCCCGAGGCGGCCAGCGTCATTTCGGCGGGTTGCCCCGTGGCGATGCGGACCAGATCGGCCTCCGACACGTCGGCGTGCAACTCCAGCGCACCATCGCGAATCAGGCTGAACATCGGCAGGCCGGCGGCCGAGGCGATGGCCCCCAACTGGGCGTTGCGGGCGGTGATGACGCCGGAGACCGGCGCCACGACCTGGGTGCGCGCCAGTTGCAGATCGATGCTGGACATCTGCGCCTGTACCTGGGCCAGTTGCGCCCTGGCTGCCGCAAGCGTCTGGGTGGCGACGGCGACGCGGGCCTGGGCCGCGACCAGCGCGGCATCGGCCTGATCCTTGGCCGCGGCCGCGGCCGCGCCTGCGGCGGCCAGTTTCGCGACGCGATCGGCCGCCCGCTGCGCTTCGGCGGCGGAACTTTTCGCCTCGACCAGGGAGGCTTCGGCCTGGGCGATGCCGGATCTGGCCGCGGCCTCGGACGCCTGAAGTTGCGCCTTTTGCAGGGAAAGGCTGGCCTGGGACAGGCGGGCCAGAACCTGGCCCTTGCTGACGGTGTCGCCCACGTCGGCCAGAAGCTCTTCGATCTGCTGGCCTTCGACCAGCGGGGCCACATGGACCGTCTCGACCGGGGCCACCATGCCCGAGGCCAGAACATGATCCTGCAGCAACCGGCGCGACGCGGCCACGACCGAGATTGCCGGCAGGACGTTCTCGCTCGCGGCGACGGGAGCGGTTTCGGGAGCGGTCTGCGCCAGCAGCGGGTCGGCCGGAACGGTGAGCAGCGAGGCAATCAGGAAAGCTTGGGAAATCGTCAGGCGCATGTCAGGGATTCCGGGCCGTTGCGGCAATGGTGTCGAGGGTCTGGTCGATGCTACGCAGAATCAGGGAATTCAGATGCTCGCGATGGGCGGAATCGGCAGCGCCGATGCAACTGGCCGCCTTGAAGAGCAGCAGGATGAAATCCGCCTCGGCCGAGAAGCGCCGTGTGGCGTCTTCCAGCGGAATTCCCGTCTGGGCGACGATCACCGCGAGCATGAAGGTGCGTATCCGCGCCTCCATCCGGCAGGCTGCGGCGCCGATGTCGGAGTTGCGCCGCGCCACGGCCGAAATCTCGGCCCAGAGATCGCCATCCGACTGCGACTGGTGCATGGGCAAGCGGTCGCGGATCGTCTGCTTGAAGCGTTCGAACGGCTGGGGCGCCGTCAGGACGGCGGCGAAATCCTGCTCGATCTGGGTCAGATCGGTCTCGATCATTGCGGCGACGATGTCGCTTTTCGAACGGAAATAGCGGTAGAAATTGCCCACCGACATGCCCGCCGCGCGGGCCAGATCCTGCATCGAGGCGCCGTCGAAACCCTTTTCGGAAAAGGCGCGACGGACCGAAGACAGGATCTCGGCCACGCGGGGATCGGCGAGGGGCGAGTCCCCCGGGATGGATGTAGTCTGATTCAAGGGATGGATTCGCCGAGAATGAACGTTCATTCACTCAAATAGACAGGTCGTCGCCAAGGGCAAGTCCAAAGGGCTGCATTCCGCAAGTTTCTCGCCGGTTTCGCTGCTCGGAACCGGAAATGTTGCCGTGATGCAGCACGCCCGGCCGCTTGCCGTGACGTTGCGCGCCCGCGGCAGGCCGTGTATCAGCGGGGAAAGGCCGAAGGGGGAGGTTCCGGAATGCGGCGTGTGGTCATCACGGGTCTGGGTCTGGTTACCCCCCTGGCAACGGGGGTCGAGGAAAGCTGGAGCCGCCTGCTGGCGGGCCAGTCGGGGGCGGCGCTGATCACGCGGTTCGATGCGTCGAACGTCATCACGAAATATGCCTGCGAACTGAAGCGGGGCGACGGCACGGACGGAACCTTCAACCCCGATCAGTGGATGGAGCCCAAGGATCAGCGCAAGACGGACGATTTCATCCTCTATGGCATGGCGGCGGCCGTGCAGGCGGTGTCCGACAGCGGCTGGGAGCCCAGGTCGGAGGAAGAGCGTTGCCGGACCGGTGTGATGATCGGGTCGGGCATCGGGGGATTGAGCAACATTGCCGACACGGCGGTGCTGATCAGGGAAAAGGGGCCGAAGCGGGTGTCACCCTTTTTCATTCCGGGTAGCCTGATCAACCTGATTTCGGGCCAGGTCTCGATCCGGTTTGGGTTCAAGGGGCCGAACCATGCGGTCGTGACGGCCTGTTCGACTGGGGCGCATGCCATTGGCGATGCGGCGCGGCTGATCATGTGGGATGATGCCGATGTCATGGTGGCAGGCGGTGCGGAGAGCCCGATCTGCGAGATCGGAATCGCCGGGTTCAATGCCTGCAAGGCGCTGTCGACCAAGCGGGCCGACGATCCGACCAAGGCCAGCCGGCCTTATGACGCGGATCGCGACGGGTTCGTGATGGGCGAAGGCGCGGGCGTGGTCGTGCTGGAGGAATACGAACATGCCAAGGCGCGCGGCGCCAAGATCTATGCCGAGGTGGTCGGCTATGGCATGTCGGGCGATGCCTATCACATCACCGCTCCGGCCGAGGATGGGGATGGCGCGTTCCGCAGCATGGCGATGGCGCTGAAGCGGGCGGGCATTCAGCCGGGCGATGTGGACTACATCAACGCGCATGGCACTTCGACCATGGCCGACACGATCGAACTGGCGGCGGTGGAGCGCCTGCTGGGCAATGCGGCGGCCAGAGCCACGATGTCGTCGACCAAGTCGTCGATCGGGCATCTGCTGGGCGCCGCGGGTTCGGTCGAGGCGATCTTCTGTGCGCTGGCGATCCGTGACCAGATCGCGCCGCCCACGATCAACCTGGACAATCCGGCGGTGCAATCGTCGCTGGACCTGGCCCCGAACAGGCCGGTGAAACGCAAGATCGACGTGGCCCTGTCCAACAGCTTTGGCTTCGGTGGCACCAATGCCAGCCTGGTGCTGCGCCGGGTGACCGACTGATGTGGCGGTCCGTCGCCTCGAACGCGCTGACGCTGCTGATCGTCGCCCTGGTCGTTCTGGCGGGCCTGCTGGCCTGGGGGCGGCAGGTCTATCGGCAGCCGGGGCCACTGGCGGCGGCGATCTGCTTCAAGGTGGACAAGGGTGCCACGATCACGGTGGTCAGCCGGGGGTTGGCCGAACAGGGGGCGATCAGCGATCCGCGCATCTTCCGGATCGGGGCGGATTACTCGGACCGGTCGGGCAACCTGAAGTTCGGAAGCTATCTGATTCCGCCCGGTGCTTCGATGGAGGAGATTGCCGGCATCCTGACGGCGGGCGGGCAATCGACCTGCGGGCGGGAAGTCAACTTCCGGATCGGGGTGGCCAGCGCGGAGGTGGTGCTGCGTGAGCTCGACCCGGCGACCAACCGCTATGTCGAGGTGGTGAAGTTCGATCCTGCGGTCGAGGCGGCGCCGCAGGCCTATGTGGATGCGGGGCTGGAGGCCGATGTGCGCTATCGCGTGACCCTGGCCGAGGGCGTGACCAGCTGGCAGGTGGTGGATGAGCTGAAACGGGCGGATTTCCTGGCGGGCAACCTGGAGACGGTGCCGCCCGAAGGCAGCCTGGCGCCTGACAGTTATGAAGTGGAAAAGGGCGAAGACCGGGCCGCGCTGTTGGCGGAAATGGCCGACCGGCAGTCGCAGATCCTGGCCGAAGCCTGGGCAGCGCGGGCCGAGGGCCTGCCCTACAAGGACCCGGCCGAGGCGCTGGTCATGGCCAGTATCGTGGAGAAGGAAACCGGCAAGGCGGATGAGCGGCCGCAGGTGGCCTCGGTCTTCCTGAACCGCCTGGCGCGGGGGATGAAGCTGCAGACCGACCCTGCGGTGATCTATGGCGTCACCAAGGGCCAGGGTGTGATGGGGCGCGGCTTGCGGCAGAGCGAACTGAAGAAGGAAACGCCCTGGAACACCTATGTGATCGCGGGCTTGCCGCCGACGCCGATTGCCAACCCCGGCCGCCTGTCGATCGAGGCGGCGCTGAACCCGGCCCAGACGGATTACCTGTATTTCGTGGCCGACGGCACGGGCGGTCATGCCTTCGCCGCGACTCTGGAGGACCACAACCGGAACGTGGCCAAATGGCGTGCGATCGAGGCGGCGCAGGGCGCGGCTCAGGATGCGGGCGGGGTGCAGGATGGGGGCGGAGCGCCGGACGACTTAACAAAACCCTAACGATGCGCGCGGCAAGCCATTGAATGCAATGAGTTTTTCTCTTGACTTGCCGAACGGTCTGATGTAGGACTTTGGGCATGATGGATGAATTGGGTCAGCGGCCCGGGGGCAACCCCGAGGCCGCTTTGCATTTCCGGGGAAGGCAGGCGGGGGTAGGCTGAGGCA
>JAKALB010000192.1 GCA_021813365.1 Pseudomonadota bacterium | reverse complement strand
TCCGATCTTCATGAACCTGTCCTTCACCCGGTTCGGCGCGGTCCTGGCCAAGGAATTCATCCAGATGCGCCGGGACCGGGTGACATTCGCCATGATGATCGGCGTGCCGATCATGCAGCTGCTGCTGTTCGGTTTCGCGATCAACGCCGACCCCCATCATCTGCCCACGCTGATCGAGATGGCGGACGAGGGGCCCCTGTCGCGGGCGATCCTGGCGGGCATGAAGGAAAGCGACTATTTCGACTTCCGGGGGCTGGTGACCTCTCCGGCAGAGGGCGACCGGGCGCTGCGGGACGGGACAGCCAGTTTCGTCGTGGTGATCCCGGTTGGATTCGAGCGCGACGTGGTGCGGGGGCTCGTGCCGGAAGTGCTGCTGGCCGCCGATGCCTCGGATCCCTCGGCTTCGGGCGCTGCGGTGGCGGCGATTTCGGGCATCGTCGCCCAGGCGGAGGCCGACGTGCTGACCGGTGCCCTGGCGCATGCAGCGGCGGGCGCTTCGGGGGCGGTGCCGGTGCAGGTGACGGTGCATCGCCAGTTCAACCCGGAGGGCCGTACCGCGCTGAACATCGTGCCCGGCCTGTTGGCGGTGATCCTTTCAATGACCATGGTGCTGATCACGGCGGTGGCCATCGTGCGCGAGACCGAACGCGGCACGATGGAAACGCTGATCGCCACCCCGGTCCGCCCGCTGGAAGTGCTGCTGGGCAAGATCACGCCCTATATTCTGGTGGGCTATGTGCAGACGGTGGTTTTCCTGGCGGCCGGGCGGTTCGTCTTTGCGGTGCCCTTCCTGGGCGATCCCCTGACCTTCTTCCTGGGATTCAATCTCTACATCATCACCAACCTGGCGCTGGGCTTCCTGATCTCGACCCTGGCGCGCAACCAGATGCAGGCGATGCAGTTGTCGTTCTTCACCATCCTGCCGACGATCCTGCTGTCCGGCTTCATGTTCCCCTTCGCCGGCATGCCTGGCTGGGCCCGGGCGCTGGGCACCGCCCTGCCTGCCACGCATTTCCTGCGCCTGACACGGAAGGTGATGCTGAAGGGTGCGGGGCTGGCGGATGTGGGGGGCAATCTCGTCGGCATCGGCGTGATCATGCTGGTGATCGTGGCCGTGGCACTGCTGCGCTATCGGCGAACCCTCGACTAGGCTTTTCCGGCCCCGGCCTGCCGCCGCAGCCTCGGTCAGGGCCTCGGACGCCGGCGGGCAGGCCGTCCCCCCTCCTTCACCTTGCCACAAATATCCCGGGGGTGAGCGCACAGCGCGAGGGGGCAGCGCCCCCTCTTGCCCGAAAATTGGGCAGGGGGGCGGGATTCTGCCCGGCGGACCGGGTTGCGCGGCGGCCTGGCGTTGAACATCGCGGCGGTCCGGTTCAGGGATTGGGCATGACGGAACGGGCGATCATGGCCGGGATGGAGCGGGTGCGCGGCGCGGCGCGGGTCGAGCTGCGTGCCCGGACCGGCGTGCCGCAGCCCGATGCCTGGGGGCTTGGCGACCTTTACCAGCAGGGCGCGGCCAGGGCGCTGCTGCCGGAGGCGGGCGGCCAGGCCGAAGTGGTGTTCCTGAATACGGCGGGCGGCCTGACCGGGGGCGACCAGCTGGATTATCGGCTGACCCTGGGCAACCGGGTGCGGGCCACGGCCACCACGCAGACGGCCGAGCGTGCCTACAGGTCGGCCTCGGGCGCGGCACGAATGGCGCTGCGGTTCGAGGTGGGGGCTGGGGCCTGGCTCGACTGGCTGCCGCAGGAAACCATCCTGTTCGACCGCGCCCATCTGGTGCGGCGCACCGAGATCCGGCTGCATGCGCAGGCAGCGGGCTGCCTGGCGCTGGAAGCGGTCGTACTGGGCCGGGCCGCGATGGGCGAGACCCTGCGCCGGCTGGACTTCCACGACAGCCGCCGGATCTGGCGCGGGGATCGTCTGGTTTTCGCCGACCCGGTGCATCTGACCGATGCCAGCCTGGGTTCCGATCCGGCCGGTCTGGGTGGTGCGCGGGCCTTCGCCAGCCTGGTGCTGGTTGGCGAGGGCGCAGAGGATGCGGTGCAGCCCCTGCGCGGGCTGCTCGATGAGGCCGGTGTGCGGGCCGCGGCTTCGGCCCTGCCGGGGCGGTTGAGCCTGCGTGCCCTGGCGGTGGACGGCTGGCCGCTGCGGCGACTTCTGGCCCGTGTGTTGACCCAGTTGCGCCGCAAGCCGCTGCCCCGCGTCTGGCAGATGTGAAAGGAGCCGGCATGAACCTGACCCCCCGTGAAAGGGACAAGCTGCTGATCAGCCTGGCTGCGATGGTTGCACGCAGCCGCCTGGCGCGTGGCGTCAGGCTGAACCATCCCGAGGCGATCGCCCTGATCACCGATTTCGTCGTCGAGGGAGCCCGCGACGGCCGTTCGGTTGCCGATCTGATGCAGGCCGGGGCCACGGTGCTCCGCGCCGATCAGTGCATGGAGGGGATCGCCGAAATGATCCATTCCGTCCAGGTCGAAGCGACCTTTCCCGACGGCACCAAGCTTGTCACCGTTCACCACCCGATCCGCGAGGCAGGCGCATGAAACGCCCGATCGCCGCAACGTCGCAGACCGCCGGCGCGTCCCTGTTCCATCCGGGCGACCGGTGCCATGCCGGGCCGGCGCATCCGATGGGCGCGCCCGCCGGCGCCCCCCGGACGTCGAACATCCTGACCCTTAGGCCGCACCGCGATGGCCGGCTGGCGTGGGTGCGGCGATGATCCCCGGTGAGATCCTTCCCGCCGCCGGTGATATCGAGCTGAATGCGGGCGCGCCGGTGACGGTGCTGATGGTGGCCAACTCCGGCGACAGGCCGGTGCAGGTGGGCAGCCATTACCATTTCGCGGAAACCAACCCCGGCCTGGTATTCGACCGCGCCGCCGCCCGGGGCAAGCGGCTGGACATCGCCGCCGGCACGGCGGTGCGGTTCGAACCAGGCCAGACGCGCGAGGTTCGTCTGGTGCCCCTGTCGGGCGGGCGCCGGGTCTTCGGCTTCAACGCCCAGGTCATGGGAGATCTCTGATGCGCCGCGCGATCGTCCGCCTTTCCGGCCCTGCCCGCCTTGGCGCCCTGTCGGCGCAGGCCGCCTGCGCCCGCCACCCCCCAATCACCTCCGGCAGCCCGGCGCTTTTCCGGGGGATGCGGGGCGAGGCGATCGCGGCGATCGGCTTCATCGTCTCGCGTTTCGACAGCACCCGCCGCCGCGATTGACAGAGGACCACAGCACATGTCCAGTCGGATTTCCCGTGCCACCTATGCCGCGATGTTCGGCCCCACCAGGGGCGACCGGCTGCGCCTGGGCGACACCGACCTGATCATCGAGGTCGAGCGCGACCTGATCGCCGAACGCAGCGGCGCCGATGGCCCGCGCTATGGCGAGGAGGTGAAGTTCGGCGGCGGCAAGGTGATCCGCGACGGGATGGGTCAAAGCCAGCTGACGCGGGCGCAGGGGGCGATGGACACGGTCATCACCAATGCGCTGATCGTCGACTGGACCGGGATCCTCAAGGCCGATGTCGGGCTGCGGGACGGGCGGATCGCCCGGATCGGCAAGGCGGGCAACCCGGATACCCAGCCTGGGGTGGACGTGATCATCGGGCCAGGGACCGAGATCATCGCCGGAGAGGGCCGCATCCTGACCGCCGGGGGCATCGACAGCCATATCCATTTCATCGCGCCCCAGCAGATCGAGGACGCCCTGCATTCCGGCGTGACCACGATGCTGGGCGGCGGCACGGGGCCGGCGCATGGCACGCTGGCCACCACCTGCACCCCCGGCCCCTGGCACCTGGCCCGGATGATGCAGGCGGCGGATGCCTTTCCGATGAACCTGGCCTTTGCCGGCAAGGGCAATGCGAGCCTGCCTGCAGCCCTGGAGGAGCAGGTGCGCGCCGGAGCCTGCGCCCTGAAGCTGCACGAGGATTGGGGGACGACCCCGGCGGCCATCGACTGCTGCCTGACGGTGGCGGATGCGATGGACGTGCAGGTGATGATCCACACCGACACCCTGAATGAATCCGGGTTCGTGGAAAACACCCTGGCCGCGATCCGGGGGCGCACGATCCATGCCTTTCACACCGAGGGCGCGGGGGGCGGCCATGCGCCGGACATCATCAAGGTGGTGGGCCGCCCCAACATCCTGCCATCGTCGACCAATCCGACGATGCCATATACCGTGAACACCATCGAAGAGCATCTCGACATGCTGATGGTCTGCCACCACCTTGACCGCCGCGTTGCCGAGGATGTGGCCTTCGCCGAAAGCCGGATCCGGCGCGAGACCATCGCGGCGGAAGACATCCTGCACGACATGGGGGCGTTCAGCGTTCTCAGCTCCGACAGCCAGGCCATGGGGCGCGTCGGCGAGGTCATCACCCGCACCTGGCAGACCGCGCACATGATGAAGAAGCGGCGCGGGCGGCTGGCAGAGGAAGCGGGCGACAACGACAATTTCCGGGTGCGGCGCTACATTGCGAAATACACGATCACCCCCGCCATCGTGCACGGAATTTCAAGCCATGTCGGCAGCGTCGAGG
>JAKALB010000052.1 GCA_021813365.1 Pseudomonadota bacterium | reverse complement strand
ATAGGCGTTGCGATCGAGCTTGCCCGTCCAGTCGATCAGCTTGGTGCCAGACCCGTCGGGGTTCGGAACGATGAAGTTGATGCCCTGCACCGGCGGGCAACTGTCTGACCAGAAGTCGATGCCCAGGTCGCGTTCGTTCTGCACGGCGGTGGCAAACATGCACTGGCTCGACAGGACGCGGCCCGTGGCGATGTCCTGGCCGGTCCGGTTCTGCACCACACGAACCCTGTGGCCCGCCTTCCGCAGGCCGATGGCCAGCATCAACCCCGCCTGACCGCCGCCGATGATGGTGAATCCTCGCATCGCACTCTCCCTGATTTCTGTTGTTATTCCATAAGCTTGGGAATCGCGGGCACCGCCTGCTCCGGGCCCATGGCGGTATAGCCGCCGTCCACGCGGATATCGGTTCCGGTGATGAAACTGGCCTCGTCGCTGCACAGGAACAGCACGGCCGAGGCGACTTCCTCAGGGTTGCCGACGCGGCCCAGCAGGTGGAAGGGGGCGGCCACCGCATCGGTCTTGGCGCGGTTGCCGCCGGTCAACTGGTCCATGATGTTGGACCAGGTCCAGCCGGGGCTGACCGCATTGACCCGGATGCCGTCGGGCGCCAGATCCATCGCCTGGTTCTTCGTCAGTTGCAGGATCGCGGCCTTGGACACGGGGTAGACCCAGCGCCCGGTCTGCGCCACGCGCGAGGAAATCGAGCCGAAGTTGACGATGGCGCCCTTGTTGGCCGCCAGATCCGCCCGCGCCGCCTGCATCAGCATGACCGAGCCGACCAGGTTGATGTTCAGTGCCGTCAGCCAGTCGGCCCGCGTGGTCGCGGCGCCGTTGTCCAGATAGGAACAGGCGACGTTCACCAGAAAGTCGATGCGGCCAAAGCGGTCTCTGGTGGCCTTGACCAGGGCCGCGATGTCGTCATCGCTTTGCAGATCGCATCGAAAGTAGCCTATGCCATCGCCAAAGGGCGTTGCGGGTTCGACGATGTCGGCGACCATGACGCGGGTGCCCGCCGCACGAAAGGCATCCACCACCGCGCGGCCGATCTTCGTGACCCCGCCCGGAACAATCGCCACCTTGCCATCCAGCCCGCGCATCGCAGCCTCCCGATCTTTGAAGTTTGAAAGATTAGGAGCGGAGGCGGTGATGTCCGCTATCCGCGAAACGCAGCGACTATCCGAAAAACGAAAAAATCGCCGCCGGCGGGGGACGAAATGCCGCGGGGCATGGTAAGGTCTGGCCGACCCAAGGGATGGCCCCGGATGATGCGCCCTGACGCAAGACCGCTGGAAGCCCATGCGCTGTTCCGCACCCGCGACCTGGACGAGGCGCGCGAGCGGGTGGCGGCGATCTTCTGTCCGCATCGTCTGGAGACCCTGGGGCCGGGCGCGCGCTTTGATGCACGGCATCACCACCTGCGCGGCGAACGGCTGAGCCTGAATTACATCGAATATGGCGCGCGGACCCGGATCGAACCGGGAGAGCTGGGCGGCTTCTATCTGGTGCAGATCCCGCTGGAAGGCGGGGCCGAGATCGAGAATGGTGCCGACCGCTATGTGTCAGACCCGGCCAAGGCAGCGGTGCTGAACCCGCATGGCGTGACGCGGATGGTCTGGGAGGCCGGAACACGGCAGGTGCTGGTGCAGATCAGCCGGCAGGCAGTCGAGGAGCAGATGGCCGCCCAACTGGGCGAACCCGCAGTGCGGCCCGTCACCTTCACCGGCGCTTTCGACCTGGGTTCGCCCGCCGGGGCGGCCTTTCGGCGGATGGTGCTGTTTCTGGTGGGCGAAGCCGATCGCGGTGCTGCCCCGATCGGCCGTGGCCTGATGGCGCGGCAGGTGGAACAGACCCTGATCGCGGGCCTGATCGAGGCGCACGCCCATGATCAGCTTTCGGCCCTGGCGCGCCATCGCGCCGCGCCGCGGCCCCGGCACCTGCGCCTGGCCGAGAGCTTCATCGAGGCCAATCTGGACCGGCCGATCAGCCTGGACGACGTGGCCGAAGCTGCCGGGATCAGCCCGCGTGCCTTGCAGATGGCGTTTCGCGAGCACCGGGGCACGACGCCCCTGGCCTTCTGGCGCGACCGCCGGCTGGAGCGCGCGCATCGGGATCTGCTGGCCGGGCAACCCGGCGACAGCGTGACCGATATTGCCCTGCGCTGGGGATTTTCGCATTTCGGCCGGTTTTCCGAGGTCTATCGGCAGCGCTATGGGCTGAGCCCGCGCAAGGCGCTGCGGGCCGGGCGTGCGTGATCGGCCCGGGGCGCGCGCGACACCCCCGGAAGCCCGCAGGATGTTAGAGAGGCGCGAGGGTCACAGGTCCGGCGCCGGAAGATAACGGCACTTCAGGTGGGCCGGCGCCTTGGCCTCCAGTTCGGACAGCGCGGCGCGGATGCTGGCCGGGCCATGCTGCGCCAGCAACTGGAACGGTCCGCGCGGGAAGTTGAGGCCAAGCCGCAGCGCGGTGTCGATGTCGTCCCGCGTCGTGCCGCCTTCCGAAAGCAGCCAGGCGGCTTCGTTGATCAGCGTGGCCTCGATGCGAAGGGCAATCTGCACGGCATCGGCCGGGGCGGGCAGGCTGGCGGGTGGCGGGATCAGAAAGCCCCGGCCGGATTTGCGGCCCAGCCGGCCATCGGCGACCTGGGCCCGCAAGGCGGCAAAGACGTGGTAGCGCGGATGCTGGTTCATGGCCTGCGCCAGGCCCTCGGTCGCGGCCAGGTTGATGTCGGCGCCGATCAGATCGATCAGGCCGAAGGGTCCGATGCGATAACCGGCGGCAAGCATGGCGGCCTCGACCTCGGCGGGGCTGCGGCCCTCCTCCAGCAGCGCCAGAGCCTCGCCATAGAAGGGCCGGGCGCAACGATTGACGATGAAGCCGGGCCGGTCGGGGGCCTCGACCACCACCTTGCCGGCGCTTTCGCAAACCTGCCGAGCCAGCGCCAGGGCCCGTGGTGAAGAGCCGGAATGCGGGATCAGCTCGACCAGCTTCATCACCGGGGCCGGATTGAAAAAGTGCAAGCCGATGGCGCGTTCTGGCCGGGACATCCGCGCAGAAATGTTCGAAACCGATAAGGACGACGTATTGGTCGCCAGCACGGATCCAGGCGCCAGGACGCTTTCCAGTTGGGCGAACAGGGCCTGCTTGACCTCGATCTTCTCGGCCACGGCCTCGATCACCAGATCGGCTGGGGCGATGTCTTCGGGTGTGGCGACCACGGTCAGCGCGGCCAGCGTGGCGTCGCGCTCCCTGGCGCTCAGCGCGCCTTTCGCCACGCGCGGTTCCAGCGCGGCGCGCAGGCGGTCATGGGCGCTGGCGCGGGCGGGTTCCTGGGTGTCGGTGGCACGGACCTGGTGCCCGGCCTGGGCAAGGACCTGGGCGATCCCCAGGCCCATCGTGCCAAGCCCGATGACGCCGATCTGCATCACTGGCCCCTGAATTCGGGTTTTCGGCGCGATCTGAAGGCAGCGATGCCTTCGGCCTTGTCGGCGCTGCCCATCAGAGCCTCGAATGCGGCGCGCTCCTGGGCCAGGGCCAGAGCGGATTCCTCGCCGGCGATCAGCGCGGCCTTGGCCGCAGCCATGGCCAGCGGCGCCCGATGCGACAGTTTTTCGGTGATGGTTTCGGCCAGGGTCAGCGCCTCGCCCTCGGCCAGATAGGCGCCGATGCCCCAATCATAGGCCGTGGCGGCGTCGAGGATCTCGCCGGTCAGCACGAGACGCGCCGCACGGATCCGGCCAACCAGCGCCATCAGGCGCTGGCCGCCGCCCGCACCCGGGATCAGCCCCAGGCCGGATTCCGGCAGGCCGACCCGGGCCGAAGCGCCCAGCACGATCACATCGGCCATCAGCGCCAGTTCGAGGCCACCGCCCAGGGCATAACCATCGATCGCCGCGACCATCGGCTTGGGAAAGCCGCGAATCGCCGCCCAATGCGCCTTGCGCGGGTCAAGGGCGGCTTCGGCGCTGCCCTTCGTCTCGATCTCGGCAATGTCCGCGCCGGCGGCAAAATCGCCCGCGCCCGTGATCAGCACCGCCCGGCAGGCCCGAGTCTCGGCCAGGCGGTTCAGCACCATGGCAAGCCGCGCCAGCAGGGGCGTGGTCAGCGCGTTCTTCGCCTCGGGCCGGTTCAGCACCAGCTTCACCCAGGCCCCACGATTGTCGATCAGCAACTCTTCCATGACCGCATCCTGCCCGAAATCGGGGAAATTTCAAGTCAGAAATTTTAAGCTTGAAATTGTTTCGACCCGGTGGCAGGCTTTGCCCCGAACGCGCCGAAGGAGGAATGGATGAAGGTTCTTTGCCTGGGCGGCGGGCCGGCCGGTCTGTACTTTGCCATCTCGATGAAGCTGCGCGATCCGCGCCATCAGGTGACGGTGCTGGAGCGCAACCGCGCCGATGACACGTTCGGCTGGGGCGTGGTTCTGTCAGATGACGCCATGGCGCGGATGAAGAAGAACGACGCGAAATCCTACGAGGCGATCCGGGCCAGTTTCGCCTATTGGGACGACATTGCCGTGGTCCACAAGGGCGAACGGATCGTGTCGGGCGGACATGGCTTTGCCGGCATCGGGCGGATGAAGATGCTGCTGCTGCTGCAGGAGAGGGCGCGCGAACTGGGGGTGGAAATGAAGTTCCAGACCGAGTTCAGGTCGGCCGAGGATTACCGCAAGGATTTTGATCTGGTCGTGGCGACCGACGGCATCAACAGCCTGGTGCGCCGCGAATATGCCGATGTGTTCAAGCCCGACATCGACCAGCGGCTGGTAAAGTTCATCTGGCTGGGCACGCATCAGAAATTCGACGACGCCTTCACCTTCATCTTCGAAAAGACCGAATGGGGCTGGTTCTGGGCGCATGTCTATCAATTCGATGCCGACACCGCGACCTTCATCGTCGATTGCATGCCCGACACCTGGGACAGGGCGGGCTTTGCCGACATGACAAAGGAAGAGACGATCGCCACCTGCGAGCGGATCTTTGCCAAGCATCTGGGCGGCCACGCGCTGATGTCCAATGCCAATCACCTGCGTGGGTCGGCGGTCTGGATGCAGTTCCCGCGCGTGCTGTGCGAACGCTGGTACAACGGCAACGTCGTGCTGATGGGCGATGCGGCGGCAACGGGGCATTACTCGATCGGGTCGGGGTCGCGCCTGGCCTTCGACAGCGCCATCGCCCTGGCCGAATACCTGCACAGCGAACCCACGATGGAACGCGCCTTCGAGCGCTATCAGGACGAACGCCGGCTGGAGGTGCTGCGTCTGCAATCGGCCGCGCGCAACAGCCTCGAATGGTTCGAGCGCGTCGAACGTTATCTCGACATGCCGCCCGTGCAGTTCGCCTATTCCCTCCTGACCCGCAGCCAGCGGATTTCGCACGAGAATTTGCGTCTGCGCGACAAGGCCTGGCTTGAGGCGGCGGAGGCCTGGTTCCAGGTCCGGGCGGGTGGCAAGCCCGGTCGGCGGCCAATGTTCGCGCCGTTCAGGCTGCGGGGCATGGAGCTGAAGAACCGCATCGTCGTTTCACCGATGGCGCAATACAAGGCGGTGGATGGTTGTCCGAACGACTGGCACTTCGCCCATTATGCCGAACGCGCCAAGGGCGGGGCCGGGCTGGTCTATACCGAGATGACCTGCGTGTCGCCCGAAGGCCGGATCACCCCCGGATGTCCGGGCCTGTACAGGCCCGAGCACGAGGCAGCCTGGAAACGGCTGGCCGATTTCATCCATGCCGAGACCACGGCGAAACTCTGCATCCAGATCGGCCATTCGGGCCGCAAGGGATCGACCTGTGTGCCCTGGGAGGGAGGCATCGACCAGCCCCTGGCCAGTGGCAACTGGCAGACGCTGGCGCCCTCGGCCATTCCCTACCGTCCGGTCAATGCCAAGCCGAGGGCGATGGAGCGGGCCGACATGGATCTGGTGCGCGACCAGTTCGTGGCCGCCACCCGGATGGCCGATCGCGCGGGCGCCGACATGATCGAGATGCACGGCGCCCATGGCTATCTGCTGGGCGAGTTCATCAGCCCGCTGACCAACAAGCGGACAGACGGCTTTGGTGGCAGCCTGGAAAACCGCCTGCGCTTTCCGCTGGAGGTGTTTTCGGCGATGCGTGCCGCCTGGCCGGCCGAGAAGCCGATGTCCGTCCGCATCTCGGCCCATGACTGGGTGCCGGGCGGCGTGACCCCGGACGAGGCGGTCGAGATTGCCAGGGCGTTCCACGCGGCGGGGGCGGACCTCATCGATGTGTCCTCGGGTCAGACCGATCCGGCCGAGAAACCCGTCTATGGCCGGATGTTCCAGACCCCGTTCAGCGACCGCATCCGCAATGAAACCGGCATTGCCACCATGACCGTGGGCAACATCAGCGATTTCGACCAGGTGAACGGCATTCTCATGGCGGGGCGGGCCGATCTGGTGGCGCTTGCCCGAATGCACTTGGCCGACCCCTACTGGACGCTGCATGCTGCGGTGGCGCAGGGTGATCAGGACACCGACTGGCCGGCCCCCTACCGGGGCGGGCGCGACCTGATGATGCGGCTGCGCGAACGCCAGCAGGAGCAGATCCGGGTATGATACTGAGCGGAAAACGGGTTCTGGTGACGGGCGGAGGCACCGGGGTGGGCGCAGACCTGGCCCGGGGCTTTGCCCAGGCCGGGGCTGATGTGGTGGTGGCCGGGCGCCGGATGGGCCCCCTGGCCGAAGTGGCCCGGGCGACGGGCGCGCGGGCCATCGCGGCGGACGTGACGGTGGAGGCCGATGTGGCGCGGCTGTTCGCCGAGTCCGGGCCGGTTGACATCGTCATCGCCAATGCCGGGGCGGCGGATTCGGCGCCGATGGTAAAAACCTCGCTGGGTCAATGGAATGCGATGATTTCGGTCAATCTGACCGGCGTGTTCCTGACTTTCCGCGAAGGCCTGCGGCAATTCGCTGGCTGGGGGCGGCTGATCGCCGTCGCCTCCTCGGCCGGGCTGAAGGGCTACGCCAAGATCGTGCCCTATGCGGCGGCCAAGCATGGGGTGATCGGCCTCACCCGCAGCCTGGCGCTCGAAGTGGCCAAGGGGCCGGTGACGGTGAATGCGATCTGCCCGGGCTTTCTGGATACGCCGATGACTGACCATTCGGTTGATGTCATCGCCGCCAAGACCGGCCGCAGCCTGGCCGAGGCCCGGGCCGCGCTGGAGGCGCTGTCGCCCCAGAACCGGCTGTTCCAGCCCGCCGAAGTGACCGCAGCGGCGCTGTTCCTGTGCAGCCCCGGCTCGGAGGGCATCAACGGGGCCGCCCTGCCGATCACCGGGGGCGAGACATGAGCGATCTGGCGAAACGGCGGCTGAAACTGTGGATCCGGCTTCTGGGCGTCACACGCGGCGCCGAGAATTCCCTGCGTGAATACCTGCGCCTCAACCATGCCACGACGCTGCCCCGGTTCGACGTTCTGGCGGCGCTGTATCGCCGCCGCGAGGGCGTGACGATGAGCGAACTGAGCCGCCTGTTGCTGGTGTCGAACGGCAATGCAACGGCGGTGGTGGACCGGCTGGAGGCCGACGGCCTGGTGCGCCGCATGCCATCGGAAACCGACCGCCGGACGGTGTTCGTCAGCCTGACCGAGGCGGGCTTGGCTGCCTTCGAGGCGCAGGCGCGCGGGCACGAGGCCGAGGTGGACCGGCTGTTCGCAGGCCTGACCGCCGACGATATCGACCATTTGACCGAAATCCTGAAGCGAATGGGGAAATCATGACCCAGATGGCGGGGCTGAAACCCCAGCATTTCCAGTGGCAGGTGCAGGACCGCATCGCGGTGATCCGCCTGAGCCGGCCCGAGCGGAAGAATCCGCTGACCTTCGACAGCTATGCCGAGCTGCGCGACACCTTCCGCGCGCTGGCGCAGGCGAGGGATGTGGATGTGGTGATCTTCGCCTCGAACGGCGGGAATTTCTGTTCGGGTGGCGATGTGCATGACATCATCGGGCCGCTGATCGGCCGGCCGATGAAGGATCTGCTGGCCTTCACCCGGATGACCGGAGATCTGGTCAAGGCAATGATTTCCTGCGGAAAACCCATCATCGCCGCCGTGGATGGCGTGGCGGTCGGGGCGGGTGCCATCATCGCCATGGCCTCGGATCTGCGGCTGGCCACGCATGCGGCGCAATGCGCCTTCCTGTTCACCCGCGTGGGGCTGGCGGGCTGCGACATGGGGGCCTGCGCCATGTTGCCCCGCATCATCGGTCAGGGGCGGGCGGCGGAACTGCTTTACACGGGGCGCGTCATGGGCGCCGAGGAAGGTCACGCCTGGGGCTTCTGGAACAGTCTTCACGCCCCCGATGCGCTGGAGGCGGCGGCAATGGATCTGGCCAGGCGGCTGGCGTCGGGGCCGACCTTTGCCCATAGCATCACCAAGACCCAGTTGAACCAGGAATGGAACATGGGGCTGGAACAGGCGATCGAGGCCGAGGCCCAGGCCCAGGCGATCTGCATGCAGACAAGGGATTTCGCCCGAGCCTACCGCGCCTTCGTCGCCAAGGAAAAGCCGGTGTTCGCCGGTGATTGATTGCGCCAGACCGAGCACCCCAGACGGAGCACCCCAGACCGAGCCCCGGGGGCTTCGCGCCCCCGGACCCCCGCGGGATATTTGTGAACAGATGAAACCATGGCCGACACGAGCTTTCTGACCTGGCCCTTCTTCGACAACCGGCACCGCGAGCTGGCCGAGGCGCTGGAGGCCTGGTGTGCCGCCAGTCTGCCGGTGGACCATTCCGATGTGGATGCGGCCTGCAGGATACTGGTGGCGATGCTGGGCGCGGGCGGCTGGCTGAGGCATTCCGGTGCGGGGGAGGCCGAGAAGCTGGACGTGCGCAGCCTGTGCCTGATCCGCGAGACTCTGGCCCGCCATGACGGGCTGGCGGATTTTGCCTTTGCCATGCAGGGGCTGGGCATGGGTGCGGTCAGCCTGTTCGGCAGCGGCGCGCAGCGGCAATGGCTGGTGGAAACCCGGGCGGGGCGGGCGATCGCGGCCTTTGCCCTGACCGAGCCGGGGTCGGGCTCGGATGTGGCCGCGACGGCGATGACCGCGGAGCGGGTGCCGGGCGGCTGGAAGCTGAACGGCGACAAGACCTATATCTCGAACGGCGGTATCGCCGATCTGTACGTGATCTTTGCCCGCAGCGGCGAGGCCCCAGGCGCGCGCGGGCTTTCGGCCTTTCTGATGCCCGCGACCAGCCCCGGGCTGGAAATAGTGGAACGGATCGAGGTCATTGCGCCGCATCCTCTGGCCCATCTGCGGCTGACCGATGTGGTGCTGCCCGAAGACGCGCTGATCGGCAAATCCGGCGAGGGCTTCAAGCTGGCCATGTCGGTGCTGGACGTGTTCCGCTCGACCGTGGGCGCGGCGGCGCTGGGCCTTGCCCGCCGGGCGCTGGACGAGGCATTGGTGCGGACGCGATCCCGCGTCATCCAGGGCGTGCCGCTGTCGAACCTGCAGATGGTGCAGGGTCATCTGGCCGACATGGCGCTGGAGATCGATGCCGCGGCGCTGCTGGTCTATCGTGCGGCCTGGGTGAAGGACATGGGCGCCGCCCGTGTCAGCCGCGAGGCGGCGATGGCGAAGCTGCATGCGACCGAGGCGGCGCAGCGCGTGATCGACATGGCCGTGCAGTTGCACGGCGGCGACGGCGTGCGGCAGGGCTTCGCGGTGGAAAGCCTCTACCGCGAGATCCGGGCGCTGCGCATCTATGAAGGGGCCAGCGACGTGCAGCGGGTGGTGATCGCACGGAGCATCCTGGAATGATCTACAGCCGCGTGATTCCGGTGGAGTTCAACCATTGCGACCCGGCCGGGCGGGTGTTCTATCCGCGCTATTTCGAGATGATCAACTCGGTTGTCGAGAATTTCTTCGCCGATGTGGTCGGGCGCAGCTTTGCCGCCATGCACCTGGGGGCCAGCGGTGGCGTGCCCACGGTGGATATCCAGGCGGAATTCCCCAGGGCCACGCGACTGGGCGATCGGCTGACCTGGGAGGTGCGGGTGGAGAAGCTGGGTGGGTCGAGTCTGGGGCTGGGCCATCAGGCGACCTGCGGCGGCGAGCTGCGGGTCAGGGCGCGGCAGGTCGTGGTGTGGATCGCGGGCGACCGCGCCGCCCCCTGGCCGGGCAACATGCGCGCGGCGCTGGCCGCCTATCGGGAGCATCAGGGATGAGCCACGAAATCCTGCATCCAAAGCATTGGAAACCGGCGCGCGGCTATGCCAATGGTGTGGCGGCGGAGGGCCGGATGGTCTTTACCGGCGGGATCATCGGCTGGAACGCCAATCAGGAGTTCGAGACCGACGATTTCGTGGGTCAGGTCGCCCGGATCCTGCGATCGATCGTCGAGATTCTGGCCGAAGCGGGCGCGCGACCGGAACATCTGGTGCGGCTGACCTGGTATGTGACCGACCGGCGCGCCTATCTGGACAGCCTGAAGGAGCTGGGTGCGGTCTACAAGGAGATCATTGGCCGGCACTACCCTGCCATGGCGCTGGTTCAGGTCGCGGCCCTGGTGGAGGATCGCGCCAAGGTGGAAATCGAAGCAACCGCAGTGGTGCCGAAATGAGCGCAATCCTGGGGCCTTCGGGCCATTTCGACAGCTTCACCCGCGACCGGCTGCCGCCAGCGGCCGAATGGCCGGACCTGCTGCTGGATGGGTTCGACTACCCCGAATGGCTGAACGCCGGGGTCGAGCTGACCGACCGCATGGTGGAAAGGGGCTTTGGCGACCACACGGCGCTGATCGGCAACGGGCGCAGCCGCACCTACAAGGAGCTGACCGACTGGTCGAACCGCATCGCCCATGCGCTGGTCGAGGATTTCGGGGTAAGGCCCGGCAATCGGGTGCTGATCCGGTCAGCCAACAACCCGGCGATGGTGGCCTGCTGGCTGGGGGCGACCAAGGCCGGGGCGGTGGTGGTCAACACCATGCCCATGCTGCGTGCGGGCGAACTGGGGGCCATCGTCGACAAGGCCGAGGTCGCGCTGGCGCTGTGCGACACGCGGTTGCTGGAGGAACTGGTCGTCTGCGCCAAGCATTCGCGTTTCCTGCAGGCCGTCGTGGGGTTTGACGGCACGGCCAATCACGATGCGGAGCTGGACCGGGCGGCCTTGTCCAGGTCCGTGAAGTTCGAGGCGGTGAAGACCGGACGGGATGATGTGGCCCTGCTGGGCTTTACCAGCGGGACCACGGGCGAGCCCAAGGCGACGATGCATTTCCACCGCGATCTGCTGATCATTGCGGATGGCTACGCGAAGGAGGTGCTGAAGGTCACGCCCGGGGATGTCTTCGTCGGCTCGCCGCCCTTGGCCTTCACCTTCGGCCTGGGTGGGTTGGCGGTGTTTCCGCTGCGCTTTGGCGCGGCGGCGGCCCTGCTGGAGCAGGCGACGCCACCCAATCTGATCGAAATCATCCAGCAATACCGCGCGACGGTGTGCTTCACTGCGCCAACCGCCTATCGGGTGATGCTGAAGGCGATGGCGGAGGGGGCGGATCTGTCGAGTCTGCGGGCGGCGGTGAGCGCGGGAGAGACCTTGCCCGCGCCGGTCTACGAGGAATGGATCGCCAAGACCGGCAAGCCGATGCTGGACGGGATCGGCGCGACCGAGATGCTGCACATCTTCATCACCAACCGCTTCGACGATCACCGTCCCGGCTGCACGGGACGGCCCGTGACCGGGTATCAGGCCAGGATCGTGGGCGAGGACATGGCGGAACTGCCGCGCGGCGAGGTCGGGCGGCTGGCGGTGAAGGGGCCGACGGGATGCCGATACATGGCCGATGCGCGGCAGGCGAAATATGTGCGGGACGGGTGGAACCTGACCGGCGACAGTTTCTGGCAGGACGAGGCAGGGCGCTTCCATTTCGCGGCCCGCTCGGACGACATGATCGTCAGCGCGGGCTACAACATTGCCGGGCCCGAGGTGGAGGCGGCGCTGCTGACGCACCCCGCCGTGGCCGAGTGCGCGGTGGTGGGCGCGCCGGATGAGGAGCGCGGGATGTTGGTCGAGGCGCATGTCGTGCTGGTGCCCGGCCACGCGCCGGATGCGACGATGGTCAGGATCCTGCAGGAGCATGTGAAGATGACGATTGCCCCCTACAAATACCCGCGCCGGGTGCTGTTTGTCGATGCCCTGCCCAAGACCCAGACGGGCAAGATCCAGCGGTTCCGGTTGAGAAAGGGATGAGTTCGAAGGGCGTAACACGCGTGGGGATTTTTGCAAGTCGTTGAAAACAATAGATTTCACATTGCTTGTTTGGAATTCGTTTACCATGATTCCGGCCGTTTGACACCGAGGCCGGGTCTGACGCATGCGGCGAGGGCGCATGTTCTTTCGCACGATCGCTGCCGCAGGGTCCGAGTGCGCGCACGGCATGGCCTGGGGGCCGGCGGGGCTGTGTCCGGGGACCGGCCGCAGCCAGTCATGACCTGCGCCGGCAACGACCCCGGTGGAACAGGGCTGGGCAAGGTGCACCGTAGCCCCGTTGCCGCCGACACGGGACGAAACCTGCCGAGCCACACGGAATCAGGCTTGGCCCGGCCGGCCTAGCTGTCCGGCAGGGCGGGGCGGGGGCGGGTGGCCAGGTCGCGCGCCTCGTCCAGGCTGATGCCATTCATGCACAGGATGCGGACAACGCAGTCTTCGACCTGCGAGGTTGGCATTTCGCCCGACGTGATGGCCAAGGCCACGCCCACGATGGCGTGGTTGGCCATGCGCCAGACCAGCTCGGCATCGTCGATGCGGAAGCGCCCGGCCTGGGTGGCATTGCGCAGGTCACGGGTGGCGAAGGGGCCCATCTGGCGGAACATGGCCCCGGCCATGACTTCCGAGCGGTGCAACAGCTGTCGCCAGCGCAAATCGCCGATGCAGGTATCAATCACCGTGCGGATACCGAAGGCATAGACCTGGGCGGGGTCGACGAAGGTGTTGGTCACCTTCTCGATACGATGGGCCAGGTCGGTCATCAGGCTTTCCAGCACGGCGATGGCCAGTTCGTCCTTGGATTTGAAATAGGAATAGACCGTGCCCGCACCGATATCGGCCCTTTCGGCGATTTCCAGCATGGTGGCGGCATCGATGCCCTTTTCGCCCATGACCTGCCGGCCGGCCTGGATCAGCGCCTCGAGGTTCTTCCGGCGGCGGCGGGCCACGCGGCCCAACGACGGCTCGGAGGGCGCGACGTTGGGGCCATTGCCGGGGCCATTGCTGGGGGCGTCGAATCCGCTCATGTCAGCGCCATGCCTCATTTCCGGGTGGCATTCAAGTTTGAATCGACCGGCGGCGCTGCTGCGCTCGGCCTGCAGCAACCGGCCGACAGTCGCCGGCTGGCAGTCGCATGTGACCACAAATCGTAATTGACAGCAAATCAAAATTGAATAACGTTCATATTCAAGCAGGGAGGACGGCAATGAACATTCATGCCACAAGGACGATCCGCGAAAGCGACGTGAAGGCGATCGCCCGGGCTCTGGTGCCCGAGCTGCGCAAGACCGAGTTCCAGACCGAAGCGGACCGCAAGGTTCCGGTCGAGAATATCCGCCTGTTGAACGACAGCGGACTGCTGGGGATCTTCCGGGCGAAGAAATGGGGCGGGTCGGCGTTGTCGATGCGGGCGCATGTCGATGCCGTCTCGACCATTGCCGAGGGTTGCGGCGCGACGGCCTGGGTGCTGGGCGTGTATCACGCGCATGATTACATCGTCGGCCACATGCCCGAAAAGGCGCAGCAGGAAATCTACGCCACCGGCCGGCTGGCGGCGATTGCCGCGGTCATCGGGCCGCGCGGTCGCGCTGTGAAACAGGCCGACGGGTCCTATATCCTGAACGGGTTCTGGCCCTTCGCCTCGGGCAATGCGGCAGCGGACTGGCTCTTGCTGGGTGCGGAGGTTTTCGATGCGGACGGCAACAAGCTGGACGAGGCCGACCTGGCGGTGCCGGTGACGGACGTCGAATCGATCGACGACTGGAAGGTGGCCGGGCTACAGGGAACGGGGTCGAACTCGGTCAGGGCAGTGGATGTTCGGGTGCCGGGCCATCGCTATGTCAGCCTGCCGGCGCTGCTGGAAAACCAGACGGCCACATTCGCTTCGCCCGACGCGGATGCGATCTACAAATGTCAGGCCGGGCCGGCGCTGGGGATGTACATCTGCACCTCGGCGCTGGGCGCGGCCAAGCGGTCGCTGGAGGAATTTCTCAAGGTCGTGCCGGGCAAGAAGGTGATGTACACCGCCCACATCAGCCACGAATGGAGCGCGCTGCAGGTGGCGGTGGGCGAAGCGGCGGCGCTGATCGACGCGGCAGAGCTGATCCTGTACCGGATGGCCGATGACGTGGACCATTGGGCCCGCCGCGGCGAGAAGATGCCGATGGATCTGCGCGCGCGGATCCGGATGCACATCACCATGGTGCCGCAGATGTGCCGGGATGCGGTGCAAAAGCTGCTGACCATCGGTGGAGCGGCGGGGCTGACCACGAAAAGCCCGATCCAGCTGAACTGGCGCAATCTACAGGCCGCGACGATGCACGGCTTCCTGTTGCAGGATGCCGGGGCGGAAATCTATGGTCGCGTCTTGCTGGGGGTGGACCCCGGCACGCCGATCATCTGACCGGCCCGAGGATGGCCATGGACCGCGATCTGACGGGCCTGCCGACCGTGCCGCCGGCGGAATATGTGGGCGCCATTGCGCAACATGTCTCCTCGGTCTGTGTCATCACGACCGCCTGTCAGGGCCGGCGATACGGCCTGACCGCAACGGCGGTAGCCTCGGTCACCGCCGACCCGCCCAGGCTGCTGGTCTGTGTCAACAAGTCCGGACTGACCCACGAGAAGATCCTCGCGGCCGGGGCGTTCTGCGTGAATGTCCTGGCCGAGGAGCAGGCCGGAATCGCGATGGTTTTCGCGGGCATGGGGGGCAGGGAGGCGGATCGCTTCGCGCAGGGTGAATGGACGGTCATGGCGACCGGGGCGCCTGCCTTGCTGGGCGCCAGCGCGGTCTTCGATTGCCGTCTGGCCGAGACCGGGCAGCAGTCGACCCACACGATCCTGTTCGGGGATGTGGTGGCGGCGACGCATCGCAAGGGGGCCGATACGCTGCTGTATGGCGCGCGCCGGTTCCGGCAGTTGCGCAAGGTGTTCAATGCTCAGGGCGAGCCGGTGGACTACCTGTGAGGGCGGGCCCTGGCGGGATGTCTGGGGCCAGGTCGGATGGGGCCGGTCTGCCATTGGGGCAGGGGCCAGGAGGGGATATGAGCTCGTCTTTGGCCTTTGCCTATGATGTCAATCCGGCGCGGATCGTGTTTGGTCCGGGCAGTGCGGCACGTCTGGCGGACGAACTGCGGGCGGCGGGGCGGCAGCGGGCGCTGGTGCTGACGACTCCGTTCCAGAAGGACGCGGGGCAGGCCCTGGCCGCTGGCCTGGGCGGGCTGGCGGCGGGGGTGTTTGCGGAGGCGGCGATGCATACGCCGGTCGAGGTGACCGAGCGCGCGGTGGCGGCCTTTGCCTCACTGGGTGCCGACTGCACGGTCGCGCTGGGCGGCGGGTCGACCATCGGTCTGGGCAAGGCGATCGCCTGGCGCAACGACACGATGCAGTTCGTGGTGGCGACGACCTACGCCGGCAGCGAAGTGACGCCGATCCTCGGCGAGACGATGGATGGGGTCAAGACCACGGTCCGCTCATCGAAGATCCTGCCGGAGGTGGTGATCTACGACCCCGATCTGACCCTGACCCTGCCGGTGGCGATGTCGGTCACCAGTGGTCTGAACGCCATCGCCCATGCGGTCGAAGGACTCTATGCCCGGGATCGCAACCCGATCACCGGCCTCATGGCGCTGGAGGGCATCCGAGCCCTGCACTCTGCCCTGCCGGTGATTGTGCGGGCGCCGCAGGATGCCGAGGCGCGGGGAAGGGCGCTGTATGGCAGCTGGCTGTGCGGCACGGTGCTGGGCACCGTCGGCATGGCACTGCATCACAAGCTTTGCCACACGCTGGGCGGCAGTTTCGACATGCCCCATGCCGAAACCCATGCCGTGCTGATTCCGCATACCGCGGCTTACAATCAGGGATTCGCCCGGGCCGAACTGGCTCCGGCAGCGGCGCTGTTCGGAGGCGACCTGGGCGCCGGTCTATGGGATTTTGCCAGGTCGCTGGGCGCACCGCTGGCGCTGCGCGATCTGGGCCTGGCCGAAGCCGACCTGGACCGCGCCGCCGACCTGGCGGTGAAAAACCCCTATTGGAACCCGGGGCCGGTGGAGCGCGGGGCGATCCGCGACCTGCTGGCCCCTGCCGTGGCCGGACAGCGCCCGGCCTGAAAGCCTCATCCAAGGAGAGACCCATGGTCCGCTATCTCACCGAAGAAAATTCCGCCGCCGCCGTGATCGACCGGATCAACGATGCCGAATGCTCCCCGCGCTTCCGCCGGATCATGGAGGGCCTGATCATGCATCTGCACGCCTTCATCCGGGAAGTCGCGCTGACCCAGGAGGAGTGGGAAGTCGCCATCGACGTGCTGACGCGGACGGGGCAGAAATGTTCGGCCGAGCGGCAGGAGTTCATTTTGATGAGCGACACCCTGGGCGTCTCGATGCTGGTCGATGCGATCAACAACCGCCGCCCCGAAGGTGCGACCGAGAATACCGTGCTGGGGCCGTTCCACGTGGCCGGCGCGCCGGAACTGCCGATGGGTGCCAACATCAGCCTGGACGGCGTGGGAGAAAGCTGCCTGTTCCGGGGGCGGGTGTTGGACATCGACGGGCGGCCGGTGGCGGGGGCGAAGATCGATGTCTGGTCCGACAATGCCAACGGGTTCTACGACGTGCAGCAGCCGGGCATCCAGCCGAAGTGGAACAACCGGGGCATTTTCACTACCGGGGCCGACGGCGCCTATCATTTTCGGGGCATCAAGCCGACCTCCTACCCCGTGCCGGTCGATGGCCCGGCGGGCGAGATGCTGACCGCCATGGGGCGCCATCCCTATCGACCGTCGCATACCCATGTGATCGTCACCGCACGTGGTTTCCAGAAGCTGGTCACGCATATCTTCGTGGGTGACGACCCTTATATCGAGTCGGACGCGGTCTTTGGCGTGAAACCTTCGCTGATCGCACCCTTCGCCAGGACCGACGGCGGCGATACCGCCTGGGTCTGTCCGTTTGATTTCGTGCTGGCGCCACAAGATTGAGCGCGAGGAACAGACCGGTCCGGCGCCGATGTTCAGCAGGAGATTCGGTACCGCATTTCGGTGCGTCTGGCGGCAGGCCACCGCACCATGCCCAGCCAACAGAGGGAGGAAGCAAATGACGAAACTTCAGGGACTTAGCCGCAGAAGCCTGATGAAAGGCGGCGCGGCGCTGCTGGCGGCTCCGGCGATTCTGGGCGTCAACCGCGCGGGAGCAGCAGGGGCCGCTTTCAAGGTGGGCTACGTCTCGCCCCAGACTGGCCCGCTGGCCGGCTTTGGCGAGGCGGATGGGTTCATCATCGAGGCGGCAAAGGCGGCCTTTGCCAATGTGACGAACAACGGCGAACCGGTGACGATCGAGATCATCGCCAAGGACAGCCAGTCGTCGTCGAACCGGGCGGCCGAAGTCACGACCGAGCTGATCGAAAGCGAGGGCGTGCAACTTGTGCTGGCGCAGGGCGCGCCGGATACGACCAACCCGGTGGCCGATCAGTGCGAACTGTCGGAAACCCCCTGCATCACCACGATCGCGCCCTGGCAGCCCTACTTCTTTGGCCGCAACGGCGATCCAGCCACGGGGTTCGACTACACCTATCACTTCTTCTGGGGGCTGGAGGATGTGATAGCCAACTTCCTGGACCTGTGGGATCAGTCGGGGATCACCAGCAGGAACGTGGCGGGTCTGTTCCCGAATGATGCCGACGGCAATGCCTGGGGCGATCCGGAACTGGGCCTGCCGAAGCCTCTGGCCGACCGCGGCTATACCGTCATCGATCCGGGGCGCTATCAGGTGATGAACAACGATTTCTCGGCCCAGATTGCCGCCTTCAAGGAAGCGGGCTGCGAGATCGTCACCGGCAACATGATCCCGCCGGATTTCGCGACCTTCTGGGCGCAGGCGGCGCAACAGGGGTTCAACCCGAAGGTCGTGACCATCGGCAAGGCGCTGCTGTTTCCCAGCGTGATCGAAAGTCTGGGCGCGCGCGGCGACGGGCTGACCAGTGAAATCTGGTGGTCGCCGAACCATCCCTTTGCCTCGTCGCTTTCCGGGCAGACGGCGGGCCAACTGGCGGCGGCCTACGAGGCTGCGACGGGACGCGGCTGGACGCAGCCCATCGGATTCGTTCATGCCCTGTTCGAACTGGCGGCAGATGTGGCCCGGCGCACCGCGGCGCTGGACGACGGCGCGGCGGTGCTGGAGGCGGTGCGCACGACCGATCTGCAGACCATTGTCGGCCCGGTGAAATGGGGAGGCGAAGGCCCGTTCAGGAACGTGGTCCGCACGCCGCTGGTGGCCGGCCAGTGGCAACTGGACGAGGCGGGCAAGCCCAATCTGGTGATCACCACCAACAAGCAGAATCCCGCCATCCCGACCGGGGGGAACCTGAAGCTGATCGGCGGCTGAGGCCGTGGACATTTCATGCGGACGGGACATTCCGTCCGCATGCCCGATTTGGCGGCAAGGTCGACATGACGCTTTTGACCCTTGAAAACCTGACGAAATCCTATGGCGCGATCGCCGTGACCAATGACCTTTCGCTGTCGGTCCGGCAGGGTGAACTGGTGGGCATCCTGGGTCCGAATGGCGCGGGCAAGACCACGTTGTTCAATCTGATCACCGGCACGGTCCGCCCATCGAAGGGCAGGATCAGCTTTGACGGGCGCGATGTGACCGCCCTGGACGCCGACCGGCGCTGCCATCTGGGCATCGCCCGCAGCTTCCAGGTGCCGCATCCCTTTGTGGGGATGACGGTCTTTGAAAACATCCTGGTCGGCGCCACATTCGGCCGCGGCCGGGCCGCACCGCAGGCCCGCGCGCTGGAGGTGATGGAACTGACCGGCATGGGCCCAAGGGCCAATCAGCTGGCGGGCGCGCTGTCGCTGCTGGACCGCAAGCGGCTGGAACTGGCGCGCGCCCTGGCGGCGGACCCCAAGCTGCTGCTGCTGGACGAAATCGCGGGCGGGCTGACCGACAGCGAATGCGGCGCGCTGTTGGACATGATCCGGGGCGTGCATGCCCAGGGCGTCACGATCATCTGGATCGAACATGTGGTTCATGCCCTGATGGAAGTGGCCAAACGGCTGGTCGTGGTGGATTTCGGCCGGCTGGTGACGCAGGGCGACCCTGCCAGGGTCATGGCCAGCCCCGAAGTCAAGGCGATCTACATGGGGGAGGACGCGCTTGGCTGATCCGCTGTTGCAGGTGTCGCGGGCCAGTGTCTTTTACGGCGCGGCGCAGGCAGTGCACGATGTTTCCTTTGCTCTCGACCGGGGCGGGATGCTGGCGCTGATCGGCGCGAACGGCGCCGGCAAGACCACGCTGTTCAAGGCGATCTGCGGCCTGGTGCCGCTGCGGTCGGGCGAGGTCCGCTTCAAGGGGCGGGCCCTGGGCGGAATGTCTCCTGCTCGCATCACCGCGGCGGGGGTGGCCATGGTGCCGGAAGGCCGACGGCTGTTTCGCAGCCTCTCGGTCGAAGAGAACCTGATCCTGGGCGGCCACGTCAAGCGCCCCGGCCCCTGGCGGCTGGAGAAGGTCTATGAGGTGTTCCCCGTGCTGAAGGAAAAGCGGCATCAGCCCGCGACCTCGCTGTCCGGGGGGCAGCAGCAGATGGTGGCAATCGGCCGGGCGCTGATGTCGAACCCGGACCTGCTGCTGCTGGACGAGCTGAGTCTGGGCCTGGCGCCGGTGGTCATCAAGGACATCTATGCCATGCTGCCCCGCATCCTGGGCGAAGGGCTGGCGACGATCCTGGTGGAGCAGGATGTGACGCGGGCGCTGAAAGTCTCGCAATCCTGCCTGTGCATGCTGGAGGGGCATGTGGCCCTGCAGGGCCGGTCGGACCAATTCACCCATGCCGAAATCTCGGCCGCATATTTCGGAACCTGAGACGTGGACTGGATCAATGTCATCGTGCAGGGCGTGCTGATCGGCGGGTTGTATGCGCTGTTCGCCGCGGGCCTGAGCCTGATTTTCGGCGTCATGCGTCTGGTGAACATCGCGCATGGCGATCTGATCGTGGCGGCGGCCTATCTGTCCTGGGTGGTGGTCGGCGCGACGGGAGTGAATCCGCTGCTCGGCCTGGTGCTGGTGGTGCCGGTGATGGCGGCGGTCGGCTATGCGGTGCAGATCGGGCTGCTGAACCGTGTTCTGGGCGGAGACATGCTGTCGCCGCTGATCGTGACCTTCGGCCTGTCGATCATCCTGCAGAACGGCCTGTTGACCGTCTTTACCGCTGACAGCCGCAAGCTGAACGCGGGCGAGGTCGAGACCGGCAGCCTGTCGGTGCTGCCGGGGCTGGATATCGGCTACATGCCCCTGCTGACCTTTGCGGCGGCTTTCGCAATCATCGCAGGGCTGCAATATCTGTTCTATCACACATCTCTGGGCCGCGCGTTTCGCGCCGTATCGGATGACGGCGAGATCGCGCAACTGATGGGGTTGGAAAACCGCAGGGTCTTTGCGTGGGCCATGGCGCTGAGCCTGGCCGTCGTGGCGGTGGCGGGCGTGTTCCTGGCGGTGCGCTCGAACTTCGATCCGTTCATCGGGCCGTCGCGGCTGATCTTCGGGTTTGAGGCGGTGATCATCGGGGGCCTTGGCAACCTGTGGGGCACGCTGGCAGGGGGTGTGATCCTGGGTGTGGCACAGGGGCTGGGGGCCAAGATCGACCCGGGATACCAGTTGCTGGCCGGGCATGTGGCCTTCCTGGCCAGATC
>JAKALB010000051.1 GCA_021813365.1 Pseudomonadota bacterium | reverse complement strand
TCGACGTTTGCAGGCGCTTCGATGGCTGCGCGGGCTTCTGACGGCATCGAAGCCTGGGCAGGCGCCGAGGCCGGCGTGGGCCCGGCGACAGGCTGCGCCGGCGGAACGGAGACCGCGCCCCGGACCGCGCCCTGGGCTGGGGCTGGGGCCGGCCCGGGTGCATTCGGGGCGGCGGTGGGGGCCTCGACGGAGCCGGAAACACCAGACTTCCAGATGAGGATCGCTTCGGCCTGGAAATATTCGCTGCGCAGCGAAGCCCGGAACGGAGGCGCCGGCTGCGGCGCAGCAATCCCGCTGGATTGTGGAGCCGGATCGCCGGAAGCGGCCGCCGTCGGGTTGGTCGCCCGTGCCAGCGGTCCTGTTTCAACATATTGATTTTTATTGGATTCAATGGGCGGCTCGGCCTCGCCCGGCGCCAAGGGCGGCTGGGCGGCAACCGGCTGCGCGGCGCCGGGCCCCGCAGCGGCGCCGCCACTCATGCCGACAGCGTCACCCGGAACGCGACCCCCGGGCCGGGCGGCAAGACCCGGCTCCGGCAAGGACTGCGCCACCAGGAATTGCTGCGCAGCAAGACCGAAACCTGCGGCGGCGGCAAGAGCCGGCTGGTGCGGAGGATTGCCCCGCCCGCGCCGCGCCGCTTCGGGCGGATGGCCCGCTTGCGGCGCGGGCGGGGCCGCGATCTCGGTCTGGCCGGGCAGGTCGGGAGCCGAAGGCGCGACGGAGGCCATTTGCATGGGCGGGGCGCCAAGTGGCCCATCGGCGATCGGACCGGCCTGGCCGGGCGCATCGGCACCCAGGGGCAAATCGCGCGCCGAAGCCACGACCGAGGCCACGGGCACGGGCGGGGGCACGGGCGGGGGCATGGGCAGGGGCCCTACGGCAAGGGCCCCGGGCTGGCCGGGCCGATCGTAGCCCGAAGCTGCATCGGCGGGGGCCAGGGGCGCATCGGACGCCGGAGCTGCATTGGAAACCGAGGCCGCACCGGACGCCGAAGGCAGGGCCAGGGCGGCGGGCGGCTCGGCCAGGGGCGTGGATGCGGCGGGCGGCGGGGCGTCCTCTGCCCCGTCGTGGCTTGGGGCACGCGGCCGGGTGGTGCGAGCGGGCTCGGCCGCGGGGCGATCGGCGTCCCCTGGCCGAAGCGGCGGATCATCAACGGCACGCAGGAAGCCGTCGTCCGGTGTTGGCGGCACCTCGGCCCCGGCCTGCGGAGGCCGCAGCCTGGCGGCCGGCAATTCGATCAGCGGAATCATCTTTCGCCCCGACTTCTGTCGTTCTCGGCACCGACATTCGCCGAGGAGCCTTACCGATTCTTTACCGCCGAGCCGCATGATGCCGAAAAAGCCCCAGAAGGAGCCGCCGATGATCACCCTGCCCACCCATGCCCCGCCGAGACCGCTGAGCCCGCAGGACCAGCGGCTGATGGACAAGGCCAGAGAGCTGGAAGCCAGCTTTCTTTCGCAAATGCTGGACTATGCCGGCGTCGACCGATCCACCGACGGATTTTCCGGTGGTGCGGGCGAGGACCAGTTCAGCTCTTTCCTGCGCGATGCCCAGGCGCGGCAGATGGTCGAGCGCGGCGGCATCGGACTGGCCGAGACGCTGTTTCACGCCTTGACGAGGATGAGTGATGGACCGCTCTGAGCTTTCGCTGACCGCGCTGCTGGACGAAATCAACGCCAGCCTCCGCCGTGGCGACTTTTCCGACCTGGCCAGCCTGACGGCGGCGATGCAGGCGGCCGAGGTCCGGGCCCAGGGCACCGACCCCGAGGAATTGCGGCAGATCCGCCGTCTGGCCGAACGCAACGCCCGCACGATGATCGCGGCGCGGCGCGGCATTCAGGCCGCGCGCCGCCGGATCGATGAGGTGATGTCGGCGGCGCGCGGGCTGGTGACCTATGACCGCCAGGGCCACCGGGTGGAAGAGCGCAACTCGACCGGACTGGCGCAGCGGTTCTGAGGCTTTGGCTCAAATCCGGCGCATTCCCTGGCGCCGGATCGCGGCGGGATTAGGGAAGCCTTAGGAACTGATCGCTTCACTGAGACCTGCATCCCGATGGATGGCGCGTCGCGGTCGAGCCGGGCGCATCGGACAGAAGTCTTTCCTGCCGTCGACCGACGGCTCCACCGCCGGGGCAAAGCCGCCGGCATGTCAAGGAAACTGTACATGTCGTCCATTCTGACGAACTCTTCGGCCATGGTTGCTCTGCAGACGATGCGGAGCATCAGCCAGAACCTGACCAAGACCCAATCCGACATCTCGACCGGCAAGTCGGTCGCCTCCGCCAAGGACAATTCGGCGGTCTGGGCGATTTCCAAGGTCATGGAATCCGACGTGAAGGGCTTCAAGGGCATTTCGGACAGCCTGGCGCTGGGCACTTCGACCGTGGCCGTCGCCCGGCAGGCGGCGGAATCGGTCACCGACCTTCTGACCGAAATCAAGGGCAAGATCGTCGCCGCCCAGGAAAGCAACGTCGACCGCGCCAAGATCCAGACCGACATCGTGGCGCTGCGCAGCCAGGTGTCCTCGGTGGTGGGGGCGGCCCAGTTCAACGGTCTGAACCTGGTGGACGGTTCCAACGCCAGCGTCTCGATCCTGGCCTCGCTGGACCGGTCGAGCACCGGCGTGACGGCCTCGTCGATCACTGTCACGGCGCAGGACCTGTCGATCGGCGCCTACGCCGCCAACAACGTCTTCGCGGCGGGCCTGGGCACCGCGGCCGTTTCAACCAATGCCGACACCTTCAGCATGTCGCTGAACGCCGGCGGCGGCGCCGATTCGATCACCATCCAGAACGGCGCCACCGCCTGGGCGGCGGGCGACCAGGTGTCGATGCGGATCGGCGACAAGACCGCGTCCTATACGGTGACGGCATCGGATGTGGACTCGGGGGCGAACACGGTCTCGGACCTGGTGGCCGTGGGCCTGAAGAACGCCATCGACAAACTGGGTGTGTCCGGCCTGGTGGTGGATTATGACAGCGCCAGCCCGGGCAAGCTGTCGTTCACCAACAACGGCACGGCCGACCTGGCCGTGACCGGCCAGTTCAAGAACGCCGGCTCCGGCGGCCTGGGGGCCCTGTCTGCGATCGACGTGTCGACCGGGCCGGGTGCCACCGCGGCCCTGGGCTCGATCGAGACCATGGTGCAACTGTCGATCGACGCGGCGGCCTCGTTCGGTTCGGTCCAGACCCGGATCACGATCCAGCAGGACTTTGTCGGCAAGCTGACCGATTCGATGAAGACCGGGATCGGCGCGCTGGTGGATACCAACATGGAGGAGGCCTCGGCCCGCCTGCAGGCCCTGCAGGTGCAGCAACAGCTGTCGACCCAGGCGCTCTCGATCGCCAACCAGCAGCCGCAGGGCCTGCTGTCGCTCTTCCGGTAACTCGGACGGGCCGGGGGTGACCCCGGCCCCTTCTGACACCCCAAACCGGAGGACGAGATGACTGCTTATCAAAGCCGCATGGGCTATGCCCAGGCGGATGGACCGGTCCGCACCCCGCGTTCCATCGAATATGACCTGCTGGCCCGCTGCACCCAGGCGCTGAGCATCGCCTGGATCAAGCGCAAGTCGGATTTCCCGGCCCTGGCCAAGGCACTGCGCGAGAACCTGCAACTGTGGGCCGCGCTGGCGGCGGATGTCGCCGAGCCGGACAACGGCCTGCCCAAGGATCTGCGTGCCAAACTGTTCTACCTTTACGAGTTCACCTCGGAACACAGCCGGGCGGTGCTGGAGGGTCGCGCGACGGTCGAGGTGCTGGTGGACATCAACACCGCCGTCATGAAGGGCCTGCGCGGCGGAGGTGCGGCATGAGCGGTCTGGTTCTCAAACTGGGCCCGCATGAGCGGGTTCTGATCAACGGCGCGGTGATCGAGAATGGCGAAAAGCGGTCGCGCCTGGCCGTGGTGACGCCCAATGCCCATATCCTGCGGCTGCGCGATGCGATCCACCCCGAAGAGGTGAACACGCCGGTGCGGCGGGTCTGCTACATCGCCCAGCTGGTGCTGTCGGGCGATGCCGATCCCGCCGAGGCACGCATGCAATTGCTGCGCGGCATCGAGCAGCTGAGCCAGGTCTTGACCGATCCCGACAGCCGCCAGCAACTGACATCGGCGACGGCGGCGGTTCTGGCGGATCAGCATTACCAGGCCCTGAAGGCGCTGCGGTCGCTGTTGCCGCGCGAGGAACGACTGCTGGCTGCGCGACCGCAATGACCTATTCCCCCATCCTGATCGCTTCGGGCTATCCGGGGTGGAGTTTCCTGAAACGGACGCTGACCACGCAGCAGGCCAACCTGACCCGCAGCCCGGAAATCCAGCGCGACGCGGAATATTTCCGCGCCAGGATCGGCTCGGTGAAGACGGCGGATGCGCTGGTCAGCGATCGCAGGTTGCTGAAGGTGGCACTGACCGCCTTCGGGCTGGAGGGCGACCTGGACTCGAAGGCCTTCATCCGCAAGATCCTGGCGGATGGCACGCTGAAGACCGACGCCCTGGCCAACAAGCTGGCCGACAAGCAATATGCCAAGTTCTCGGCCGCGTTCGGGTTTGGCGATTTCTCGGTGCCGCGAACGGTGCTGTCGGGTTTTCCGGACGAGATATTGCAGGCCTTTGCGGCGCGAAGCTTCGAGACGGCGGTGGGCGAACAGGATGGCGACCTGCGCATGGCACTCTATGCCCAGCGCGAATTGCCGGCACTGGCCGGCAAGAGATCCAGCGAAGACACCAAATGGTACACGATCATCGGCAGCACGCCGCTGCGCAGCGTGGTGCAGGCGGCCCTGGGTCTGCCCGCCAGCACGGCCAAGCTGGATGTCGACCAGCAACTGGCGATCTTCAAGGATCGGGCGCAGAAGGTGTTTGGCGCCAGCACCGTCAGCCAGTTCAGCGATGCCGGCAAGATCGAGGTGCTGGTGCGGCGCTATCTGGTGAAGACGCAGGCCGATCAGGCGCAGGTGACCACCGGCAGCCTTGCCATCGACATGCTGGGCCAGACCAGTTCGATGATGCGCAGCTGGCGCTTCTGATCAGCGCATTTGCAGCACGGCCTGCAACCTGCGGAACGATCCGGCGATGCCATCCGACGGCGCATCCTCGCCCAGGAACGCATCCAGCGCGGGCCAGACCTTGATCGCCTGGTCGACCAGTGGATCGGACCCCCTGGCGTAGAGCCCGGCCTGAATCATCAGTTCGGCCCGGTCATAGGCGCCCAGCAGGCGGCGGGCGTCAGCGATCAGCCTGTTTTCCGCCTCGTTCGCCGCCTCGGGCAGGCTGCGCGAGACCGAGCGCAACAGGTCGATGGCCGGGAAGCGGCCGCGTTCGGCGATCTTGCGGTCCATCACCACATGGCCATCCAGGACACCGCGCAGGATGTCGGCGATCGGCTCCTCCATGTCCGAACCGGCGACCAGAACCGAGAAGACGGCCGTGATGTCGCCCGCGCCTTCGGGGCCGGGCCCGGCACGTTCGGCCAGGGCCATGATGGCCGGGGCCACCGAGGGCGGATAGCCGCGCAACTGCGCCGCCTCTCCCGCGGCCAGGGCGACCTCGCGATGCGCCTCGGCAAAGCGGGTGACGCTGTCGGCAAGCAGGAGGACATGCAGCCCCTCGTCACGGAAGAATTCGGCCACGGCCATCGCCGTCCAGGCACAGCGGCGGCGGGCCAGGGCGGACAGGTCCGAAGTGGCAGTGACGACGACGGTGCGGGCCATGCCCTGCGGACCGAGAACGCGCTCGATGAATTCGCGCAGCTCGCGACCGCGCTCGCCGATCAGGGCAACCACGACGACATCGGTGGCAACGCCGCGGGCAAACTTGCCCAGCAGGGTGGATTTGCCCACGCCGGAACCGGCGAACAGACCGATTCGCTGGCCGCGGACCAGAGGCAGCAGCGTATCGAAAACCGCGACCGATGTTTCGAGGCGCCCACCCATGCGGCGACGCCCGGCGGCGGCGGGGGCAGCGGCGCGCAGCGGCCGTGGCCTGGCACCGCGGAACAGGGGACGGCCGTCCAGCGGCTTGCCATAGGGATCGACGACGCGGCCGATCCAGGAATGGTCGGGGGAAATCTGCGGCTCTCCCGAAAGGGTTACACGTTGCCCGATGGAAAGGCCCTGCACCGGGCCGTCGGCCAGGACGGTGGCGGCCCCAGGCGTCAGGGCGATGATCTCGCCACCCAACCCGGGCCCGAACGCCACCATGTCACCCAGCTGGGCCTGCGGGACCAGGCCGGCCACCTTGACCGTCCCAGCCCCGACCTCGACCACACGGCCGACCGGCCGCGCCAGCTCGACATGGGCCAGTTCGGCCAACAATCCATCAAATACACCGGGCATAGGGGTTCTCCCTTCGTTCACTGATTACCGTTTCTAAAGGAATCACCCTTAAGCCTTGATGAAAGAGCCAAGGGAGAAGCCCTTATGTTCGAAACGCTCGAACTGACACGGATGGCGCAGGGGCTGGCAAGCTATGCCGGCACCCGATTGGGCGTCATCGCGCACAACATCGCCCAGGCGGACACGCCCGGCTACAAGGCGATGGATCTGCCATCCTTTCAGGATGTCTACGCTGCCCAATCGGGCGAGACGGGATTCGCCATGCGGGCGACCCGGCCCGGGCATGTCTCTGGCGGGCTGGCGGAATTTGCGCCCATTGCCGCCCCTTCGGGCGGCGAGGCCTCGGCCAATGGCAACACCGTCTCGATCGAGAAGGAGATGGTGAAGATGGCCGACATCCGGCAAAGCCATGACATGGCGCTGTCGATCTATGCCGTGACGCGGGACATCACCCGCGCGGCCCTGGGGCGGAAGTAGACCATGGCCGACCTCCTGCAGGCGCTGAGCTATTCCGCCTCCGGCATGGCTGCGCAGTCGTCGCGGCTGCGCCACGTCTCGGAGAACATCGCCAATGTCGACACGCCCGGATACCACCGGAAACTGGTGTCGTTTCAGGAGGCGATCGATACCGGCGAGGTGACGGTCGGGCCCGTCATCCTGGACCAGAGCCAGCTGGCCAAGGTCTATGACCCGGGCAATCCGCTGGCCGATGAAACCGGCCACTATGACGGATCGAATGTCGATCTGGTGGTCGAGCTGGCTGACGCGCGCGAAGCGCAGCGCAGCTATGAGGCGAACCTCAAAGTCTTTGATCAGGCACGGCAAATGACCGCGGGCCTGTTCGACATCCTGCGCCGATAGGGAGCTCTGGAATGGACGTCAGAACGACATTTGCTGCCGACAGCTATGCACGGGCAAAGCCCGCGACCGCACCCGCGGAAGCCGCCGGCGACGGGATCGGCAACGCGCTTGGCCAGGCGGTGCAAAGCTTTGCCGCGACGCTGAGCCATGGGGAAGACGTGGCCCGCGCCGCCATGGTCGGCGGCGCGGACCCGCATGCGCTGGTGCAGGCGCTGGCCTCGACCCAGATGGCGGTCGAGACGGTATCGACGGTGCGCGACCGGGTGGTCGAGGCCTATCAGGAAATCCTGAGGATGCCGGTATGACCGAGCTGCAACTCTACGACATGGTGCGGCAGGCGGTTTCGGCCGCCGCGATCATTTCGGCCCCGCTGCTGGTGGTGGCGCTGGTCGTGGGCCTGGCCATCGGGCTGCTGCAGGCCCTGACCTCGGTTCAGGAACAGACACTGACCTTCGTGCCCAAGGCGGCCGCGATCCTGGCCGTGTTCTGGGTGACGATGGGCTTCATGACCTCGACCCTCGTGCGGTTCTTCACCGACACGGTGGTGCCGGGCATTGCGGGGGGCTGAGGGATGGATGCCTCGGGCTATGTGACGCTGACCCGGCAAAGCGGGCTGATGTCGCAGATGGAGATGATCGCCCACAACATGGCGAATCTCTCGACCACCGGCTTTCGCCGCGAGGGGATGGTGTTTTCCGAGTATGTTCAGGGCGTTGAAGACGGGCCGTCGATCTCGATGGCTTATGGCAACACCCGGGTCGTCGATCTGGGCCAGGCAGGCCTGACTGAGACCGGCGGCACTTTCGATTTCGCGCTGCAGGGCGAAGGGTTCTTCCAGGTCCAGACACCGCAGGGCGTGATGCTGACCCGGGCGGGTGCCTTCATGCCGGCAGCCACGGGCGAACTGGTGACGCCGGAGGGGTTTGCGCTGCTGGACGATGGCGGATCGCCGGTCGTGGTGCCGGCCGGCCTGGGCCCGGTGTCGCTGGCCGAGGACGGCACGCTTTCGGCCGATGGCAAGCCGGTGGCGCGGCTGGGCGTGGTTGCGCCGGTGGATCCCAACAGCCTGGCGCATCAGATGGGCACGCTGTTCACGGCGGGGCCCACCCAGCCGGTCGATCATCCGGTGGTGAGGCAGGGCTATCTCGAGGACAGCAATGTCGATCCGATCTCGGAGATCGCCCGGATGATCAATGTCCAGCGCGCCTATGAAATGGGCCAGAGCTTTCTGGACCGCGAGGACGACCGGGTGAAATCGGTCATCCAGACCCTGGGACGATAGGAGAGAGCGATGAACGCCTTGCAGATTGCCGCCTCGGGCATGGCCGCGCAGCAGATGAAGGTTGATGTCATCTCGAACAACCTGGCGAACATGTCGACCACGGGCTACAACGCCCGCCGCGCCGATTTTGCCGACCTGATGTATCAGCAGCTGCAGCAGCCCGGGGCGATTTCGGCCTCGGATGGCACGGTTCTGCCGACCGGCGTGCAGATCGGCCTCGGAGTGCGGCCGGCCTCGGTATCGGTCGTGGTGGCGCAGGGCAGCCTGGCGCAGACCGGTGGCGATCTGGATCTGGCGATCGAGGGCAAGGGATACCTGGAAGTCACCCTGCCCGATGGCAACTCGGCCTATACCCGCGACGGGGCGTTGAAACGCACCGGCGACGGGCTGATCGTGACGGCCGACGGCTATGAAGTGGCTCCGGGGATCACCATTCCGTCGGACGCGCAAAGCCTGTCGATCAACGCCAATGGCGAGGTTTACGCCTATTTCCAGGGTCAGGTGCAGCCGCAGTTGCTGGGCCAGCTGACGCTGGCGAGTTTCACCAACGAAAAGGGGCTGGAGGCGACGGGCTCGAACCTGTTTCTGGAGACCGGCGCCTCGGGGCCGCCGGCGGTCGGCACACCGGGCATCGACGGGATGGGCCTGCTGCGGCAGGGCTATCTCGAGGAAAGCTCGGTCGATTCGGTCAAGGAAGTGACCGAACTGATCAAGGCGCAGCGCGGCTACGAGATGAACGCCAAGGTCATCACGGCGGTCGACCAGATGCTGGCCACAACCTCGCAGGTCCGGTGATGCGCGCCGCCCTGGCCCTGGCCCTGCTGCTGCCTTTCTCGGCTCGGGCCGAGGCACTGGTCGCCACCCATGTGCTGCGGGCGTCCAGCGTGATCACCGAGGCCGACGTGACCCTGGTCGAAGCCGACATTCCCGGCGCCGCCACCTCCCTGGAAGAGGCGCTGGGCCAGGAAGTGAGACAGACGATCTATGCCGGTCGTCCGGTGGCGCTCGACAACATCGGCCCGCCCGCCCTGGTGGACCGCAATCAGCTGGTTTCGCTGATCTATCAGCAGGGTCCGCTGGCCATCATCGCCGAAGGCCGCGCGCTGGCACGCGGCGGCGTGGGCGAGGTGATCAAGGTCATGAACACCAGCTCGCATGCCACCGTGACCGGGGTGGTCGGCCCCGACGGCATGGTGCGGGTCAGTCTGGAACAGGAGTAGATGATGCGCCGCCTTGCCACCCTTTCCACTCTGTTGCTGGCCCAGGCCTGCACGCCCCTGGACACCGTGGGCCGCGCGCCCGAGTTCGCGCCGATGGAAGGCAATTACGAACACGCGGCGATGTATTCCAGCCTGCCCTACAGCCAGGATCCGGCCACCGCGACTTCGGCCTCGTCGCTGTGGACCTCGCAGCGCAACTCGCTCCTGGGCGACCACCGCGCCGCCAAGCGTGGCGACATCCTGACCGTCGTGGTCGAGATCGACGACCAGGCGAAGATTTCCAACCAGACCGACCGGGGCCGCTCTGGATCGACCAGCCTGGGTGTGCCGGATTTCCTGGGCATTCCGCAGCGCATCGATTCCGGACTGACGACAGGGGCCAGCACGGCCAATGCGATCACGACCAACGGTTCGTCGACCTTTTCGGGCAATGGCTCGGTCAGCCGGAACGAGGTCTTGACGCTGCGCCTGGCGGCCACGGTGGTCGAAGAGCTGCCGAACGGCGTCTTGCGCATCGAGGGGCACCAGCAGGTCCGGGTGAACTACGAAATGCGCGACCTGGTGGTTTCGGGCTACGTCCGGCCCCAGGACATCTCGCGCCAGAACGAGATCACCTATGACAAGATCGCCGATGCCCAGATTTCCTATGGTGGCCAGGGCCAGATCAGCGAAATGCAGCAGCCGGCCTATGGCCAGCAGATCCTCGACAAAGTCCTGCCGTTCTGAGGCATCATGATCCGCAAGCTTCTTCCCGTATTCCTCGCGATCCTGGGTCTGGGCCTGGGGGTTGGCGGCGGCTATCTGCTGCGCCCCAAGGCCGAGATCGCGGCAGAAGCACCCGCCGCGGGCGAGGGCCATGCGTCCGCCCCGGCCGAGGGCGCCGCTGCACCTGCCGAGGGCGAGGCGCCGGAATATGTCAAGCTGGCAAACCAGTTCGTGGTGCCGCTGATCACGGCGGGCAAGGTCGGCTCGATGGTCATCCTCTCGCTCTCGGTCGAGGTGCAGGCGGGGCAGACGGCAGAGGTCTATGCCAAGGAACCCAAGCTGCGGGACACCTTCCTGCAAGTCATGTTCGATCATGCCAATGCCGGCGGCTTCGACGGGCCGTTCACCGACAGCGCCAACATGATCGCGTTGCGCAAGGCCTTGCTGGAGGCGGCACAGCGGACGCTGGGCGACAAGGCGCTGGACATACTGATCACCGATATCGTGCGCCAGGACACCTGAGCCCTCAGCCCCGGCCGAGCTGGGCCAGCGCCTGATCCCGCCCCAGAGACAGGCGCGCCCGCGCCCGCAAGGCATCGCATTCCACCGCCTTCTGGGTCAGGGCCTGCTCGATCTCACGCCGCCGCAGTTCGGCCCAGCGGTCATAGCGCATCGCCACCTCGGCCGCGACCGCAGGCGGCAGGTCGGCCGCCATCGGCGCCGGGGCACCGAGCGCGGCCAGGCGATCCAGGAGCTCGGCGCGCTCGGCCTCGGCCCGGCGCAGATCGGCCAGGTGGATGTCCTTCACCAGGGTCGAGATCCGCTGCAGACCGGTCAGACGGGGGTCAACGGGCATCGGCATATCTCCGCGCGCGGCGGCGCATCGCCTCGGCAAAGCGGATGGCGGCAGCCACGGCCTTGTAGTGATCGGGTTGGATGGTCTTTCCGACATCGACCGTGGCATGCAGCGCGCGGGCGGTCGGCGGGTCGGAGTAAAGCGGCACCCCGGCCTCGGCCGCGCGTTCGCGGATCCGGGCGGCAATGTCGTCGACACCCTTGGCAACGACCACGGGCGGGCGACGATCGCTGCGCTTCCATTTCAGGGCCACGGCGTAATGGGTCGGGTTGACCACCACGACATCGGCGGTCTTCACCTCGGCCAGCATCTTGTTCAGCGCGATTTCCTGCCCGCGCTGGCGGCGGTGCGCCTTCATATGCGGGTCACCCTCGCTGTCCTTCATCTCGGACTTCATCTCTTCCCGCGACATGCGGGCACGCTGGCGGTGCAGCCACCACTGCCAGAGATAATCGAGCCCGCCGAACACCAGCGCCATGACCGCGGCCACGGCCAGAAGCCGCAGGGCCAGCCGAACCATCCAGAGCCCGGCGGCACCGGCGGGCAGATCGAAGCGGGTCAGCAGCGCGGGCAGCGCCGGGCCGACGACGGTGATCAGCGCCACCAGGACGGCGCCGGCCTTGGCCAGATTGCGCAGAAAGGCCACCAGGCCTTCGCGCCCCAGGCGGGCCCGGGCACCGGCCATCGGCGAGACCCGCGACCAGCGCGGCGCAATGCGCGCGGGCACGATGCCGAAGGCACGCTGTGCAAGGGCGGCCCCGATCAGCAGGACCAGCGGCAGGCCAAAGATCGGAAGGAGCAGCAGGGCCAGCCTGCCCAGAATTGCGCCGGAGAGCGCAGCGGAACCGGCCAGCAGCCGCGGAGCCAGCCGGTCGGACTGGCCCAGCAGCGTGGCACCCATGTCGCCCAGTCCGTCAACCAGGGTGCGACCGGCCAGCGTCAGAGCCAGGGAAAACCCCACCAGGCTGGCGGCGGCGATCAGCTCGGGCGACCGCGCGATGTCGCCCTGCCTGCGCAGCTCGTCCAGGCGGCGCTGGGTTGGCTCGAGCGACTTCTCGGCGTCGCTGTCGGAAGCGTCGCTCATCCGGGCACCGCGAACGGGGCCGAGAGAAAGCCCGTCAGCGCCGCTTGCCAAAGCGCCAGCAGAGCCGGCAGCGCCAGCGCCAGCAGAACCAGCATCCCGAAGGTCAGGGCCGGAGCGCCGATCAGCGTGACCGCCAGTTGCGGCATGGCGCGGTTCACCAGGCCCAAAGCCAGGTTGTACAGAAGCGAGACGATGACGAAAGGCGCGGCCAGCGAGAAGCCCAGGGAAAAGGCGGCGGCGATCCGCTGAAGACCCCAGGCCGACAGGTCGCTGACCAGCGGCAACTGGCCGGCGGGCATCACGTCATAGCTGTGCACCGTCATGGCGGCCACATGCGCGGCCAGGCCGGACTTGGCCGCCAGCGCCAGGCCCGCGAAGGTCATCAGCTGGCCGATCGCGGGCTGCGGCTCGGGCCCCATGCCACCGATCATCTGGGACAGCGAGGCCGCCTGGGCCATCTGGGTGGCGGCCATCTGCAGAGCCAGCACGAACAGGCGCAGCATCAGGCCCAGGGCCAGGCCGATCGCACTTTCGTTCAGGATCTTCGGCAGCAGGGCCAGACTGTCGGGGATGACGGGCAGGCGGTCGGCGACCGCGGGGGTGACGATCAGGGTCAGCGCCACCGCCGCCGCCAGGCGCAGGCGGGCGGGCACGACCTGCTCGCCGAAAACCGGCAGCAGGGCCGCCATGGCACCGATCCGGAAGAAGACCAGCAACCCCGCCATCAGGCCGGCCATGCCCAGCTCGGCCAGGTGCTGCAACTGGGCGAACAGATCGTTCACGGCGCCACCACGCCGACCAGGGCGGGCCGCGCCTCCATGCCGATTTCCTCATAGGAGAGGACGGGCAGCGTCAGGCCCTTGGCGGCGACCACGGTGCGCAGAAAGCGGCGCCGCAGGGTCGAGGTGACGAGCGCGGGGAAAGTGCCCCCCTCGGCCGCGCGGTTGAACTTTTCGGCGATGGCATTGGCCAGTCGGCCGAACTGATCGGGCGGCAGGGCCACGTCGCGCAGGCCCTTTTCACCCTCGATCTGGAAACTGGCGAAGGTCTTTTCCCATTCCGGCGCGAGCTGGATCAGCGGAATCGTGCCATCCGCGCGTTTCAGATCCGCGACCAGCTGGAAGCCCAGGCGCTGACGGACATGTTCGCAGATCGCCTCGGGCGCGCCCAGGTTGCGGCTTTCGGCGATACCTTCCAGGATGAGGGGCAGGTTGCGGATCGAGACCTTTTCTTCCAGCAGCATCTTCAGCACGGTCAGGAGCAGGTCGACCGGCACCTTTTCGGGCACCAGTTCGTCCAAGAGGCGCCTGTTCTGTTCGGCCCGGGCGGCGTCGCTGACCCTGGTGAATTCGTCCAGCAGGCGCCGCAGGCTGCGCAATGTCAGCAGGCGCGCGAGGTTGTTGCGGATCACCTCCAGCAGGTGGGTGGCCAGAACCTCGGGCGAGGAGACGACGGTCAGGCCGGAAATCGCCGCCTCCTCCTGCCGATCGGGCAGGATCCAGCGCGCCGGAGCGCCATAGACCGGTTCCTTGACATCGATCCCGTCGGGCGCCGTCACGCCATCGGCCAGCAGGACCAGCACGCGGTCGGGCTGCAGCCGATCGCGCACCCGCTCTACCCCCTGCAGGCGGATGCGATAGGTGCCGCTGGGCAAGCTCGCCTCGTCGGTCAGGCGGATCTCGGGCAGGATCAGCCCATAGGTCGCGGCGACATGGTTGCGCATGTTGGCGATGCGGGATTCCAGGCCGGTCGCGGGATCAAGCACCATCGCCACCAGGTTCGAGGCAAATTCGATGTGGATGTCATCGAAATCCAGCACATCGCCGATCGATTTGCGCAGCGGCTGCACGGGGGCAACCTCGGGCTGCGGGGGCGGCTTGTGTGCGGCCTGCCGGGCCCGCCAGGCCAGGCCGCCCAGCACGATGGCGGCCAGGGAAAACGGGATGACCGGCATGCCCGGCACCAGACCGATCAGCGCCATCAGGCCGGCAACGGTGGCAAGCGCCGCCGGAAAGCGGCCAAGCTGGGCAAAGAAGCTGAGATCGGTCGAGCCCACCGCGCCGCCGCGGGCCAGCAGCAGCGCCGAGGCGACCGAGATGATCACCGCCGGAATCTGGCTGACCAGCGCGTCGCCGACGGTCAGGATCGAATAGGTCTCGAACGCGCGGGAAAGCGGCAGGCCATGCACCAGCACCCCCATGATCAGGCCCATGACAAAATTGAGCCCGGTGATCAGCAGACCCGCCACCGCATCGCCCTTGACGAATTTCGAGGCGCCGTCGAGCGAGCCGAAGAAGTTCGTCTCGGCCAGTTCCTTTTCGCGCCGCGCCTTTGCCTCGGCATGGGTGATGGCGCCGGCGGCCATGTCGGCATCGATGGCCAGCTGCTTGCCGGGCATCCCGTCGAGAGCGAATCGTGCGCCGACCTCGGCCATGCGGCCGGCGCCCTTGGTGATGACGACGAAGTTGACGATCAGAAGCACCAGAAAAATCACCACGCCCAGAAGCAGGTTGCCGCCCATGATGAAGGTGGCAAAGCCCTGGATCACATGGCCGGCGGCGGCGGTGCCGGTATGGCCCTGGCCGATGATCAGCTTTGTGGACGACACGTTCAGCGACAGCCGCAGCATGAGCGAGGCGAGCAGGATCGTCGGGAAGGCCGAGAAATCCAGCGGGCGTTCGATGAACAGCGTGACGGTGAACATCAGAATCGCCAGCGCGAAGGACACCGCCAGCCCCAGATCCATCATCCAGGCCGGGACGGGCAGGACCATCATCAGGATCACGCCCATCAGCGCCAGCGCCAGAAGGATGGTCGGACGGAACAGGACGGCCGGGGCGAACAGGGGTTGGGCCATGCCTATCCCCGATCCGCGAAAAGCGGCGCCAGCCCGCCCTGCATCGGGACCAGCGACCCGGCAGAGCCCGGAGTGCCGGATTGCAGCAGCGGGAAGAGATTGGGATGCTGCGGCGCAGCATCGGCAGTCTGGACGCTATCGGCAGGCAGGGCCGGCAGACCGCGCAGTGCAGTCACCCTGTCCAGATAGGGTCCGGCCAGTTCGGCCGTGCGCGAGTGATAGGCGGCGATGGCCCGGTTCCAGTCACCGGTTTCGCGCATCAGTTCGGTCAGGAAGGTCGCTGCATAGCGCGCGTTGGTGGCGGGATCGAACATGTCGTTCAGACTGGCGAAGGCCTGGCCATGCCAGCGGGTATTGATCTGAAAGCAGCCGATGTCGAAATTGTCATCGCCGGCCGACAGGCGATCCTGCGCGGCCTGCATCGCCTCGTCCCGCGTGGCGAACCAGACGCCCTGACCATTGTCGTTGATGGCCCAGGGCCAGGGCCTGAGGACGCCCCTGTTGCGACGGCCGGTTTCGGCACGGGTGATGGCCAGCAGAATGTCCGCCGGAACACCCGAGTCGCGGGCCGCCGTCTGCGCGGCGGCATCGCAGAGCGCCGCCGGATCATCCTCGGCCCGGACGGGCAAGGCAATCGTGGCGGCAAACAGGGCGGCGATGAGGCCGAGGATCCGCGATCCGCGCATCTTGAGGGATTCTCCCTGGGCGGCAATGGGTTCGGGCCAGATTACCGGCCAATCCTTTCCAACTGGTTTCCGTCTATTGGCTGGGCAGTTGGGGCGCGGGCACGGCGGCCAGCAGCGCATCCAGCGCGGCGCGGGTCTCTTCGGCGCTGGCAGTGATCGCGCGCGCCTCTGCCAGGGGGCCCGGCGCCGGCTGGTCGGGACTGGGAGGCGGCGGGGCCGGATCGCTCAGCAGCGATCTCGCGGCATCTGACCAGGCACCGGCGTCGCCCTGGGCCAGGGTCGGCCAGTCCAGGGCCAGGGCCTCGGCGGTCCAGTAGGAGGCGTCATTGCCCAGCGCGTGATAGACATCCGCTGCGGCGCGATGGTTGCCGGTCAGGGACAGGCTCTGCGCCTTGAGATCCCTTGCTGCCGGATCCTCAAGGCCGGCCACGGCCTGCAGGGCGGCAACGCCGTCGCGCTGGGCCAGGGCCAGTCGCGCCACGATCTGGGGATCGGGCTCGGGTGCCAGGGCCAGCCAGGCGGCCGCCTGATCGACGAAGCCCAGCGCCAGAAGGCGCTCGGCCAGGCGCTCCGCGGCCGGGGCGGCCTCGGCCGGAGGCGAAGCACCGGGCGGCAGGACGGCGTGGATCGCCACGTCGTCATCGGTGCCGAGGACGGAAAGGATCTGCCAGACCCTGGCTGCGATGGCGGGTTGTCCGGCCGCGCCCTTGAATGCCTCGGCAAACTGGCCGGCGGCGGCGCGGCCCAGGGTGACGGCGGCCTCGAACCGGGCGGCGTCTTCGCCGTCGCGCCGTTCCTGCGCGATGGCGGCCAGCGCATCGACCTGCTCGGGCGCAATGGGCTTCAGGTCATTGGCCGTCGCCGTCACCAGCTCTGCCAGGGCGTCGTCCGACGCCGGACCGGGCTCGGCGGCCAGGGGCGCCAGGCGGGCCTCGGCAGCGCCGAGGTCGCCCTGGGCGACATCCAGCTTGGCTTGCAGCAAGGTCACTTCGGCAGGCGTTGCGCCGGGCAGGCGCGTCACGGCATCACGGACCGAACGCGCGGCCAGATCGTCGTGGATCGCCAGCAGCCTGTCAGCCAGACGTGGCCCCAGGGCCAGGCGCAGATGCGGCGGCAGGGCCGAGAAGGCGCGGACGATGGCCCTGGTGTTGACCGAGGGCTCGTGCGTCAGATCCGGGATGGCCAGCGCAGCCCAGAGCGCCCCGGATGTATCGCAGGCCGCCTGGGAGCGCAGCGCGCCACGGGTATCCTCCTCGCCATCCACGACGAAGCTCATGCTTTCCCAGACGCCGGCGTCGGCTTCCTCGATCGGGAAGGCCCGCAGCAAGGCCCGGGCTTCCGCGCCAAAGCCCAGATACAGGTCAAAGCGGACCGCCCGTTTCAGCGCCTCCGGGTCGGGCTTGTCAAACTCGCCGACCAGGCCCGACATCACCTGGGACATCTGCACCGCGACCGGTTCGTCGGAGAGTTTCCAGGAGCCGACAGCAAAGGTCTCCTCCGGCAGGCAGGCCTCGCCTTCGGCGGTGACGGGGACATCGGAGGCTTCGCCCAGATGGCTGGCATAGTTCGGTTTGTCGCCCTGCGTGACCTGGACCGAGGGGATGCCCACCACCATGCCTTCGGTGACATCGCGCGGCAGGGTCAGGTCGATCAGTCCGGCGGCCGCGCCTCGGCTCATCTCTTCGATCAGGGTCTCGCGCAGTCGATCCAGGCCCTCACCCGCCGGGAGGGGCAGGGCCTGGGGCGCGGCCTCGGGCTGCGGCGACGCAGTGCCGTCGGCGAAACGCGCGCCCACCCAGTCATAGGCGGGCCCGGTGTCAGCGGCGACTGGCCGCGGCGCCGGCGCCGGTTTCGGGCCCGCCCGGGCGGGTGCAGGATCCAGCGCAGCCTCAAAGGCAGAGCCTTTCGGCGGCTTGCCGGGCTTGATGTCGATCACGACGATCGAGGGGCGGAAGGCGAAGGGCATGGCGAAACAGGCGCAGCCGATGCCCAGGTTCAGATCACCCGTCGCCTCATCGACCCAGATTGCCGAGATCCGGTCGCGGCCGATCGGGTTGAAGACGGCGCTGAGGTCATAATCGGGCCTGGCGCCATTCACCCTCAGCACGTAGCCATCGGTGGTGCGGCCCATCTGCCAGTCGACCGGCTCGCCGAAGTCGAGTGCGAGCCGGGTGAAACCGTCATGCTCACCGCTGGTGACCGTGACGCTGCGCGCCCCGGCCAGGGTGGGCAGGGCCAGCAGCAGGACGAGCAGAACCGCCCGCAGGATCATGCCGCGGCATCCTGTTTCAGGCCGCGCAGCACCTCTTCCACGTCAGAGAAGCTGGGGCGCACGTGGTGCGGCGTGTTCTGGCGGCCCACCTCGACACAGATGTTCGGCGGATGGCGGTGCAGGTTGGCGACCAGCACTTCGCGCACCAGGCGGTAGAAATGCTCATCTTCCTCCACGATGGCCTTGACCCGGTTGGCGAAGGGGCCAACGAAGCCATAGGCGAGGAACACGCCCAGAAAGGTGCCGACCAGCGCGCCGCCGATCATGCCGCCCAGAATCTCGGGCGGCTGGTCGATCGAGCCCATGGTCTTGATCACCCCCAGAACGGCGGCGACGATGCCGATGGCGGGCAGGGAATCCGCCACGGATTGCAGGGCATGGCTGGTGTGCAGGGCATGCTGGTGGCTGGCGTCCATCCGCTTGTCCAGCACCTCCTCGACCTGGTGCGGGTCGTCATAGTTCATCGAGGCCGCGCGCATCGTGTCGCAGATGGTCTCGACCAGTTCATGGTCGTGCTTGATCTTCGGGTATCGGCTGAAGATCGATGATTCATTGGGGTTTTCAATGTGTTCTTCCAGCGCAACCGGATTGGCGCGCGCGATTCGGATCAGGTCGAACAGCAGGCCCAGCAGATCGCGGTAATCGGCCGGCTTCCAGCGCGGGCCCTTGAACACCTTGGCGATGTCCCTGGCGGTGTGCTTGACCGTCGAAAAGTCGTTGGCCAGCAGGAAGGCCCCGACCGAGGCGCCGCCGATGACGATCATTTCGTGCGGCAGGGCTTCCAGGATGATCTCGAGATGCCCGCCGGCCAGCATGAACCCGCCGAAGACCATCACGAAGATCACGATGATGCCGATGATGCCGATCATTTGACGATTCCCTGGCCCGCTGACCCGCAGCTTCCCCGCTGCGGGTTAAGATTTGCTGATCTCTTGCCTGTCAGTTCTTGGGCGCCCTGGCATTCCGCCCCGCGATCAGCACCGAGATCGAATAGGCGGCATCGGCGTTCATGCCCGACAGGATTGCTGCCGCCGCCTCGGCACGCATGCGGCCCAGAAAGCCCGCGGCGAACTCCGGGTCCATCTTGTTGAACAGCGCCGCCGCTTCGGCTGGCTTCATCGCCTCGTAGACCGCCGTCAGCTTGGCCAGATCATTCTCGGCGGCGCCATCGGCAATCGACAGGGTCTTTTTCATCTCCTCCTCGGCCGCCTTCAGCTCGCCCATGCGTTTCGAGATCGCCTGGTCGGCCAGGGCCAGCGCCGCCACCCGCTGCGCCAGGGCGGCCTCCTCCGTTTTCAGCCGGGCCTCGCGCGCGGACAGCGCCTCGGCCAGGGCGGCAGGTGGCGCGGGGCAGTCCCTGGGCGTTTCGACCGGGGCGGTCGCGGGCGCTTCGGCCAGGGCGCGACCGATGCCGCTGCCCAGGCGCAGGGCGCCCGAAGAAGCGAGAACGATCGCCACGATGGCCAGCGCCCCGCGGCCGGGCCGGCTGCGCGCCTTCATTCCGCGGCCTCCAGATCGGCGCGCGGCACCCGCCGCCGCACGAAGCGCAGACGGCGCTCTGCCCCGTCCCTGGCCCCATCCTCGGCCCCATGCCCGGCCCCGTCCCCATCTTCGGCGCGATCCGGCTCGGCGACCGGCGAGGCCGGGTCGGGGATGTCGTGCATCGAGGCGACCAGCAACTCCAGCCGGGCAGCGACCGCCTCGGCGCGGACGGTCAGCGTCTCAAGGCTGATGGCAGAGCCGTTGGCGGCGCCGCGCGCCTTTTCCAGCGCCTTGGTCATGTCGTCGACCTGGGCCGACAGCACCGCGATGGCGCCGCCCATGCCGCCTTCCAGCGTCTGGAATTTCTTCAGCCGGCCGGAAAGCACATAGCAATAGATCGCCGCCGCAAAGGCGCCGGCCGACATCAGGATATCCGATAAAAGCGCCATGTCGGCCTCCTCAGTTCAGCACGAATTCGGTGACGAGAAGGTCGCGCACCCGCCCCTCGCCCGTGACCAGCTGGATGCGGCGCAACAGCTGCGCCCGCAGGCGCACCAGGGCGGAGGGATCCTCAAGGTCGGCAGGATCGACCGCACGCAGATAGCCGTTCAGCACATCGAGAATGCGCGGCAGCAGGGCCGTCACCTCGGCCTCGGTCGCCTTGGTCACTTCCAGAGAGGAGGTGAATTTCAGATGCCGCGCGGCCGCGGTGTCGCCGATCGAGATCACCAGCGATTCGATCGGCACAAAGGCGATTTCGGGCAGACCGGCCGCTTCGCCTCCCGATTCGGCAGCGGCGGGATGTGCGCCGCCGCCGAACAGCAGGCCGGAATAGACGGCATAGAACCCGCCCGCGCCGCACAGCACAAACAGCACGCCTCCGATGATCAGCGGCATTTTCGACTTCTTTTTCGGGGCCGCATCCTGCGGCAGCGCGGCTTCGGCCACTGAACCCTCCATTCCCGGTGCGAGAACAAAGATAGGACGAAAGCCACTAACCGAATGTTAAGCCCCCTGGTCGAAAGCTGGCGTCACGAGGGAGAAGCCCTGGTTCGGAGAGAGTCTTGGAGAATCTGCTGTCGCTATGGTCCGCCCTGACGCTGCGGCGCCGCATCATCCTTCTGGCGGCCACGCTGGGGATGTTCGTGGCGGTGCTGGGACTGGCGCGCTATGCCGGGTCGCCGTCGATGGCGTTGCTGTACTCTGGCCTCGATTCGCGTTCGGCCGGCGAAGTGGTGGCGGCGCTGGACCAGCGCAACGTGACCTATGAGGTGCGCGGCGATGCGATCTATGTGCCCGACACCGAACGCGATTCGCTGCGGATGGTTCTGGCGGGCCAGGGTTTGCCGGCGGTGGGCGCAGGAGGCAACGAAATCCTTGACGGGCAGAT
>JAKALB010000050.1 GCA_021813365.1 Pseudomonadota bacterium | reverse complement strand
CCATGGTCTTGATCAAGCTGGCCCGTCCTCCCGTTGAAGTCCGTCTCTCCCTCGGCCTCCGTCGCGTTGGCTGCGGTCAGGCCGGCGACCCCGGCACTCACGCCCGCCGCGCCGCCCAGCACCCCGCCCAGGCGGCCGCCGAAGGCTCCGGCCAGCGCAGCGCCGCCCGCCGTCGCGCCCAGCAGGCTGCGACGACTGAAGCCCTTGGTTCCCAGTCCCTTGTGTTCCATGTCAGACATTGGAGTCTCCTTTGAGGTTCGGGTGGTTCTTCAATTGGGCCAGATCGCGGGGCGCCTGGCCGGTGGCCGCGCGTCGCTTGTCCTTGCGGATCACGACGGGGCAAGTGGTGTGGCTTTGGTACAAGACCTGGCAGTTCAGGCAGTCGACACATTCGTTGGGGTTGATTTCCCCGGTCGGATGAATGGCTTGCACCGGGCAGTCGGTGGCGCAGACCTGACAGGGATTGCCGCATTCGTGGTAGCGTTTCAGCCAGTCGAACATGCGCAGCCGGGCCGGGATCGCCAGTGCCGCACCCAGCGGGCACAGGTAGCGGCAGTAGAAGCGTTCCACGAACAGCCCCGCGACCAGCAGTCCCGAGGCATAGACCACGAAGGGCCAGGCGCGGACGAAATGCAGGATGATCGAAGTCTTGAACGGCTCGACCTCGGCCAGATGTTCAGCCTGTTCGATGCTCATCAGCGACGTGCCGAAGAGACCGAGGAAGATCATGTATTTCAGCGGCCACAGCCGTTCATGCAGGCCCCAGGGCAGGGTCCACTGCGGGATGTGCAGGGCACGGGCGACACGGTTGGTCAGTTCCTGTAGTGCGCCGAAGGGGCAGAGCCAGCCGCAGTAGGCGCCCCGGCCCCAGAACAGCAGGGCGGCCGCCACGGCAAACCACAGGATGAAGGTCAGCGGATCCAGCAGAAACGCCTGCCAGGAAAAGCCCGATACCAGCGCGCCAAACAGCGCCAGCAGGTTCACGACCGACAGTTGCGCGTTCGACCAGAAGCCCAGAAAGACCAGCGTGACACTCAGGAATCCGATGCGAAACCAGAAGAAGACCCGAGCATTGCGGGTGGCCAGGTTCTGAAAGAAGAAGACCGCAGTCAGCACGACCAGCATGGCCAGGAGGACGGCGATCTCGACCTTCTTGTCGATCCAGATCTTCTGCCACAGATTGGCCTGGGCGGTGGCCTCGTCAGGTGCGCGTTCGGCCTGGTCGGCGCCCTGATCGGCGGTCTGGGCGGTGGTGATCGGGCGCAGGTAGCGGGGCGGCAACTGATAGGCCAGGTCGAATGTGGTAAAGACCTTTTCGGTCGCCGCGACCTGGCGCTGCACCAGAAGCTGCAGACGGAACGGTTTGGTCGGATCGAAGCCCAGATCGGCCGGGATCTTGAACAGGTCGGTTTCGGTGAAGGCCGGTGCGCCGGGCGTGGGGATCGACACCAGCCGCTTGTGGTCGCGGTCGTGGAAGCGGACCGTCACATCATCCTGCACCAGAACGATGCGGTCGAAGATGCCGCCGCGCACATAGCCCGACCCCTTGAACGAATAGATGCCGCGTCCGGCAATCGCCACGGCGGCTTCGCCGGGCTTCAGCCAGGACGCCAGGTTTTCCGCCCCGGCCTGGCCCAGAACCACCTGGCCGATGGCAGGGACCGAAACCAGTGCCATTTGCAGGTCGATGAAGGTGGCGGTGTCGGGCTCGGTCAGCGGAATCTGGGCGGCGCGGGCATCGGGCAGCGCGGCAAAGGCCGCATTCACCTGCCCCACGTCCAGCGACAGGCTGCGGACCGTCCCCTCGCCCTGCAATGCCAGCCAGTCGGCAGGAGCCTGCGCAGCGGGATCAATCTCGGCCACCGGCCCCTGGGCCTGTTCGGCGGTCAACCCGCCCAGGCCCAGCGCGCGGGCAACCTTGATGCCGGAGCGCACGATGGAATCGTCCAGCACCATCACCGTCACCGTGGCGCCCGAGATGATCGACAATTCATGCCCGCCGGTGCCGTTGGCCTTGGCCTCGGCCGCCAGATCCAGGCCGATGTAGGATGCGGCCAGCGCCTTGACCTTGGCATCGGGGATGCCGATCAGCACGATGGGTTCGGAATGCTTGACCAGCTTGATGCCGATCACCCTGGCGTTCAGGTCCATCGCGACCATCGTATGGATCGGCTTGCCGGAGTAGCCGGTCGTGCCCACGAAATCCGATGTCACATAGACCCAGCCGATGGTCTGGCCGGCCTTCAGCACCGGCGCCACGGCCAGGTCACTGCGGATCGGGCCAAAGGCTTCGGCCCCAGCCACCAGATCGGGGGCCCGCATTTCGGGCAGGTATTTCGCCAGAACGGAGCCGGTGCCGTCGGCGCGGGCCACGCTGGCCAGGATCACGATCAGGGCCAGCAGAGACCCCAGGAACAGGCGGAGGGCAGAGAGAGTCGCAGATTTCATGCGGCGACCCTAGGGAAGTTCGGACGGCCGCACCTTGATAAAGATCAAATGGAGTATTCAATATATGTCCGCGGTTCGGGCAGGCGGGCTTGACCGTTCCGGCGAAAGGGTCAAGCTGATTCGGGCCTGTTTCTGGAGCATTTTGCCGTGCGATTGACCAGTTTCACCGACTATTCCCTGCGGGTGCTGATCTTTGCAGCGGGCCATCCCGACGATCGGGTGACGGTGCAGGAGACTGCGACGTTTTTCCGCATCTCGCCGGGCCATGCCAAGAAAGTGGTGCTGACGCTGACGCACGCGGGGTTCCTGAACAGCATGAAGGGGCGTAAAGGCGGCTTCCGGCTGGCGCTCTCGCCAGAAGAGATCAACCTGGGCGATGTCATCCTGGCGACCGAGCCGGATTTCGGCCTGTTCGAATGTTTTCTGCCCGCAAACACCTGCCGCATCAGCCGGCCCTGCGGCCTGCCCAACATCGCCAATGATGCGCTGGCAGCCTTTCTCGAGGTGTTCCGGAAATATACACTGGCCGATGTGCTGATCAGTCCGCAGTATTTCGCGCTGGCCCCGGTTTCGGCAACCCAGCCCTCGCGCGGGCCGGTGCTGCCGCGCCCGACCACAGCCGCCCGGGTCCGGAGGGGTCGATAGGGTCAGGCCGTCGAACAGCCTGCACGCGCGGCGGCCCGTGCGGTTCAGGCCGATGGAAAATCACCGCTGGCCGATGGCACGCGCGATGTCGAAGAAGGCCTGGACGAGCTTGCTGGAACGACGCTCGCGCAGGCAGACCAGGGCCTCATCCATGGTCAGGCCCTGGGCCGGGTGCAGGTCCAGACGCACCAGCCTTGCGTCGGCACCGAATTCGGCCGCCGACACGAACCCCACCCCCGCGCCCGAGGCCACGATTTCGCGCACCGCCTCGCGCCCCTCGGCCTCGATCGCCGCGGTCAGGGTGATGCCGGCGGCGCGCGCGGCCTCTTCCAGCTTGGTGCGGGTTTTCGATCCGCGCTCGCGCAAGACCAGGGGCAACCGGGCCAGTTCGGTCAGCCGCAGGCTGCCCCGCTCCGCCGCCGGGTGACTGGCCGCGACAAAGCCGATGATCGGTGTCGAGTTCAGCGTCAGCGAAGCAAATTCCGAGCCGACAGGAATTTCGCCGAGAACGCCGATATCGGCGTCGTAGGCGCGCAGATTTTCCATCACGGCGCCGGAATTGCCGACCCGGACCGAAATCTGCACACCGGGAAATTTCTGACGAAAGGCTGCCAGGATATGCAGCACGTGATGCGCACTGTCGGCAATGATCCGCAAGGTGCCCGCCCGCAAGGCGCGGCTTTCCGACAGAAGGTCAAGCGCCTGCTCCTCGCTGTCGAACAGGCGCCTGGTGATCTCCAGCAGGCGCTGCCCGGCAGGGGTCAACTGCACCTGCTTGCGGTGCCGGTTGAACAGGAGAATGTCGTATTCCTCTTCAAGCTTGCGGACCTGATCGGAAATCGCGGGCTGGGTCAGGAACAACCGTTCCGCCGCCCGGGAAAAGCCGCCGCAGATGGCGACATGATGGAAGGCGCGAAGCTGAACATAGCGCATGGTGCGGATCTCCGGGCGATTCGATCCATCATTCATAGTTATGGATTGATACAAAAGAACGATTTTACAAATATCACCACCCGTGGGACACCACATCCGACCCCAAGGGAGGATGCGATGTCCCAGCCCGATCCGATGCCCGCGCCCGCGATGGGCGAGCCCTATCTCTTGACGCCTGGCCCGCTGACCACCGCCTTCAGCGTCAAGCAAGCGATGCTGCGCGACTGGGGGTCATGGGATGCCGATTTTCGTGCCATGACGAAATCGATGTGCGACCAGCTCGTGGCGCTTGCCGGGGCGCCGCAGGATGAATTCGTCTGCGTGCCGATGCAGGGATCGGGCAGCTATTGCGTCGAGGCGATGCTGGGCACGATGGTTCCGCGCGACGGCAAGGTTCTGGTGCTGGCCAACGGCGCCTATGGCCTGCGTGCGGCGGAAGCCCTGCGCTACATCGGGCGGGCGCACAGGCTGATCGACAAGGGCGACTACATGCCGCCGCGCGGCGACGAGGTGGGTGCGGCGCTGGACGCCGATCCCGCGATCACCCATGTCATCGCGATCCACTGCGAAACCTCGTCCGGCATCCTGAACCCGGTGGCCGAGATTTCCGAGGCGGTCCATGCCCGCGGCCGAAAGCTGCTGATCGATTCGATGAGCGCCTTCGGTGCGGTCGACCTGGACGTGACCCGCATCCGCTGCGAGGCGGTGGTATCCTCGGCCAACAAATGCATCGAGGGCGTGCCGGGCTTCGGCTTCGTCATCGCCCGCAGAACCGAATTGCAGGCTGCAAAGGGCAACTGCCACTCGCTGAGCCTGGATGTGCATGCCCAATGGGTCAACATGGTGAAATCCGGACAGTGGCGCTATACCCCACCGACCCATGTGGTTGCCGCATTTCTGGAGGCCCTGCGGCTGCATCGGGAGGAAGGCGGCGTGGCGGCACGCGGCGCGCGCTATGCCAGGAACCGCGATGTGCTGGTGGCGGGGATGCGGGCTCTGGGGTTTGAAACCCTGTTGCAGGACCGCTGGCTGTCGCCGATCATCGTGACCTTCTTCTGCCCGGCCGATCCGAATTTCTCCTTCGCCCGGTTCTACGACCTGATGAAGGCCCGCGGCTTCATCATCTATCCCGGCAAGCTGACCGTGGTGGACAGTTTCCGCATCGGCGTGATCGGCCAGCTGGACGAAGAAGTGATGCGCCGCGTCGTGAGCGCGGCGCAGGATTGCCTGACCGAAATGGGCGTGGCCAGCGCCGCACCGCCGGCCTCTGCCCTGGCCGAACGCGCCAGGCTGGAGGCCTAGCGTGCTGCGCTCATTCTCACCGCGGCTTGGACCATGGCCCGGATCGCGCCCGCGCAAGACAGAGTTGCCCCCCTTTTCTGGAACCCATTGACATGACCCATCCCGACGCCGTCATCGCCAACGACCGAACCTATCCCTGGCCCAGGGTGCCCGCCATCGCCATTTGCCTGGATGGCTGCGAGCCCGCCTATCTGGAGGCAGCCATTGCCGGTGGGCTGATGCCGACGCTGAGCCGCATCCGCGCCTCGGGCACCGACCGGCTGGCGCATTCGGTCATCCCGTCGTTCACCAATCCCAACAACCTGTCGATCGCCACGGGCCGCCCGCCCTCGGTGCATGGCATCTGCGGCAACTATCTCTACGAGCCCGAAACCGGCCGGGAAGTGATGATGAACGATGTGCGTTTCCTGCGGGCGCCCACCGTCTTTGCCAGATTTCACGAGGCCGGGGCCAAGGTGGCCATCGTCACTGCCAAGGACAAGCTGCGGGCCCTGCTGGGTGCCGGCCTGAGTTTCAGCGATGACCGCGCGCGCTGCTTCTCGGCGGAACGCTCTGCCAGTTCGACCCTGGCCGAACACGGGCAGGAGAATGCCTCAGCCTGGCTGGGCATGGCCCAACCCGAGGTCTATTCCGCCGAACTGTCGGAATTCGTCTTTGCAGCCGGGGTCAAGCTGCTGGCCGACTGGCATCCCGATGTGATGTATCTGACCACGACCGATTACGTGCAGCACAAATACGCCCCCGAACAGCCCGAGGCGCAGAGCTTTTACGCCATGTTCGATCGTTATCTGACCCGGTTGGACGCAATGGGCGCGGCGATTGTCGTCACCGCCGACCATGGGATGAAACCCAAGCACCTGGCCGATGGTTCGCCAGCCGTGGTCTATGTGCAGGATCTGCTCGACGACTGGCTGGGGAAAGCCGCCGCGCGGGTGATCCTGCCGATCACCGACCCCTATGTCGCGCATCACGGTGCGCTGGGATCCTTTGCCACCGCCTATCTTCCTGCAGGTGCCGATCCGGCGCAGGTGATTTCGCGCCTGAGCGCCGTGCCCGGCCTGTTGCTGGTGCTCGACAGGGCCGAGGCAGCCGCGCGGTTCGAATTGCCCGCCGACCGGATCGGCGACATCGTGATGATCTCGACCGGGAACATGACGCTGGGCACCTCGATCGACCGGCACGATCTGGCGGCGCTGAACGGACCGCTGCGCAGCCATGGCGGGCTGACCGAGCAGCTCGTGCCCTTCATCGTCAACCGGGTGATGGACCTGCCCCACCCGCCGGTGCTGCGAAATTTCGACGCGCTGTTCTACGTCACCACCGCCGCCGCGCTGTAAGGAGACGCCCATGCCAGCCCCGATTCCGGCCCCCCCGATTCCGCTGCGGCACGAGGCGATGCGGATCGCCGGGCGCAAGGTCGACACTAAGGACCGCGTGCCGGTGCATTACCCCTATACCGGCGAAGTCATCGGCTCTGTCCCTGCCGGTCAGGCCGAACATGCGCGCGAAGCCTTTGCGATTGCCGCCGCCTACCAGCCGACCCTGACCCGTTACGAACGGCAGAAGATCCTGCTGAACGTGGCGAGGATCATCAACGACCGCAAGGCCGAACTGGCGCCGATCATCACCGCGGAACTGGGCATATCCATTTCCGACAGCCTCTATGAATGCGGCCGCGCCCATGATGTCTATACCCTGGCCGGGCAGATGTGCATCCATGACGATGGCGAGATCTTCTCCTGCGATCTGACGCCGCACGGCAAGGCGCGCAAGATCTTCACCACGCGCGAGCCCTTGCGGGCGATTTCCGCCATCACGCCGTTCAACCATCCGCTGAACATGGTCAGCCACAAGATCGCCCCGGCGATTGCCACCAACAACTGCGTGGTCTTGAAACCCACCGAACTGACGCCCCTGACCGCGATCTGGCTGGCTGATGCCCTTTACGAAGCCGGTCTGCCACCGCAGATGCTGTCGGTCGTCACTGGCTGGCCGCAGGACATCGGGGACGAGATGGTCACCAACCCCGATTTCGACCTGATCACCTTCACCGGCGGGGTGCGGGTGGGCAAGATGATCGCGGCCAAGGCGGTCTACAAGCGCCAGGTGCTGGAACTGGGCGGCAATGACCCGCTGATCATCTGCAACGACCTGTCCGAAGCCGATCTGGCCAGGGCGGCCGATCTGGCGGTGGCGGGGGCCACCAGGAATTCGGGCCAGCGCTGCACCGCCGTCAAGCGCATTCTGGTGCAGGAAAGCGTTGCGGACCGGTTCGTGCCGCTGGTGCTGGAACGCGCCAGGAAACTGCGCTTCGGCGATCCGATGAACCCGGAGACCGAACTGGGCACCGTGATCAGCGCCAGCGCCGCCGAACTGTTTGAAAAGCGCGTCTATCTGGCCGCGGCGCAGGGGGCCAGGGTTCTGTATGACCCCGGCCGCAAGGGTGCGCTCCTGCCGCCCATCGTGGTCGACCATGTGCCGCATGGCAGCGAACTGGTCATGGAGGAAACCTTTGGCCCCGTCGTGCCCATTCTCCGCGTGCCGGATGATGATGCAGAGACCATGGCGATTTCCAACTCGACCGCCTACGGCCTGTCCTCGGGCGTCTGCACCAATGATTTTCACCGGATGCAGGCCTATATCCGCGGCCTGGCCGTGGGCACGGTGAATATCTGGGAAGTCCCCGGATATCGGATCGAGATGTCGCCGTTTGGCGGTATCAAGGACAGCGGCAACGGTTACAAGGAAGGCGTGATCGAAGCGATGAAAAGCTTCACCAACGTCAAGACTTTCTCGCTGCCCTGGGGGTAGGCGGGCGCAGCGGGGCCGGATGCAGGACAGGACAGAACGGCAGTTCGGCCAGGTGTTCCGGGTCAGCCTGGTGCTGAGGCGTCTGCACGCGCTGCTTGTGCTGTCCGCCTTCGACCTGGTCGTGCGGCGGCTGGTCTGGCAGGAATGGCGGCAACACCGGGCGACGGCTGCGGCATCATATCCGGATTGACGGATCGGCCCCGGCAGCCCAAGTGAAAAAGATGACCGGCACCATCGAACTGACCGTTGCTTCCTACAACATCCACAAGGGCGTGGGTGCGGTCTGGCGCCGCGATCTGAAGCGGATCACCGCTGTCATCGGCGAGATCGGAGCCGAAATCATCGCCCTTCAGGAAGTCGACCTGCGGTTCGGCACGAGGGTCGGCCTGCTGGAGCTTGAGGCGCTGAACATGCACCTGCACCTGGTGCATGTGCCGGTGCCCGGTGGCGGGCTTGCGCATGGCTGGCATGGCAATCAGCTGCTGCTGCGCGAAGGCACGGTCGAGGAGGTGCATCATCTGACCCTGCCGGGGCTGGAGCCACGCGGGGCGGTCATCGTCGATCTGGCGATCAGGCACCGCGCCCTGCGGGTCGTTGCGGCGCATTTCGGCCTTCTGCCTGCCTCGCGCCGGCAGCAGTCGCGCGCCATCCTCGAGCATCTGGACCGGCTGTCGCCCCGGCCCACGCTGATGATGGGCGATCTGAACGAATGGCGCACCGACAGGGAATCATCGCTGGCGCCGCTGACCGAACATTTCCGCTCGGCGCCACTGGTCCGCAGCTTTCCCGCACGGTTCCCGATCCTGGCTCTCGACCGGATCATGGCCGGCGCCGGGGCCGAAGTGACCGATGCCGCGGTGCATGACACGCCCTTGGCACGCCGCGCCTCGGACCACCTGCCGATCAAGGCGCGACTGGTGTTGCCCGCCAGGCAGCGATCTGCCCATCGCGCCGCGTCATGATTGCAACCTGGATGATAGGGATCGGCCTGGCGGCACTGGCGCTTGGGGTGGCGCTGGTGCTGTCGCTGCGATCCTACAATCGCTTTGCCGCGGCGGCACGGGGCCCGGCCTCGTTCGCCCTGCCCCGCGGTAACCAGACCAGCGCGCTGGACGCGGCCCTGGACCCGGTTCTGGCGGCCCATCCGGGCCAGCAGGGGCTGTTCAACGTGCTGGAGGGGCGCGACGCCTTTGCCACCCGCACCCTTGCCACCCGATCCGCCGGCCGCAGCCTCGATATCATCAGCTACATCTGGCGCACCGACCTGACCGGCTGGCTGATGCTGGCCGAACTGATCGCAGCCGCCGACCGCGGCGTGCGGGTGCGCGTGCTACTGGACGATGTGAATGTCCAGGGGCTGGACCCGGTGTTCCTGGGCCTGTCACGGCACCCGGGAATCGAGGTGCGGCTGTTCAACCCGATCCGCAATCGCGGCCATGCGGTCCGTCGCGCCACGGAATTCGTCATCGGCCTGTCCCGATTCAACCGTCGCATCCACTCGAAGGCCTGGATCGCCGACAGTCGGCTGGCCATCGTCGGCGGGCGCAATGTCGGCGACATCTATTTCGGCGCGGTCCAGGACGGTTTCGAGATCGGCGAGGATGCCGATGTGGTGCTGGTCGGATCAAAGGTGGACGAGGTCCAGTCGGTGTTTGACACCTACTGGAATCTGGGCCTGTCCTTGCCCATCGTCACCCTGTGGCCCGGACTGCAACGCCCGGCCCGCAGCTTTCGGGCGCGGCTGGACCGGCATGTGAACAGTCCGGCGAGCCTGGCCTATCTGGCCGAAACGCTGCCGCCAGGTGGCTCGCCACAGATGCTGACCGAACGGCTGCGCTGGACCGACCAGGTCGAGATCCTGTCGGACCCGCCGGAAAAGGCCTTTGGCAAGCGGTCTGGCCCCTGGCTGTCGAACCGGATCGAGGCGCTGATCGAGCAGACCGGGTCCGACCTGCGGCTGATCACTCCCTATTTCGTGCCAGGCAAACCGGGGATGGACCTGCTGGCCCGCCTGCGCCAGCGCGGTGTGACGGTCAGCCTCCTGACCAATTCTCTGGCCTCGACCGACCTGATGGCGATCCATGGCGCCTATACCTATTACCGGCGCAGGCTCTTGGCCCTGGGCGTGCGGCTTTACGAACTGGGCCCGCGCCCGGGCCGCTGGCGCCGCCGCGCCTTCCTGCATTCCAAGGTCTTCCTGTTCGACGACCGCAAGGCGCTGATCGGTTCGGCCAATTTCGATCTGCGCTCGGCCAATCTGAACATCGAACTGGGCCTGGTGTTTGAACAGCCCGAACTGCTGGCGGAACTGGTCGAGAGGTTCCAACTGCTGACCGGGCCGGAATCGGCCTATGCAGTGTCCGAACGCGACGGGCGCCTGATCTGGCAACAGAACGGACCGGACCAGCCCGTCATCCTGACGGTCGAGCCCGAGGCCAGCATGATGCGCATGATGATCGCCGGGGTGATGCGCATCCTGCCGCACGGTTACTTCTAGGGCTGTCAGATCACGCCGCAGACGATGCCCTGCAAGGGTCGTGCCTGGTCGGACCGCCCGGCATGACTGATCGTCGTCGAGGCATGTGACGTTGCGTCAGGTGCTGCGCCACGGCGGCGCAGGCAACCGGTCCTCGGCCAGGGCCACGGGCCGATCTTGGGGCGGTCGAGCCCTCGACGGGCGGCGCTGCGCCAGCGGCGGTCGATCGTCCCGCACGGGGAAATCCGCCGGGGGATACCATGCGCATTGCGACCCGTCGCGCGACCGGGGTGCAGGGCGGGATCGTGCCCGCCAGCCTGTGCGGTTCGGCCCGAGGCGTTTTCCGGCAAGGGTTTGGCGACTCTTGCCAACCTTGACCGGGTGGACCGCCAGCGACCGGCGCGATGATGGGCCCGCTGGCGCCTGCTGCACGGCCCCCCGATGCCGGCCAGTTGCCCGCGATGTTGGGCTTCGCCGCCGATGGGCTGCGGGAACCGCAGGTGGCGGCTGCGACCGTCCGATGTGCCGACGGGATATGACCCCGCGGCGCATTCCGGCCTGACTTGCGCCGCGCTTGCCAAAAGGTCGGCTCTGATGCTCTGTTTGCGGGCAAGGGACGGAGGGACGGCAATGAAATGGCTTCTGGGCATTGCGCGCGGCATCGACCGGGTGAACGCCGCGCTGGGGCGATGGGTGATATGGACCATCTTGGCCGCGGTTCTGGTCAGCGCGGGAAATGCCGTGGTTCGCAAGCTGTTCAACTATTCCTCGAACGCCTGGCTCGAAGCGCAGTGGTATCTCTATGGGGCGGCCTTCATGATCGGAGCCAGCCTTGTGCTGCAACAGAACGAACATATTCGCATCGACATCATCTATGGCCAGTTCTCGCGCCGGGTGCAGCACTGGATCGACCTGGCCGGGCATCTGCTGTTCCTGATGCCCTTCGTGCTGCTGATGGATTTCGCCCTGGTGCCCTGGGTCTCGGGCTCGGTTCGCTCGGGCGAGATGTCGGCCAGTGCTGGCGGTCTGATCCTGTGGCCGGCCAAGTCGCTTCTGTTGCTGGGCTTTGCCCAGCTGACGGCGCAGGGCGTGTCCGAAATCCTCAAGAAGATCGCGGTGATCCGCGGCCTGATCCCTGATCCGCATCCCTTCGTCTCTGTCCATGCCGCGGCCGAGGCCGAGGGCGCGGCCCTGGTGGAGGAGCTGCGCTGATGCTGCCGCTTCTGGCCGAAAACCTGGCGCCCATCATGTTCGGTGCGCTGATCGTCTTTCTGCTGGCGGGTTATCCGGTGGCCTTTTCGCTGGCAGCCAACGGGCTGGTGTTCTTCATCCTGGGTGTGTGGCTGGCGCCGCATTCCGGTGGCACGATCACGCTGGACTGGTCGCTGCTGCAGGCGTTGCCTGACCGCTTCTGGGGGGTGATGCAGAACGATACGCTGCTGGCCATCCCGTTCTTTACCTTCATGGGCATCGTGCTGGAGCGATCCGGCATGGCCGAAGACCTGCTGGATACGATCGGCCAGCTGTTCGGACCGATCCGTGGCGGGCTGGCCTATGCGGTGATCCTGGTGGGCGCGCTCCTGGCGGCGACGACCGGGGTCGTGGCGGCTTCGGTGATCGCCATGGGGTTGATCAGCCTGCCTATCATGTTGCGATATGGCTATGACCGAAGGGTGGCGTCTGGCGTCATCGCCGCCAGCGGCACGCTGGCGCAGATCATTCCGCCGTCGCTGGTGCTGATCGTGCTGGCAGACCAGCTGGGCCGCTCGGTGGGCGACATGTACAAGGGCGCGATGGTGCCGGGCCTGTTACTGACCGGGCTCTACCTGGGCTATGTCTTCGCCGTCTCGATCCTGCGGCCCAACTGGGTGCCCGCGCTGCCGAAAGAGGCGCGGACGCTGGGGTCGGGCCTCGGTTCGCTGGTGGTGGCCCTGGCACTGGGCGCCGCGGCGGGCTGGGCAGCCACGCGGCTGCTGACTCCCGCACATGGCGAGAATGCCGATCTGCTGGGTGCCGCGCTGGGGGTGCTGGCGGCCTATGCGCTGGCCCTGGCCGACCGCGCGCTGGGAATGGGCTTGATGAGCCGCCTGGCCTCACAGGTCATCATCGTGCTGATCCCGCCGCTGGCGCTGATCTTCCTGGTGCTGGGCACGATCTTTCTGGGCATCGCCACGCCGACCGAAGGCGGCGCGATGGGCGCCGTGGGCGCGCTGGTGCTGGCGGGCATGAAGGGGCGCCTGTCGCTGGGCGTCGTGCGAGGCGCACTGGCCGCCACAACGCGACTGTCGGCCTTCGTGATGTTCATCCTGCTGGGGGCGCGGGTGTTTTCGCTGACCTTCTACGGCGTGAACGGTCACATCTGGGTCGAACATCTTCTTGTCTCGCTGCCCGGGGGCGAGACGGGATTCCTGGTTGCCGTGTCGATCCTGGTGTTCCTGCTGGCCTTCTTTCTGGATTTCTTTGAGCTGGCCTTCATCATCGTGCCCTTGCTGGCTCCGGCGGCCGAAAGGCTGGGCATCGACCTGATCTGGTTCGGCGTGATCCTGGGCGTCAACATGCAGACCAGCTTCATGCATCCGCCCTTCGGCTTTGCGCTGTTCTACCTGCGCAGCGTTGCCCCGCGCGGCGCCTGGCAGGACAAGGTCACCGGAGCGCGGCTGGATGGGGTCACAACGGCACAGATCTATTGGGGCGCGGTGCCCTTCGTGCTGATCCAGGTGGTGATGATCGCCGTGGTCATCGCCTTTCCTGCGATGGTCATGCGCTACAAGGGGCCGGCGGTGGACCCCGCCACCGTGCAAATCGAGATGCCCAAGCTGGAACCGCTGGGTGGCCTGGGCGCCCCCAAGCTGGGAGCGCCCAAGTTCGGCGACTAGGTCGCCGGGTGCCGCATCACAGCTTGCCGGACTGCTGCTGCGTCATCATGAAGACGTCGTAGTTGTATTCCGCGATCTGCGCCCACAGGTAGGCGTCCTTCAGGAAGGCCTGCTGGCTGTCGTGGATCTTCTTGAAAGCGGCGTTGCTGGCCGACATTTCGGCATAGATCTTCATCGCGCTGTCAAAGGCCGCCGAAAGGATCTCGGACGAGAAGGGTTTCAGTTGCGCGCCGGCCGCAACCAGACGCTTCAGCGCGGCAGGGTTCTTCTGGTCATAAGAGGCCAGCATGTCCATGTTCGCCGCCTTGGCCGCGGCCTCCAGGATCACCTGATAGGACTTGGGCAACTCGTTCCACTTGGCCAGGTTGAACATGGCGGTGAGGGTCGGCCCACCTTCCCAGAAACCGGGATAGTAGTAATTCGGTGCGACCTTGTAGAAGCCCAGCTTTTCATCGTCATAGGGGCCAACCCATTCGGCGGCGTCGATCGTGCCCTTTTCCAGGGCAGGATAGATGTCGCCTCCGGCGATCTGCTGCGGCACCACGCCCAAGGGCTCAAGCACCTTGCCGCCGAAGCCGCCGATCCGCATCTTCAGCCCCTGCAGATCGGCCAGCGTGTTGATTTCCTTGCGGTACCACCCACCCATCTGCACGCCAGTGTTGCCGGCAGGAAAGCCGATCAGCCCCTGCGCGGCGTAGAATTCATTCATCAGCCCGATGCCGTCGCCGTAATAGAGCCAGGCGTTCATCTGCCTGGCATTCAGGCTGAACGGCACCGCCGTGCCCAGAGCCCAGGTCGGATCCTTGCCCCAGTAGTAATAGGTCGCGGTGTGGCAGGCCTCGACGGTGCCGGCAGCGGTGGCGTCTGCCGCCTGCAGGCCCGGCACCAGTTCGCCGGCTGCAAACACCTGCAACTGGAAATTGCCGTCGGTCGCATCCGAAACGATCTGCGCCATCGTGTTCGCCGCGCCGAAGATCGTGTCCAGCGACTTGGGAAAGGACGAGGTCATGCGCCAGACGATCTTGGGCGCCGACTGCGCCAGGGCGGGTGCAGCCAACAGACTGGCGGCCCCGGCGGCAAGGGGCGCTCTGGTGAGAAATGTTCGACGGTCCATGTTTTCCTTCTCCCTTCATCGGCCTTGGAACAGGCACTGGTTGTGACTGTGGGCAAGACTGCATCGCCCGGGCAAATCCTGTCCAGCGGAATCCCGAAACGACGTTGGGTCTTGTCTTGACTCTGCCGTCAGGCGGCGGGCACAGGCGAATCTGGCTCGCCAACTGCCGGATCGGTGCCCGGGCCGCCGGCAAATCCCTGCTTCCGGAATCGCATCTCGGGGCATCCGCATCCCGGTGACTCTCTGCATTGACTTACCGATCGGTCGGTTATTTGCTGCCAGGCAAGCTACGGGCGGGCCATGGCGGACGATACCCCTTTCGCGCGGTCACCCGACCGCAACCTGGCGCACAAGGAGGCGGCGGTGCTGCGCGCCGCGGTTCGCGCCTTCGACGACAAGGGCTTTCGCGCTGCATCACTGGGCGAGGCGGCGGACGGCACCGGGGCTGACCGCCTGGCCGCTCTGGCGCGGGAATATGCGCTGGTCATGACCCAGGATTTCGGCATCTGCGTCACCCGCACCCAGGACCACGAGCTTTCCGACGCTTCGCGTAAACGGTTTCGGGCGCTGAAAGGCGACATCGACGCCGCCATCCGTGCGGTCATCGCCGAGGGGCAGGCCGATGGCTCGCTGGCCCCGGGCGATCCCCGTGTCATGGCCTTTGCCCTGGCCGGGGCGCTGAACTGGATTGCCCGCCGGTATCGCCCCGACGGCCGCGACAGCCCCGGGGCACTGGCCGCATCCCTGACCGAAACCCTGATGCGCGGGCTCCTCCCGCGGGAGACCCGATGATCCCCCTCGCCCTGAAAGGTTTGCGCCTGCCCGCCCTGGCCGCGCCGATGTTCCTCGCCTCCGGCCCCGACCTGGTGCGCGAATGCTGCCGGTCCGGCGTGCTGGGCACGTTGCCGGCACTGAACGCCCGCTCCACCTCCGCCCTGGCCGACTGGCTGGACCAGATCGCTGCCAGCTTGCTGCCCGGCAGCGCACCCTTCGGTGTGAACCTGATCGTGCACAAGACCAACCCGCGACTGCAGGCCGACCTGCGGGCCGTGATCGATGCCCGGGTGCCGCTGGTCATCACCTCGCTGGGCGCGGTCAGCGAGGTGGTGCAGGCGGTGCAGTCCTACGGCGGGCTGGTGTTTCACGACGTGATCAGTCGCCGCCATGGAGAGAAGGCTGCGGCCGCCGGGGTCGACGGCATCATCGGCGTGGCCGCCGGGGCCGGAGGACATGCCGGCACGCTGTCGCCCTTTGCCCTGATGGCCGAACTGCGCCAGGTCTTCGACGGTTGCCTGGTGCTGGCGGGCGCCATCAACACCGGAGCGCAGGTGCTGGCAGCGCGGGTGATGGGCGCGGACATGGTCTCGATCGGCTCGCGCTTCATCGCGACCAGCGAAGCCATGGTCAGCGCGGCGCAGAAGCAGATGATGCTGACGGCCCGTGCGGCGGATGTAATCTATACCGCGGCGATTTCCGGGGTGAGCGCCAATTTCCTGCGCCCCAGCCTGATCCGGAACGGGCTGGACCCCGACAACCTGCCTGCCGCCGGCCGTCTGGACATGGGCTCCGAGGCGAAGGCATGGAAGACGGTCTGGTCGGCGGGTCAGGGCGTGGGCGGCATCGACGCCATCCTGCCGGCAGCGCAGCTGTGCGAACGGCTCATCGCCGAATATGCCGCGGCCCGCGCGGCTGTGGCGGCAGACCCTTTCGGACAGAACTAGCCCCGCATCGCCCGGCGCAGGGCAGCCAGCCTTCCCCGGCGCGGCCATCCGATATCCGCTGGCCCTTCGGGCCAGGGCCGCCCTCTCCGATCCCGGCGTCCGGGAGCCAGGGCCGTGTCATGGTCATGCGGTTGCGGTCTTTGCCGGTTTCGGCCGCGGCCATTCACCATGGCAACGGGCGTCTTGCGCGCCGCGGGATCCGGCGGCACGACGCCGCACTCCCGTTTCACCCACCGCCGTCTGCCGACGGTTCGTTCGTATCAGCACATGCCGAGGGGGGGTGCTGGTGGCGAGGGGGGGACTCTCCACCACAATTTTCTAAGCCTTTGAACAAGCACACCAAACAGATGCACGTTGATCATGTGTCACACCTATGTGTCACACCTACGGGCAGGTCAAGGCCGCGCTTGAAGCCCCACACGCAAACGGCGAATTTTGACCCCATGCACAATCCCGCAAGCTGCTTCACAGGACTTTCCCCGCAAGCCACCAACGGCTAACCTCATAGAAAATCGGGGGTTCCATGAGCATCGTTGCCGCGTTTGTTTCCAATGTCATTGCGACCCATAAGACCAACAAAGCAACGGAACACTCCTACCGTCCCGCGCTGAAGACCCTTTTCGATGCGCTTGCCCCATCCGAAATCGATGCCACCAACGAACCCAAGCGCGTCGCCTGCGGTGCCCCTGACTTCATCCTGGAACGCGGCGAGATAGCAGTGGGCTATGTCGAAGCCAAAGACATCGGCATCGACCTTCGCTTGATGAAGGAAGCCAACAAGAAGCAGCAGGACCGCTACCTGAAGGCGCTGCCCAATCTGATCTATACGAACTGCCTAGACTGGGACTTCTACCGCAACGGGCAAAGGATCGCCTCTGTCACCATCGCGGACCTGTTGATGGGCATTCGGCCTGTTCCAGACCGCTACGACCAGTTGGAAAACCTTCTTCGCGACTTCATTGCGCAGAAACCGCAGACCATAACCTCACCACGAGACCTCGCAGAGCGCATGGCAGGCAAGGCAGCGCTGATCAAGGACGTGCTGAACGCGGCCCTGGAACAGGACAAAGACCTGCAAACCGACCTGGGCGGGCAGTACAAGGCGTTCAAGGAACACCTGATCCATGACATCACCATTGAAGACTTCGCCGACATCTATGCCGAAACCATCGCCTATGGGATGTTTGCTGCCCGCCTGCATGACACTTCCCTGGACAGTTTCAGCCGTCAGGAGGCCCTCGAACTCCTGCCCAAATCCAACCCGTTCCTGCGCAGCCTGTTCAGCTACATCGCGGGGCCGAACCTAGACGAAAGCATTCGCTGGATCATTGATGACCTGGCCCGCGTCTTCCAAGCCGCGAATGTAAAGAAGCTGATGGAAGGTTTCGGCAAGCTGACAGGGCAGTCAGACCCCTTCCTGCACTTTTATGAAACCTTCCTTGCCGCCTACATCCCGGCCAAGCGCAAGGCCCGTGGCGTCTGGTACACGCCCGAACCCGTGGTCAACTTCATCGTTCGCGCGGTGGACGAGGTGCTGCAAACCGAATTCGGCCTGCCCGATGGCTTGGCCGACACCTCAAAAGTCGTGATCGACTGGGATACGGGCCAAACCGACAAGTCGGGCAAACCCGAAACCATCAAGAAGGAAGTGCACCGCGTCCAGATACTCGACCCCGCCACGGGAACGGGCACCTTCCTGGCCGAAGTGATCAAGCAGATTGCGCCCAAGGTCAAAGACATGGCCGAAGGCATGTGGTCCCCGTACATCGAAAAAGACCTGATCCCCCGCCTGCATGGGTTCGAGCTTCTGATGGCCTCCTATGCCATGTGCCACATGAAGCTGGACATGATCCTGACGGAAATGGGCTACAAGCCCACCGGCACCCCGCCCCGCCTGGGCATATACTTGACCAACAGCCTTGAAGAGGGCGAGCGCGATGTGCGGGACCTGTTCATGGCGCAGTGGCTGACAAGAGAGGCGCGCGAAGCTAGTTCGGTCAAGCGGCAGACCCCCATCATGTGCGTGATCGGCAACCCGCCATATGCAGGAGTCAGTTCCAACAATGGTGCATGGGCAGAAAGTTTAGTAGCACCTTACAAGCAGGAGCCTGGCGGCAAGAACATCAGACTTAGGGAGCGGAACGGGAAATGGCTAAATGATGACTATGTAAAATTCCTGCGTTACGCAGAATACTTGGTCGAAAAGACCGGCGAAGGCATAGTTGGGTTTATTACAAATCACGGCTACATCGACAATCCGACCTTTCGCGGAATGCGATGGCACCTTCTAAATACTTTTGACAAGATATATGTGCTTGATCTACATGGTAATGCCAAGAAGAAGGAAGTAGCGCCTCAAGGCGGCCAAGACAAGAATGTCTTTGATATTCAGCAGGGCGTATCAATCATCATTGCCGTGAAAAAGAAAGCGGGGCCAGGCAAGAAGAAATTGGCAGAACTCTATCACGGCGACCTTTGGGGAACGCGGGAGACAAAATATAGTGAGCTTCAATCCCTAAAGATCGCGCATGGCAAGCTTTCGGCGGTGGAATACGCCGCGCCATTCTTTCATTTTCACCCGCGCAACTTTACCCTTGAATCTCGATATAATTCGGGATTTGGGCTGAAGGAGTTATTTCGCGAGACAGTGCTTGGCTTTCAGACTCACAGGGACAAATTCGCGATCTTGGACAATGAAGAAGTTCTCCGGGCACGACTTGAGGAGCTTCGCTCGACAACTGTAACTGACGAATTTCTTCAAAAGAAGTATGGGATAAAGGACAATCGAGATTGGAGGCTAAACACCCAAAGGCAGAAAATTAGGGCTGACCGCGACTGGCAAAGCAAGTTGACAAAGTGCTTATACCGACCATTCGATGTAAGGTTTTGTCACCTCGACTACGTGACTATGGATTACCCCCGAACAGAAATCATACGGAACAACCTTAATCACGCGAATCCAACTTTGTTGGCCTCGCGCCAATTGGCTGTGCCGGGCTATTTTCACTGCCTCGTGACAGACCTTCCAGCCGAAAGTTGTGCGATTTCAACCAAGACAAAAGAACAAAATCACGTATTTGCGCTATACCGTTACCCATCGGCGCAAGACCTCGACCAAAATCGACACGTCAACTTCGACTCCAAATTGTCGAAGCGCCTGCGTACCGCTGCAACTCATCCCACCCACGGCACTCCGGACGAGCTACGATGCTTTGACTACATCTATGGCGTGCTGCATTGCCCCGCCTATCGCGGCACCTATGCCGAATTCCTGAAGAGCGACTTCCCCCGCATCCCTTGGCCCACCTCGCCGGATGAATTCTGGGACGTCTCTGCCAAGGGTGGCACCCTGCGCAAGCTGCACCTGATGGACGCCGCCACCATCGGCCCGACCCCCTTCCCCTTCAAGGGCGAAGGCGACGGCACCGTGACCGCGCCAGAGCGCCGCCAAGGCCCCTCGGGCGATCAGGTGTGGATCAGCCCCTCCCAGTACTTCGATGCCGTCCCTGCGGCCTCGTGGGGCTTCTACATCGGCGGCTACCTGCCCGCCCAGAAGTGGCTGAATGACCGCAAGGGCCGCGCCCTGTCCTTCGATGACGTGCGCCACTATCAGCGTATCCTGAAAATCCTGTCCGAGACGGACCGGATCATGCACGACATCAAACTCAGCCTAGCTGACCCCTAGAATCCTACAGATGCAATCGCAGATTCAACTAGCGAACCAGGAAATCCTACGAGTAATCGAATCTTGACAAGAAGTCGATCCAACCGAAGTATATGATCGCAATTATGGGGTTCTCCAATGCTCACGCCGTCTACATCCGATGAGACTGAAGGCGATGTCGAAGCCAAGGTAATCCTTCCCCTGCTTACTAGCAGTGAGCTGCTTTCCATTCCCCGCGCAAACATAAAGAGCAAGGAATATCTGAGACCGAAGGATATTGGCAAGGGTGCGGCGAAGCGCAGCGGATATTTTCCAGACTTCTCCGTTTATGTAAATGCGTTACCGGTTTGCATTGTGGAGGCAAAATCGCCCAGCAACAGTGCTGAGATTGGCTACGGAGAGGCATGCCTATATGCCCATGAGATAAACAAGGGATTTGGAAGCGGGACAAATCCATGCCAAATCGTCATATCCACCAACGGTGTGGACCTCCTTGCTGGATTTTGGGACGCGGAAGCCGCAATTACGTGCAAAATATCTGACATTGTTGCCGGTTCAGAAGTTCTCGCTCGACTTAGAGAAATTGCGAACTACTCTTTTCTAAGCTCCATTGCGAACCAAACCAGCGCAAAGATTCGACTTGACAAGTTCAAGCGCCCCTTCAATCAGGGCGAAGGTCCATCACTCGTCAACTCAAAAGTCGGAAGCAATTCCTTTGCCGCTGACCTATCTCCAATACTTAGGCGCTACTTCACATCACATGGGCAACAGGAAGCGGCGGAGATTTGGGAAAGGGCCTACATTTCCTCAAGTGAGGTGACTACATACGATAAAGCGCTAGAGTCATTTCTGAAGGATCGAATTTCAACGGCAAAGTCTTCGGGAAAGAAGTTACTTACTCCCACCCGAACGCGGGAAAGTTCGCTTGAGTCTGTCATAAGGAAATATGACAACGATCGGCCTGCTGAAGGTACTCTTCAATTGGTAACTGGCTCGGTAGGGGCTGGAAAGTCACTCTTCGTACGACGGTATAAGGAGTTTCTTCAGCCACCAGAGATTTCGAAGAAATCGCA
>JAKALB010000191.1 GCA_021813365.1 Pseudomonadota bacterium | reverse complement strand
ATCTTAGACCCGGCCCTTGCGGCGCACGATCTGGCAATCGCGGTGACGCGTCTTCAGCGAGCGGAGCGAGTTCACAACCTTCATGGTCGTCTCCTGCCTTCGCGGCGCATCACGCGCCAATTGAAAACCCTTGCCCCCGATGCCGGGGGCGGCGAATGGTGGGCGGTACAAGGATCGAACTTGTGACCCCTACCGTGTCAAGGTAGTGCTCTACCGCTGAGCTAACCGCCCGCACCGCACATCCCAGTCCACGTCCCAAAACAAAAGGGACGCGGCAAGTTCCGCGTCGGTGGCGGGTCTATAGGACGTCTCGCGCGGGCCTGCAAGGGGTTTCGGCGGATCGGAAATCCAGGCTATAACCGGCAGGATCGAGGAGCGCATGATCCCCCATCCCGCCTTTCGCCTGTTCCGTCCGACCCGGCAAGAGACTTCGGTTGTCTTTTCCTCGCCGCATTCGGGCCGCGACTATCCGGCCGCCTTCACCGCGCGCTCGGTGCTGAACGCCACCCAGCTCCGCTCCTCCGAAGATGCCTTCGTCGACGACCTCTTCGCCTGCGCCACCGACTTCGGCGCGCCGCTGCTGGCCGCCCGCCTGCCGCGCGCCTGGGTCGACCTGAACCGGGCCTGCGACGAATTCGATCCGGCCCTGATCGAGGATGTGCCGCGCCTGGGCCACAATCCCCGCGTCTCGTCCGGCCTGGGGGTGATTCCCCGCGTGGTGGCCGGCGGCCGCGCCATCTATCGCGGCAAGCTGAGCCGGGCCGAGGCCGAGGCCCGCCTGGCCGAAGGCTGGCACCCGTTCCACAGCGCGCTGCGCGGCCTGATGGCCGAAACCCGGGCCGCCTTCGGCGAGGCGATCCTGATCGACTGCCATTCCATGCCGCACGAGGCGATCGAAAGCCACGCCCGCCCCGGCGCCCCGCGCCCCGAGGTCGTCCTGGGCGACCGGTTCGGCGCCGCTGCCGCCCCCGGCATCATCGACCGGGTCGAGGCGGCGTTCCGCGCCGCGGGCTTCCGCACCTCGCGCAATTCTCCCTTCGCCGGCGCCTTCATCGCCCAGGCCTATGGCCGTCCCTCGGCCCGGCACCATGTCGTTCAGGTGGAAATCGACCGCGCACTCTACATGGACGAGGCCCGCATCGCCCTGCGCCCCGACTTCCACGAATTCCATGCCCGCCTGATCCCCGTGGTGGCCGAACTCGCCGCCATGGGCCGGCGGGCGCTGCCGCTGGCGGCGGAATAGCGCCGCGGGCCGGGCCGGGCCGGGCCGGTCCAGGTTATCGCCCGCCCCCTTCCGTCACGCGCCGGTCGCGCCGCATTCCCATCCCAGCTCTGCCAGCGCCAGGCGCGAGCGCGCCTGCAACGGTGCCACCGCGCCCGGATGCTCCAGCCACTCGGCCAGCGGCATCATCCGCCAGTGCTGCCCTTCGTGGCCGAACCGGATCGCCGCGATCTCCTCCGGCGCCACCCGCCCGGCAAAGAACCAGCCTGGCCGCCCCGGATCGGTCAGGCCGGGAAAGGCCCGCCCCCAGACCAGCCGCTCGGCCCCGATCCGCAGACCGAACTCCTCCTCCAGCTCGCGCAGCGCGCAGTCCGCCGGCGACTCCTCGCCCTCGCGCCCGCCACCCGGCAAGTCCCACAGGCCCGCCCAGGGCAGGCCGGGCCTGTCATCGCGCAGATAGGTCAGCACCGCGCCGGCATCGATCAGCAGCAGCTTGGCGCCCGCGAAATTCATGCAAAGTCCCGCGGCATCACCGCCGCCATCACCGCTGCCCCCGCCCGCCGGAGGACCGAACCCGATGCCGCGGCCTGATGGCCGGGGCCTGCCGACGGAAGTCCTCGCCCGTGCACCCGCAGGGCTTGCAAACCATGATCCGCCCCGGGGATCACGGGCCGTTCCGGCCGCGGGAACGGTGCATCGTCGCGGGCTGGGGTCGGCAGGATCGCCGCCATCTCACCGCCATCCGGGCCCCTTCGCCGTCAATTGTCGTTGATGTCTCTGGTCCAGATCTTCTTCTGCCCCTTCGTGACCCCCACGACCCGGCGCAGGATCAGGAAGGCCGCCACCGACAGCACCGCAAAGACCAGCGCCGACAGCGGCACGTTGCCGCCCAGCAACCCGAGCCCCAGCAGCACGCCCACCAGCCCGGCCCCGATGGCAAAGCCCAGAAAGACGAATCCGGGAATCATCACCTCCAGCACGGCCAGGGCCACGCCCAGAACGATCCAGACCCACCAGACAGCCAGCAACTGCATCCTACTTCCCCTTCAGCATGCCAAAGGCATTGGCAAAGGCATCCAGCGCCGCCGCCGGCACGATGACCAGCTGCTTGCCCTCGCCGCTGCCCACGGCGGTCAGCGCCTCGACCTGCTTCAGCGCCACCTGATACTGCGCCGCCTCCAGCCCGTTCTCCTTGATCGCCGCCGCGATCACCCCGGTGGCATAGGCCTCGGCATCCGCCAGCACCCGCCTGGCCTTGGCATTCTGCTCCGCCGCGTACAGCTCTGCATCCGCGTTCAGCTCCACCGCCCGTTTCTTGCCTTCGGCCTCGGTCACCTGCGCCCGCCGCGCCCGTTCCGCATTCAGCTGCTGGAGCATCGCATGCCGGGTGGCATCGTCCAGCGCCACATCCAGGATCTCGGCCCGTGTGACCTCGATCCCCCAGTCATCCACCATCGCCTTCACATGCTCGCGGATATTGGCGGTCAGCTGGTTACGGTTCGACTGCACCGCATCCAGCTCCATCTTGCCGATCTCGCTGCGCACGATCCCCGCCACCGTCGTCGCAATCGCCGCATCCACGTCCTTGATGCGGTAGACCGTCTTTTCCGGCTCGGTCACCCGGTAGAAGACGCTGGTCTCCACCTTCAGCAGCACGTTGTCGGTGGTGATCGCATCCTGATGCGCCGTCGGCAGTTGCCGCTCCAGGATCGAGATCTTGTGCGCCACCCGATCCAGGAAAGGCACCGTGAAGTTGATCCCCGGCCCCAGCACCGCATGCAGCCGGCCAAATCGTTCGACCACGAATTTCATGCTCTGCGGCACGATGCGGACCGCCCGCATCAGGGTCAGGATGATCAGGATTGCCAGTGCCACCAGTACGATATTTCCGCCGCCCATCCATGCCTCCGTCAAATGCCTGCGGCCAATCTGCCCGCCGAAACCCCTTTCCGCAAGCTTTCCGCACCGGCCCCCGCCGGGCCGGCCCGCGCAACGCCCCCCGCATCCCGCGTATCCTGCCCGCCCACCCTGCCGCGAGGCCTGCGATGACCAACCCCATGACGCCCACGCTCCTTCCGCTCTCTGCCATCGACGCCACGGCCCTTCCGCGCGACCGCAGCGCGCGCGACCCCGAGGCTCTGGACGCGCTCCAGCGCTCCATCCTGACCGAGGGGCTGCGCCAGCCGATCGAGGTCTTTCGCCTGGCCGATCCCGAACCGCCCATTGCCTATGCCCTGATCTCGGGCCTGCGCCGGCTGACCGTGTTCCGCACCCTGGCCGAAATTTTCCCCGCCCGCTTCGCGGAAATCCCGGCGCGCATCTGCCAGCCCGCCTCGATCCCCGCCGCCCTGGCCGCCATGGTCAGCGAGAACGAGGTCCGCGCCGCGATCACGCCCTGGGAAAAGGCCTCCCTCATCCTTACCTGCGTCGCCGATGGCCATTTCGAGACCCCCGACGCCGCCATCACCGGCCTGTTCCCCTATCTCTCCAGCCAGAACCGGTCGCGCCTGCGCCATTTCGTCGAAGTCGTGCATCACCTGGACGGCAGATTCACCACGCCCGAGGCACTGACCACCCGCCAGATGGAGCGTCTGTCCGTCGCCCTTCGCGCCGGCCTGATCGAGCTGATCGAGGCGACGCTGGCTGCCCATGCCCGCGAAAGCCTGGCCACCCAGTGGCAGGCCCTGACCCCCGTCCTTGCCGAAGCCCTGCGTGAGGACGACCCCCATGCTCCCGCCGTCCCCGGCCGCCCCCGCCGCGTCCTGCGCCTGCGTCAGGGGCTGACGATCCGCCGCGAGCTTTCGCGTGACGGCTGGGTTCTGCGGTTCTCAGGGCCCGAGGCGCGCAAGGGCGGCCTCCTGGATGACGTGATGGATATGGTGGAGCGGCAGTTTCAGCCTAGGGGCTAGGACGAAGTGGCAAGACTCGGGTCGGGGGATTTCCTTCGGCCATCTGCTGTTGCCGCCGATGCGAGGGCGCAGGATCATGTCGAACCTGCGGTTCAGACTTCCGTCGGGAATGCAGCGTCTGCCGGCCGGTGCTCTCTGTTGGAATCGCCCGGCGCAAGCCGGGTGCCACAATGGGGACATGCGGTGGCCCTCACGACCGCGGCGCCATGGTCCCGCACTCTCATTGAAGGCGTGCAGACCCTGTTCTTCGGCTCTTTGCCGATGACGCCACTCACCCCGCCCGCTTCGCCTGCACCCAGACCCCAACACCAGGGGCCAACCTGCCTTGCCGCCAAACCGCCCGCTGCCACCCCGCCGGACAATCCTTAACGCCTCGTCAACGCGCGCAAACAACCCATTGATTTCATTTGCTTCACAAGGTTCCCCGCGCGTGCGGGCCGCACCCCGCACCCCGCACCTCACACCCTCCG
>JAKALB010000190.1 GCA_021813365.1 Pseudomonadota bacterium | reverse complement strand
ATCGCCCAGCGCCGGGTGGCGCTGATGGTGGACCCAACGCTCAGTTTCGATCTGCCGGCCTTCCTGACACCCAGGCCCGGCCTGAATTCCGGGCTGATGATCGCCGAGGTCACGACGGCGGCCCTGATGAGCGAAAACAAGCATCTGGCGCATCCGACCGTGATCGACAGCACCCCCACCAGCGCCAATCAGGAGGATCATGTCTCGATGGCGGCATATGGGGCGCGCCGCCTGCTCCGGATGGTGGAAAACCTGAACGTGATCCTGGGAGTCGAGGCGATGACCGCGGCGCAGGGCGTTGAGTTCCGCGCGCCGCTGACCACCTCGCCCGCGTTGCAGCGGGTGATGGCGCGGTTCCGCGCCGATGTTTCGCATCTGGGCGATGACCGCTACATGGCCTCTGATCTTGCCGCCGCCGCCCGTCTTGTCGGCTCGGGCGCGCTGGTCGAGGCGGCGGCGCCCATCCTTTGCCCGCAACTGTCCCAAGGCGGCGACCAAGGCTTCGCCACCGGTTCGGAACCTGGAGGCCGAGGGGTGTGAACCCCCGGCTTGAACCGCATGACCCTGCTGCAAGGACTGAAGATCCTCGACCTGACCCGCGTGATGGCGGGGCCGTTTGCGACTGCCCTGCTGGCCGACCTGGGCGCCGAAGTGGTCAAGCTTGAGCCGCCCCAGGGCGATGATTACCGCCACATCGGCCCTTTCGTGCAGGGGGAAAGCGCGCTGTTCACCCTGATGAACCGTGGCAAGCAAAGCCTGGTCCTGGATCTGAAGGATCCCGCCGCCCGGACCACCGCCCGCGCGCTGGCGCTGTCTTGCGATGTGGTGGTGGAAAACTTTCGCCCCGGCGTGGCCGGTCGGCTGGGCCTGGGGCCGGACCTGCGCGATGAAAAGCCCGCGTTGATCTATGCCTCGATCAGCGGCTTCGGACAGACCGGGCCGGACGCGCATCTGCCCGCCTATGACCTGGTGGCCCAGGCCATGTCGGGGCTGATGGATGCCAATGGCGAGGCCGGGGGCAAACCCTTGAAAGTGGGCGAGGCCCTGGGCGACCTGATGGCCGGGCTCTATGCCGGCTGGGCAATCCTGGCCGCGCTGTATCGCCGCAATGCAACCGGACAAGGCGCCACGATCGACGTGGCCATGTTCGACGCCCTGTTTTCCCTGCTGCCCACCGGCCATGCCCTGCAATTCTATGCCGGGCGGGCGCCGCAGCGGGTGGGCAACCGGCATCCGCTTTCGACCCCTTTCGGCTGCTTCACCTGTGCCGATGGCCAGGCGGTGATCGCCGTCCTGGGCGACCGGCAATGGCAGGCGTTGTGCACCCTGATCGCCCGGCCCGATCTGCTGGCCGATCCCGACCTTGCCAGCGACGCCGGCCGCACCGAACAGGAACCCAGGGTGAGAACCGCGATCGAGGCCTGGACAGGCACCCGCCAGGTGGCCGCCGTTGTCGCGGCCCTGGCCGAGGCGGGCATTCCTGCCGCCAGGGTGCAGACCCTGGCCGAGGCCGCCGCCAGCCCGCATGCCCAGGCGCGGCGTCTGGTGACACCGCTGCCGCATGCGGTGCTGGGTCAGGCACCCACCATCGGACAGCCGGTCTGGTTCGACGGGCAAAAACCGGTCGCGCCCTGCTCTGCGCCCGGCCTGGGCGCCCATACCGCCGCCCTGCTTGCCCGGATTCAGGCCCGCCATGACCACTGACCTGTCTGCCGAAGAGCGCGCCTTCCTGGCCATCCTGTCGCGCCTTTGCGCCGACCGGATCGCGCCGCTTGCTGCCGAAACCGATGCCTCCGGCCGCTTCGTCCATTCCCAGTTGCAGATCCTGGCCGAAGCCGGCCTGCTGGGTGCCAACCTGCCCGAACCCTGGGGCCCCGGCATCGGCGCCCCCGCCCTGCTGGAGGCGGTCGCCACGGTCGCCGGGGCCTGCGGCTCGACCGCCTCTGCCCTGACGGCCCATTTCCTGGCGACCGACAGCCTGCTTCTGGGGGGCGACGCCGCCCTGCAGGCCCGTTACCTGCCCCCTGCTGCCGCAGGCCGCGCCCTGGGTGCCTTTGCCCTGACAGAGCGCACGGCAGGATCGGATCCGGCCGACATGAAGACCCGCGCCCGGCCCGAGCGCGATGGCTACCGGATCAAGGGCGCCAAGTGCTTCATCTCGAACGCCGGGGTGGCCGATTTCGTGGTGGTCTTTGCGCTCAGCGATCCGACGGCGGGGCACCGGGGCATTTCGGCCTTTGTCATCGACAGGGGCACGCCGGGCCTGACCGCGGGCCGGGCCGAGCGCACCATGGGCCTGCGCGGCGGCCATGTCTGGGAGCTGGATATCGACTGCTGGGTGCCCGCGGCCAATCGCGTCGGGCCGGAAGGAACCGGTTTCAAGACCGCCATGCGCGTCCTGGACAACGGCCGGATCGAAGTCGCGGCCATGGCCATCGGCATCGCCCGTGCGGCCCTGGCCGCTGCACTGGATTGGTCCAGGGGGCGGATCATCGGCGGCGAACCCCTGGCCAACCGGCAGGGCATCCGCTGGCAACTGGCCGACATGGCCACCGATCTGCGCGCAGCCGAGTGCCTGGCGCTCGACGCCGCCAGGCAAAGACAGGCCGGAACGCGGTTTACCGAAGCGGCCGCGATGGCGAAACTCCATGCCTCGGAAATGGCCGGCCGCGTGATCGACGCGGCGCTGCAAATGCACGGCGGCTATGGTTTCACCGCCGACTTCCCCCTGGAACGCTACGCCCGGGATGCGCGGATCTTCCGCATCTACGAAGGCTCCTCGGAAATTCAACGCAACATCATCGCCGGCATTCGCCTGGCCAGCAGAGGTTGACATGACCAGTCCCGCCCAAGACCCAAGGCACAACACCCGCGACATCTACCCCCCCACCGGCACCAGGATCACCGCCAAATCCTGGCTGACCGAAGCGCCCCTGCGGATGCTGATGAACAACCTGCACCCCGATGTGGCAGAAAACCCGCACGAACTGGTGGTCTATGGCGGCATCGGCCGGGCCGCCCGCACCTGGGACGACTTCGACCGCATCTGCGCGGCCCTGCGCGATCTGGAGGCAGACGAGACGCTGATCGTGCAGTCCGGCAAGCCCGTTGCCATCATCAACACCCATGCCGATGCACCCCGCGTGCTGATCGCCAATTCCAACCTGGTGCCGCATTGGGCTACCTGGGAGCATTTCAACGCCCTCGACAGAAAGGGCCTGATGATGTACGGCCAGATGACGGCTGGTTCCTGGATCTACATTGGAACTCAAGGCATTGTGCAGGGAACTTACGAAACCTTCGCCGAGGCTGGCCGCCAGCATTATGCCGGCAATCTGACCGGAAGATGGATCCTGACCGGGGGCCTGGGCGGCATGGGCGGGGCGCAGCCCCTGGCCGCCGTCTTTGCGGGCGCCTGCTGCCTGGCGGTCGAGGTGGATGAAACCCGGATCGATTTCCGCCTTCGCACCCGATATCTCGATGCCAAGGCGCAGACCCTCGACGAGGCCCTGCAACTGATCGCCGAATGGACCGCCAGGGGCCAGGCAAAATCGGTGGGCCTGATCGGCAACGCGGCCGAGATCTTCCCCGAAGTCTACCGCCGCATGCAGTCCGGCGGCCTGCGGCCCGACATCGTGACCGACCAGACCTCGGCCCATGACCCGCTGCACGGCTATTGCCCGGCGGGCTGGACGGTGGGCGAGTGGCGCGCGCGGCAGGAAACCGACCCGGCGGCAGTGCAGAAGGCCGCCCGCGCCAGCATGCGGGCGCATGTCGCGGCCATGGTGGATTTCTGGAATGCCGGCGTGCCGACGCTGGATTACGGCAACAACATCCGCCAGGTCGCGAAAGAGGAAGGGCTGCAGAACGCCTTCGCCTTCCCGGGCTTCGTGCCGGCCTATATACGTCCCCTCTTTTGCCAGGGCATCGGCCCGTTCCGCTGGGTGGCATTGTCCGGCGACCCCGAGGACATCCGCAAGACCGATGCCGCGATGAAACGATTGTTCCCCGACAATCCGCACCTGCACCGCTGGCTGGACATGGCGGGCGAACGGATTGCCTTCCAGGGGCTGCCGGCGCGCATCTGCTGGATCGGCCTGGGCGACCGGCACCGCGCCGGGCTCATGTTCAACGATATGGTCGCAAGCGGCGCGCTGAAGGCGCCGATCGTGATCGGGCGCGATCACCTCGACAGCGGCTCGGTCGCCTCGCCCAACCGCGAGACCGAGGCGATGCGCGACGGGTCCGACGCGGTCAGCGACTGGCCGCTGCTGAACGCGCTGATCAACACCGCCAGCGGCGCCACCTGGGTTTCGCTGCATCACGGCGGCGGCGTGGGCATGGGCTTCAGCCAGCACGCGGGCGTCGTGATCGTGGCCGACGGCACGCCCGAGGCAGCGAAACGGCTGAAACGGGTCTTGTGGAACGACCCGGCATCGGGCGTCTGGCGCCATGCCGACGCGGGCTACGAGACGGCCCTCCAGTGCGCCAGGGATCACGGTCTGCGTCTGCCCGGCATCCTGGGCAACTGACCCGCCCGAACCTTTCCGCCCCCTTTCCCGCCCCTTTCCCTTTCACATTGCCACAAATATCCTCGGGGGGCCCGGGGGGCAGATA
>JAKALB010000189.1 GCA_021813365.1 Pseudomonadota bacterium | reverse complement strand
TCGCCGGACCAGGACAGTCTGTGCGCCCGGACGCATCACGCGGAACCCCGCCGGTCGCCCGGCATGCGGCGCGGCGATCAGCGCCGGGCCGCGCCACAGGCCCGGCGCGGTCAGCAGAACCGCCCGCGGCAGGCCGGTGGCGCGCCAGTCCGGGCATTGCGCCAGGCCCTCGGCCCCCAGTGCCCGCAGCTGCAACTCGCCCTGGCCCGGCATGACCTGCCAGCCCGAAACGTCACCCTTGGCCTCGCGGCAGGCCCAGGTCTGCCCCCGTGCCAGGAAGAACCGCGCCCCCGCCAGTTGCGCCGGCTGCCCCGCCAGCACCCGCGCCGCCAGCCGCGCCACCTGCTCGCCGCGAGGCGCATAGGGCCGCGGGCACAGCCAGTCCAGCATCGCCACCAGCGCCCGGCGCTGCAACTCCTGCGGCGCCGCCCGCAGCGGCTCCAGCGCAACCGTCAGGGCCAGTCCGTCACCCACCGGGTGGGCACAGGCGCGCAGCAGCGCCTCTGTTGCCGCCTCCAGCGCCACCCTCGCCTGGGCCATGTGCCCCGCCACTTCGGCCAGCCGTCCGGTGCCCAGCCCCAGCGGCGCCAGCGCCGCCAGCGCCGCCCGCGCCCGCGTCCGGTCATAGGCCGGGTCGCGATTGGTCGGATCCTCGACCCAGCCCAGCCCCTGCCCTGCCAGCCAGTCGCGCAGGGTCTGGCGCGGCACCGCCAGCAGAGGCCGCAGGAACAGCACACCATCGGCCGTGAAGGCCGGGGCCATTGCCGCCAGCCCATCCACCCCCGCGCCCCGCGCCAGCCGCATCAGGAAAGTCTCGGCCACATCGTCCAGGGTATGGGCCAGGACCACCGCCCCCAGCCCCCGACGCCGGGCCCAATCGGCCAGCAGCCGGCGCCGCGCCAGCCGCGCCGCATCGGGCAGATTGCCCTGCGCCGCGCGCCCCGCCCAGACCAGCGTCTCGTGCCTCAGACCCAGCGCCGCCGCCCGGGCCTGCACCAGCGCCGCCTCGTCGGCCGCCTCGGGCCGCAGGCCGTGATCCACCGTCGCGACCTCGGCCGCAATCCCCGCCTGCGCACCCAGATGCAGCAGCGCCATGCTGTCGCCGCCGCCGGAAACGGCAAACCCCGCCCTGGCATCGCCAAGTCGGGACAGGCCTTGCCGCAGCAGGGAAATCAGGTCGGGCGCCTGCGCGCTCAAGAACAGCCCAGACTGGCCATCGCTGCCTGGGCATTGGCCGCATCTGCCGAACCGGGAAACCGCTTGCCCACCTCTTGCAGCGTCAGGCAGGCCTCGGGCTTCTGCCCCAGCTTGCCCAGCTGCGTGCCCAGCTTGGTCAGCGCCTGCCCGGCATAGGGCCCGGTCGGCGCCCCCGAGAACGCCGCCAGATAGGATCGCGCCGAATTCGACACGTCGCCCAGCCGATCCAGGGCATCCCCGCGCAGCACCTGCGCCGCCTGGGTCAGTTCGCCGCCGGTATAGGTCTGGGCAAAGGTCTCAAAGAGGTCTGCGGCGGTTCGAAAGTCACCGGAGTCGAGCACCGCCTTGGCCCGGTCGAAATCGGCCTTCTCGTTCACCGCCAGATCGCCGCTGTCCGCAGCCCCCGCCGTGCCGGCCCCTGCTGCGCCGGCTTCGGCCGTGCCGCTATCCGGCACCGCAGGCGCGGCCGGCACCGCGGATGCCCCCAGAACCGGAGTTTCCGGCAGTGCCGCCGGATCGCAGCCTTCGGTCAGCTCGCAAAGCCGGAATTCCAGATCGCCGATCCGGTTCGTGCCGTCGGCGACCACCGATTTCAGCTTCAGCTCGATCTCCTCGGTCCGCGCCGTCAGCCGCGTCAGCTCGGCCTCGATCGCGTCCATCCGTTGCAGGGCATCGCCGCCCGCCGCCCCGGTGCCGACCGCCCCGGTGGTGATCAACTGGTCCTTCAGCGCGGTGAACTCGGCCATCAGCTGGTCGAGTTCCGCCTTGATGTCGGCCAGGGTCTGCGCGCGATCCGCCGTGCCGGCCTGCGCCATGGCGCCCCCCGTCAGCGGCATCAGCGCCAGGGCCGCGATCAGAAGAAGCCAGCGCATGAAGCTCAGACTCCGCCGCTCACCTGCAGCACCGTCACGGCACGGCGGTTCTGGCTATAGCAGCTTTCGTCCGAACAGATCGCGATCGGGCGTTCCTTGCCATAGGTCACGGTCTGGATCCGCGCCGGCGCCACGCCTTTCGAAATCAGGTATTGCTGCACCGCGCTCGCGCGGCGCGCGCCCAGGGCGAGGTTGTATTCCCGCGTGCCCTGTTCGTCGGCATGGCCCTCCACGATCACGGCATATTGCGGATTGGCCAGCAGCCATTGCGCCTGGGCATCCAGCGTCCGCCGGGCCTGATCGCTCAGCGTCGACTGGTCCACCTCGAACCAGACCCGGTCGCCGACCGTCTGGTTGAAATAGGCCGGCGAGGCCGGGTTCGACGGATCGCCCAGGGCCGAGCCGCTGATTGCCCCACCGTTCACGCCACCGTTGGCGCCCGTGCCATCGGCCCCGGCGCTGCCATAGCGGTCGGGGTTCTTGCAGGCCGAAAGCGTCAGGACGGCCGCCATCATCAGGGCCGAGGACAGGATCTTCAAGGCGGGAATTGCTGGCATGGGGCAGACCTTTTCGCGGTTCATGGCTCGATTGCGGAAACAATAGCAGCTTGCATCTGTCTTGGGAATCGCCCCGCCACAGGATCGGCGGGGTATCGGCGGGGCATCGGCAGGGCCAGGGTGCGCCGCCGGGCGTTACGGCAGCAGCGGCGACCAGGACGGGTCAGAGGCTGCGGTTTCGGTGGTAATCTGGCGCAGGTTGCGCCCGGTGATGTCGATCGAATAGAGCGCCGCCGCCCCGCCGGCCCCCGAGGTCTCGCGGGTGAACATCACCACCCGGCCATTTGGCGCCCAGGTCGGGCCCTCGTCCAGGAATGACGCGGTCAACAGCCGTTCTTCGGTGCCGTCGGTGCGCATCACGCCGATGTGGAAGCGCCCGGCGTTCTGCTTGGTGAAGGCGATCAGGTCGCCGCGCGGGCTCCAGACCGGCGTGTCATACTTGCCCTTGCCGCTGGAAATCCGCGTCGCCTCGCCGCCACCCGCCGGCATCACATAGAGCTGCGGCTGGCCCGACCGATCGCTTTCGAACACGATCTGGCTGCCATCCGGGCTGAAGCTCGGCGCGGTCTCGATCGAAGGCGCATCGGTCAGCTGCGTCAATTGCCCGGTGCCCAGGTTCAACAGGTAGATGTCTGTGTTCCCGCCCCGTTCGAGGCTGAAGGCCACCGAACCGCCGTCGGGCGAAAACCGCGGCGAGAACGTCATCGTGCCGTCCTGCTGCGCCAGCGCCTGGGTCGCCAGATTGGACGTGTCCATCACATAGATGTTGGGAAAGCCCGAGGCGTAAGAGGTGAACAGGATCCGGTCGCCCTGCGGGGAAAACCGCGGGGCCAGCACGATCGACGACCCGTCGGTCAGATACTGCACATTGGCGCCATCGTAGTCCATCACCGCCAGCTTCTTGACCCGCGCCTCCTTCGGCCCGGTTTCCGAAACGAACACCACGCGGCTGTCGAAATACCCGCCCTCGCCGGTGATCCGGCTATAGACCGCATCGGCCACCTTGTGCGCGATCCGCCGCCAGCTGGCCGAAGGCCCGGCAAACTGCAACCCGTCGCCCAGCGGCGCGCCCGAGACGATGTCGAACAGACGGAATTTCACCACGATCCTGTCGCCCGACGTCTGCACCGCGCCCGTGACCAGCGCCTGGGTGTTGATCGCCTGCCAGTCGGCATAGGCCGGCGCGGCGTCAAAGCTGGTCACCTTCGAGATATAGGCATCCGCCGGAACCTCGCGGAACAGGCCGGTCCCGCTCAGGTCGCTGGCGATCACCCGCGCGATGTCATGTCCGATCGCATCGGCCTTGCCGCCATCGCCCAGGAAATCCGGCACCGCATAGGGCATCGGCTCGATCACGCCATCGGTGATGACGATCCGCAGCGGTTCGGCCTGCGCCGTGGACAGCATCGCAGGCGTCCAGACAGCGCAGGCCAGCAGGGCCGTTGCCAGCAGTTGGGGGATCAGGCGCATCGTTGCGGTCTCCTCGGGTCGGGTTGGCGCGGGGGATGACGGTCGGGTTTCGGCGCCCGGGCAGCCACCGGCGCGCACCGGCGATCACAGCGCCCGAAACCCGATTTCTTCAAGGCAATCGGTCCGGTGCCTTCCAGGGCGCCGCAGCCGGGTTTTCGCAAACCCGGCGGCGCGCCGTGCAGGGCACTTCCGGTTTTCACGGCATGGCGGCGCAGAGCGGGCATCAGCGCAGCCTCATGCCGTTGGGGTCGAAAACCAGTTCCAGATTTTTCCAGGTGGCGTATTTCTCGGGCGGCAGCGGAAAGCCGTTCTTGCCGCAGCGGATGATCGCCCGCCGCGCCACCTCGAACATCTGGTTGGCCGAGGTTTCCGACCCGCCGGTGAAATCGCTCATCCTGATCGAGCCGGTGTCGGGCCGCCCGTCTTCCGAAAGCGCCAGTTGCACCGTCACGATGGTCTGCATCGCCTCGGTCGAAATGGCGCCCAGACTCCAGCATTTCGACACGGCCACACGCAGCGCATCCGTCTCGCCCGCCGTCATCGGCGGGCCTCTGTCGGCCGTGCC
>JAKALB010000188.1 GCA_021813365.1 Pseudomonadota bacterium | reverse complement strand
TCTACGCCGGCATAAATGGCGACATGCAGGAGCGCCTCCATCACGTCGGTTTCGCTGGCGCCGGTACGGCGGGTGGCGCGGATGTGCATGGCCAACTCGTGGTCATTGCCCAGGCCCGCCAGCAGCGCGATGGTCAGCATGGACCGTTCGCGCAGGCTGATGGTGCCGCGCGACCAGACGTGACCCCAGGCGGCATCGGTGATCAGCGCCTGGAACGGGGCGTCGAACGGCGTCTTGGCAGCTTCGGCCCGGTCGACATGGGCATCGCCCAGCACGTGGCGCCGCGTGGCCATGCCGTCGTCGGTGAGGCTCATGCCAGTCCCCGGTGAAAGGTGCGGATCAGCCCGGCCACGGCTTCGGGCGCATCGATGGCCGGGATATGACCCGAACCTTCCAGCAGCAAGACCTGCGCGCCCGGGATCGTGGCGGCCATGGCGCGCACCAGGTCCGGAGGAGTGGACCGGTCGACGGTACCGGTCAGGCACAGGGTGGGCGCGGTGATGGTCGGCGTCAGTTCGGTCAGATCCACTGCTGCCAGAACGCTGCAGTTGCCGATATAGCCCGCCGGGTCATTGCGGATCAGCATCGTGGCCCAGGGTTTCACATCGTCCGAGGCCAGGAAGCCTGGTGCAAACCACCGCTCCAGGATGGACGGCGCAATCGCGGCGAGGCCGCCTTCACGGATCGCTGCAATCCGCGCATCCCAGCTGGCCTGCGTACCCACCCTGGGTGCGGTGTTCGAGAGCACCAGCCCGGCCACACGGTCGGGGTGGCGGGCGCCCAGCAACTGCGCGATGATGCCGCCGATGGAGCAGCCGGCAATCAGCGCGCGGGCGATCCCCAGATGGTCGATCAGCGCGACCACGTCTGCGGCCAGGTCGTCAATGGTCCAGGGCGTGTCTGGCGTGGCGGAAAGGCCGTGGCCGCGCTTGTCCATGCCGATGCAATACAGGTCGGGCAAGCGGTCCACCACCGACTCCCACATTCGCAGATCGGTGCCGAGCGAATTCAGCAGAACCACCGGCAGCCCGCCCTGCGGCCCGCGCGCGCGATAGTGCAGATGCCCCCAGGGGCGCATCAAAACGGACATGACTATTCCTCCCGCATCCAGGATGGCATAATGGAAACCGGCAGAAAAATAGAAAGATGGCGCTGATCCATATGGAAACGGTTATGCATCCTGGCATCAAGCTGCGTCACTTGCGGCTGTTCCTGGCGGTGGCCGAGGCCGGAGGGCTGACGGCCGCGGCGCGAACCCAGGGTCTCAGCCAGCCCGCCGTGTCAAAGTCGCTGTCCGAACTCGAGGCCCTCTCGGGCGCGCGCCTGCTGCTGCGACTGGGGCGCCGCGTCAGCCTGACACCCGAGGGCGAGGCCTTTCGCCGCCATGCGCGCGAGGCACTGGCCAGCCTGGACGCCGCCGCCCGCGCTGCCCGGCCCGATGCCCAGACGCAACGGCTGGCGGTGGGGCTGCTGCCCACGGTCTCGACCCGGTTCTTCCCGGCGATTGCCGCGCAATTCCTGCAAAGCCGCCCGCCGGTGACCTTGTCCATCGAAACCGGCGCCCATCCGGTGCTGCTGCGGAAATTGCGCGCGAGAGAGATCGACATGATGATCGGCCGCATGCCGCAGGCGGCGGAATTGCCGGGGCTGGAGTTCGAATTCCTGTATGAAGAACCCGTGGTCGCTGCCACGCGCGCCCAGCATCCGGGACGGGGCCGGCCGATCACCGAACTGCTGCATGACTATCCGGTGATCCTGCCCACCCGGGAATCGATCATCCGCAAGACGGTGGACGACTACCTCGCCGCGCTGGCCCGCGCCGATCTGGTCCCTGCTGTCGAAACCGCCACCCTGGCCCTGGGGCGCGGACTGCTCTTTGCCTCGGATGCGATCTGGTTCATCAGCCAGGGCGTGATCGAGGAAGAACTGGAGGCCGGAAGCCTGGTCACGGTGCCGCTGGGCGCGACCTATCTGTCCGGAGCGGTGGGCATGACCGTGGCGACCGGTCACCGCTTGCCCGAACCTCTTGGCGCGCTGATGCAACTGGCGCGGGCTGCGGCGGCGGAGCGTCGCGCTTGAGATGACCGCGACAGCAAGGCTGGGGGGCTGTCTGCCCCGGCGACCTTAGGTTGCCGCAGATCCTCAATGTGCCAGGAAGAATTGCGCGATCATGTCGGTGGCCGAAAAGGTCATGGTCGAGGATGCGCCCTGCCGCGCCTGGCGGTCGGTTTCCTGCACGCCCGGCCAGGTGTGACCGCCGCCCTGCACAAGGCAGTATTCCACGACATCCGAACCGGGGCAGGACGTCGTCTCGCAGATCGTGTCCGAGGTCAGGCGGCTTTCCGACCAATTCGGCGAGCAGGACGCGCCAGCCGCGAAATTCCGGATTCCATCCAGCACGCTGGGCCAGGCCACGCCCTTGCGCGTTTCGGTGCCGGCACCGCCGTTCAGGGGGATGTGCTGGTCATCGGTGCCGTGGATGTGCAGCAGGCTGACCCCGCTGGGCGAGGCGCAACGCCCGCTGGCATTGACCGAGGCCACAACCCCCAGGGCGTCGAACATGCCCGGCAGATTGCAGGCGGCGTCATAGACCATCATCCCGCCTTCCGATACGCCCATCGCATAGACCCGGTTCGGGTTCACCCGGCCCGAGGCGGAAATCTCGCCGACCATGGCCCGGATGAATCCGATGTCGTCGATGTTGTTCGTCATGGCGTAGCCCGCGGGTTCGATCGCATGGGCGTTCCAGGACTTCTTCACACCGACCGGAAGTGCCAGCACGAAACCATAGCGATCGGCCATGGGAAACAGGCCAACACCTGTCGCGAACCGCATCACGTCCTGGTTGCCACCGTGCAGCCCGAGAACCAGGGGGGCATTGGCCGGCACACCGGGCGGCGCATAGACGTAATAGGTCCGGTTCAGGTTGCCGACACGGATCGTATGGGTTTCCACCCCGGCCGGAACGGCGGTGGCGGCCGAGGCGCCGTTGCCACCGCCGAACCCGAAGATCCGTTGCAGCAGCTTGCCACCCTCGGCGGATGCGCCAGTGGCGATTGCAATGATCATCACACCCAGGACAAGTGTCCGCCGCATCAACCAATTCCTCTTTTTCATTCGGCCGATGCTGGCCGCGGTGGCCTCACCGCACCACCACGTCAACGCAACAGCCCATTCCTGCCCAAGTCGTGCGGAATCCATCATGGGACAGGTGGGGCGGGAAGTCCAATGACAGAGCCGTGCATGCAATGGCCTGCGCGCAAAATGGGCGAGTCCTTGCCGCCTGACTTGCGTGACAGGCTGCGCTGGTCTAAGCAAGGCAAGGATGTTCGGCGCGAAAACGACGGTCCCCGGCATGACGGTGCGGCCAGGAATGAGCAGGAAGAACAAGACTTTGCCAGTTGATCGCCGGTTTGTTTCCATGGGGTCGCCGTTTCTCCGCAGGGCTGTTTCCGATCAACCGGAAATCCGGGTCTGACATGGCCAGGGGACTTGCCAGAGGCTTCGGCCGCGGACGGGAAACGGCGGGCGAGGCCCGGGGTCGGGCCGAGGCCCGGGGGCTGGGCGCGGCGGCGCGGCCGCCGGGGGTGCCCGCGCCGCTGTTCATCATCACCTGCATGCGGTCGTATTCTTCGCTGGTTTGCGGGATGCTTGGGCAGCACCCGGATCTGTTCGGCCTGCCCGAGGTGAACCTGGCGACCGCCGATCGGGTGTCGGCCCTGTTGGGGCTGTTGCAGACGCTGCGTCCGGCCAGTCTGCACGGCTTGTACCGGACGATCGCCGAACTGGAGTTCGGCGCCCAGACCGATGAGACCATCGCCCTGGCACGAGAGTGGGTGGCCGAGCGGCGCGACTGGACCACGGCCGAGATGTTCCGGCACATCGCCTCGACCGTGGCGCCGCGTGCCATTGTCGAGAAGAGTCCGAGTTCGGTGGCCTTCATGCGCCACCTGGATCGCCTGATCGATGCCTTTCCGGATGCGCGTTTCCTGCATCTGACCCGGCATCCGCGGCCGACCTGCAAGTCGATCCATGCACTGGTGTCGGCGACCGATGCGAAGAAGGGCACGAACCGGGCCGATCAGACCGACCCCGAGCGGTTGTGGACCAAGATGAACGCCAATGCCTTCGAGTTCATCGACCGGTTGCCCGTGGGCCAGGGCATGCGGATCCGGGGCGAGGATCTCCTGACGTATCCGGACACCTATCTGGGCCAGATCTGTGCCTGGCTGGGAATCCGGTTCGATGCCGAGGCGCTGGAGGCGATGAAGCATCCCGAAACCTCGCCCTTTGCCAGGATCGGTCCCGAGTCGGCGCGCTTCGGGAATGACCCCAACTATCTGAATCATCCCGAGTTCACCCAGCGTCCGATCCCGCCGTCGGAACTGGATGGGCCGATGGAATGGACCGAAACCGGCGCGGAAGGCTTCTCGCTGCCGACCCGCACCCTGGCGCAGGCGCTGGGCTATCGATGAGCCTGCCTCCGGTCCTGCGGCGCGAGGATTTCCGCCTGGTGATGACCGGAGGTTTCGGCGACCACACCTGCCGGATTGCGCAAGCCATGGCTTGGTTCAGGGGCGCGCTATACGTCGGAACCGGCGGGCGCTCGCTGAATCCGCTGGGCCTGTCGGATGCGGCGTTGGAAAGGCTCGGGCCCCTGGCACGGGCAGCC
>JAKALB010000049.1 GCA_021813365.1 Pseudomonadota bacterium | reverse complement strand
GTTTTCGCTCATCAGGGCCGCCGTCGTGACCTCGGCGATCATCAGCCCGGAATTCAGGCCGGGCCTGGGTGTCAGGAAGGCCGGCAGATCGAAACTGAGCGTTGGGTCCACCATCAGCGCCACCCGACGCTGGGCGATGGCGCCGATCTCGGCCACGGCCATCGCAATCATGTCGGCGGCAAAGCCCACCGGTTCGGCGTGAAAATTCCCGCCCGAGACGATCTGGCCGTCGGACAGGATCAGCGGGTTGTCGGTGGCGGCATTGGCCTCGATTTCCAGGGTGCGGGCGGCCTGTCGCAGCACATCCATCGCAGCGCCGGTCACTTGCGGCTGGCAGCGGATGCAATAGGGATCCTGGACACGGGTGTCGCCCTCGCGATGGCTTTCGCGGATCGCCGAACCGGCCAGCAGGGCGCGCAACGTCGCCGCCGCCTCGATCTGGCCGGGATGGCCGCGCAGCCCATGGATTTCCGGCTCCAGCGGCGCGGTCGAGCCCATGATCGCATCGGTCGACAGCGCCGATGTGACCAGCGCCGACTGCGCCGCGCGCCAGGCGTCGAACAGGCCGGCCAGCGCATAGGCGGTGGAGAACTGGGTGCCGTTGATCAGCGCCAGCCCTTCCTTCGGGCCCAGGGTAATCGGGGAAAGTCCCGCGTCCGCAAGAGCTTGTGCGCCGGGTTTCACCTGGCCCCGATAGTCGGCCTCGCCATGGCCGATCATCACTGCGGCCATATGCGCCAGCGGTGCCAGATCGCCCGATGCCCCGACCGAGCCCTGGCACGGGATCACCGGCGTCACGCCACGCTCCAGCATGTCTTCCAGCAGCGCCACCAGTTCCCAGCTTGCGCCCGAGGCCCCACGGCCCAGCGACAGCAGTTTCAGCGCCATCATCAGCCGGGCCACCGGGCGTGGCATCGCTTCGCCCACGCCGCAGCAATGCGACAGGATTAGATTGCGTTGCAGCGTGGCCGTGTCTTCAGGGGCGATCTTCAGGCTGGCGAGTTTGCCGAAACCGGTGTTCACACCATAGACGGCAGCCTTGCCCGCCGCGGCCGCGGCGATCACCGCGGCTGCGGTCTCGATCTTCGGACGGGCCGAGGCATCCAGCCGGGCCGCCGCCTCGCCGCGATAGAGACGCTCCAGCTGGGCCAGGCCGGTCGCCCCCGGCTTCAGGGTTTCCAGGGTCAGGGGTTCAGGCGTCAATGCGGCCTCCGAACATGCGGGTGTAAAGCGTCGTGGCGCCGATGCGGTAGCCGAGTTCTGCGGGATGCCGGGCGTTCCAGACCGCAAGGTCGGCACGCCGGCCCGCGGCAATCGTGCCGCAATCGCCCGCCAATCCCAGGGCGCGGGCGGCGTTCACCGTCACGCCCTGCAATGCCTCCAGGGGGGTCAGGCGAAACAGGGTGCAGGCCATGTTCATCGCCAGGGTCAACGAGGTCATGGGCGAGGAGCCGGGGTTGCAGTCGGTGGCCAGTGCGATCGGAACACCGGCAGCGCGCAGGGCGTCGATCGGCGGGGCCTGGGTCTCGCGCAGGGTGTAGAAGGCGCCGGGCAGCACCACGGCCACCGTGCCTGCCCTGGCCATGGCATCGACACCGTCGGCGCCCAGATATTCCAGGTGATCCGCCGACAAGGCATCGAAACGGGCCGCCAGCACAGCGCCCTTCAGATCGGACAACTGCTCGGCATGCAGTTTCACCGGCAGGCCCAGGGCACGAGCGGCACGAAACAGCCGCTCTACCTGCGCAGGCGCGAAGGCGATGCCCTCGCAAAAGGCATCCACTGCGTCCACCACGCCCTCGGCCGCCGCCTGCTGCAGCGACGGCAGCGCCACCTGGTCGATGTAGTCATCGGCGCGGCCGCCGAATTCCGGCGGGACGGCATGGGCGGCCAGATGGGTGGTGCGAATGCGGACCGGGCGCTCCACCGCGATCCGGCGGGCAACGCGCAGCATCTTCAGCTCGTCCGCGACGGTCAGGCCGTAGCCCGATTTCACTTCGATCAGCGTGGCGCCGCCCGCGATCATCTGATCGGCGCGCGCCAGGGCCAGGGCCAGCAATTCGTCTTCGCTGGCCGCCCGGGTGGCGCGCACCGTCGAAAGGATGCCGCCGCCGGCACGCGCCACCGCTTCGTAGCTGGCGCCGTTCAGCCGCAGTTCGAACTCGCCCGCGCGGTCGCCGGCAAAGACGACATGGGTGTGACAGTCGATCAGGCCGGGCGTCACCAGGCGGCCCTGGAGCGGCCGTCGCGGCCAGGCGGCATAACGCGCGGGCAGGGCGCTCTGCGGCCCGGCCCAGGCCACGATTTCCCCGTCGATCGCCAAGGCCGCATCGGGCACCAGGCCATAGCCTTCGACCATGGTGGCCAGCGTCAGATCGGTCAGGAGAATCGGCATGGCGCTTGCCTTATGTCTGCGGTTGACGCTATTATGTCTATACATAAAGCCAGGTCAAGCGAGTCATGCCATGCCCGTCCTTCATGCAAGCACCGCGCTGTTGCCCGAGGGTTGGGGCCGCGATGTGCGGGTCAGCCTGCACGAGGGCCGGATTGCCGCGGTCGAGTTCGGTCCGGCCCGGCCGGGCGAGATGAAGGTCGATGCCCTGTTGCCTGCGCCGGTCAACCTGCACTCGCACATGTTCCAGCGGGCCATGGCCGGCCTGACCGAGGCGCGCAGCGCCGGGCAGGACAGTTTCTGGACCTGGCGGGCGCTGATGTATCGTTTCCTTGAAACCCTGACCCCGGATGAGGTGCAGGCCATCGCCGCCATGGCCATGGTCGAGATGGCCGAGGCCGGGTTCGCCGCGGTGGCCGAGTTTCACTACCTGCACCATGCCCCCGGCGGCGGGGCCTATGATGACCGGGCCGAGATATCGGGGCGGATTGTCGCCGCTGCGCAGGCCACCGGGCTTGGGCTGACGCTGTTGCCGGTGCTGTATGAGCAGGGGGGCTGCGATGGCCGGGCGCTTGCGGCGGGTCAGCGCCGGTTCGGTAACGATCCGGACGGGTTTCAGCGGCTCTGGTCGGGGGCGCAGGCCCATGTCGCCGCCCTGGGGGGCGATGCTGCGCTGGGTGTTGCGCCGCATTCGCTGCGGGCGGTGTCGCCAGCCAGCCTGGCCTGGGTTGCCGGCCTGGCTCCGCAGGCGCCGATCCACATCCATGTCGCCGAGCAGCAGGCCGAGGTAGAGGAAGTGCGCGCGGCCCGGGGGGCAAGGCCGGTGGAATGGCTGCTGGCCAACCACCCGGTCGATGCCCGCTGGTGCCTGATCCATGCAACGCAGATGCTCCCTTCCGAAACCCTGGCCCTCGCCGCCTCGGGAGCGGTGGCGGGTCTTTGCCCGATCACCGAGGCGAACCTGGGCGATGGCATCTTCGACGGCGCGCGGTTTCTCGAGGCGGGCGGGATATTTGGCGTCGGGTCCGACAGCAACATCCGCATCAGTCTGGCCGAGGAACTGCGGATGTATGAATATTCGCAACGCCTTGCACAGAAGCGCCGCGCGATTCTGGCAACGCCGGATCGCTCTTGCGGGCGGGTGCTGTACGATGGTGCCCTGCAGGGCGGCGCCCGGGCAGGCGGGCGCTTCGGCGGCGCGATCGCCCCCGGCCGCTGGGCCGACCTTGTTGCGCTGGACCTGTCCGGCCCGGATTTCGCGGGGCGGGCAGGCGATCAGATCCTGGACACGTTCATCTTCGTCAATGATCGCCCGATCACCCGGGTCTGGTCGGCCGGGCGAGAGATCGTCCGTGATGGCCGCCACATCGCCCGCGAAACGGTTGCGGCCCGGTTCGGCGCCGTCATGCGCCGTCTGGGGGCGGCGTTGTGAGCGGCTGGGAAGCCATCCGGGCCGAAGTCCTGTCGCGTATCCGCCGCCGCGACTGGCCGCCCGGCGCCCTCATTCCGAACGAAGAGGCGCTGGCCCAGGAATTCGGCGTGGCGCGAGCCACCGTGAACCGCGCCCTTTCGGAACTGGCGCGCGCCGGTGTGCTGGAACGCCGCCGCAAGGCCGGAACCCGCGTCACCGCGCTGCCGGTGCGCAAGGCCACGCTGGACATTCCCGTGATCCGGGCCGAAGTCGAGGCGCGCAGCCAGCGTCATGCGCACCGCCTGCTTGCGCGCGCGCGGCAGCCGCTGCCACCGGCCCTGGCTGCGCGGCTGGGCGCACCCGCCGGGGCGGACTATCTGTTCCTGCAAACCCTGCACCTGGCCGATGGCCGTCCGCATGTGCTGGAAACCCGCTGGCTGAACCCGGCCGTCCTGCCCGATCCGGCCCCGGATTTCGCCACACTCAGCATCAACGAATGGCTGGTGGCCCATGTGGGCTTTGCAACCGGCGACATCGCATTCTCCGCCGAGCCCGCCAGCGTCGAGGATGCTGCCGCGCTGGGCTGCGCGGCCGGCGCGGCCCTTTTCATCACCGAGCGGACCACCTTCACCGATGTGGCGCCGATCACCTTTGTCCGGCTGGCCCATGCCCCCGGCTATCGGCTGCAGACGCTGCTCTAATCCCGCCGCGCCGCCGCCGCGAACCACAGGATGGCCAGCCCCAGTGACAGCAGGCCGTTCCAGCCGGCCATGGAAATGCCCCACATCTCCCAGGCGATCTGATCGCAGCGCACCACCGGCGCTGCCAGGATCTGGTCCAGCAGGGCGCTGGTGTCCATGCCCGAGATGTCGCCCGAGGTGCAGGTGGTGGGGCCTTCCCACCAGCGCTGCTCGACCCCGACATGGTAAAGCCCGGCCCCGGCGGAGACCAGCATGGTCAGCCCGCCCAGCACCGCCAATCCCCGCCGCACCGCCACGCCCGACAGGATCAGCGCCAGCACGCCGATCACGATGGCGATCCGGTGCGGCCAGCGTTCGATCAGGCACAGGTGGCAGGGTCGTAGCCCGCCGACGTACTGAAACGCCAGCGCCCCGCCCAGCAGTGCCACCGAGCCCAGGGTGGCCAGCAGGATGATACGCCACGTCATTGCAGACCTCACAGATATTGCAGAGCGACCCAGAGCGCCCCGCCACAGACAATCGCAAAGCCCGCCAGAAGGGCAAGCTTGCGCCGGATCACGTCTGCGACAGTCTCGCCATACCGTGCGAGCGCCCATCCCAGAACGGCGAATTTCACACCGCGCGCCACGATCGCCGCGGCCAGAAACAGCCAGAAATTGAACCCGATCACGCCGGACAGGATGGTGACCACCTTCATCGGCGGTAGATGCGCCGCGCCGGATGTGACCAGCAGCAGCAGGATCGAGCCGGTCCCGGTTTCGGCCTTCAAGGCCTCGAAGGCCGGAACCGCATTCCAGAACTGCAGGATCGGCAGCGCCACCAGGTCGAACAGGTAATGCCCGATCAGCCAGCCAAAAGCCCCCCCGGCGATCGAGGCGATGGCCGTCAGCAGCGCATAACGCATCGCCCGTTCCGGCTTGGCCAGGCACATCGGCACGAACAGAACCTCGGCGGGCAACGGAAACACCGAACTTTCGACGAAGGCCACGGCCATCAGGGTGGCCTCGCCCCAGGCCGAGGCGGCCATCTCCACAAGGCGACGGGTCAACCGGTTCCACATGGACCCCCTCTGCCCGAGGTGGCGGCCCGCGGTCAAGCCCGGACGCACCGCCTGCGGCATTCGCCCGCTGCAAGGCAGACCGCCGTGGCCGGGCCGGGCCGGGGCCACCTGGCCCGGGGCCGGCGATCCGGCGGCTGCGCGGGTTCCGGCCGTCCGCGCCCTGGCATCATCGCCTCGGGCGCCGGGTTTCGGCCATACGCTTCGGCCTGGCAACGGCCCGATTGACGGCGCCTTTGGCGGGGGCTAAGGGGAGCGTCGGGCCCGAGTGGCGGAACGGTAGACGCAGGGGATTCAAAATCCTCCGCCCTTGCGGGTGTGCGAGTTCGAATCTCGCCTCGGGCACCACCCCCATCGTCAATACCAGATCTGCCCTGCCGTCCGGCCTGCGGATTGCGGCCGAATCATGGCGGCGGGCCAGGGCAACGTTGGGATGATTCGCTGCCCATGCCGGGGCAACCGGTGCCGCTTTGCGAAAGATTGGCCTGCATCCACAGGATTGGTGCAGGATCGCGAACGCCGGTCGCGCAAGCGTGTCAAAATTCAGGCGAAGACATGGCGCAGGGCCGATCGGCGCAATTGTTTCGGTTCTGGCTACAATACATCGCAATTCCGGCGGTTCGCTCAACCTTTCTGCGAATTTTCGGCGAGACTTGCCGAAAATACGTCAACAATCGGCCGCAGTGCCCGGCGCAATGGGCTCAAGGTGCGGCAGCAAGGCGTCCGGATTGGGGCGCAATTGCGGCGGAAACCTTCGATTTTTCTTGGCCACCGCCCCCCGCTCGCGGTATCCAGATCCTGTCCCGGTTTCGGGATGAGGCCGTGGGGGCGGTCTGTGTGGTGTGCACCGCTCGGTGCGAATGGTTGTTTGCTGCTGCCATGGCGGGGTCAGGGTTCCGGTTTGTGGGCCCGTGACCGCGCGGGGCCCGCCCTGGCGGATGCACGACCTTCGCCCTGCGTCGATCTCCAACACAGTCCGGCACCGATCGGGCCCATTCCGGGCCTCTGGCCGTCGATTGATTCCAGTCGACGGCTGATCGGCAGCGGCGCGGACGGTTTGCAGTCCGAGGCAGGCGCCGGGGCAACCCGGCAGACGAGGGTGACGGTGTTGCAAGGGGTGTGTTTTCAAGGGGTTGAGCTGGGCATGGGCCCGGTGCAGCGCCCTCGGCCCCGCGGCGCCACCGCGACCTCGTCCGGGTTTGAGGCACAAGGGAAGTCACGATGAGCCAATCATATTTCTATCATGACAGCCAGGGCAACAAGTGCACCGTCTCGGACGACGATGTCTCGCTCCATTCCAACGGCTGCTATTATGACCACGAGGGCCACCAGTGCTTTCCGCAGTTGGATGGTCTGGTCGAGGGCACCGGCGGCGGCGATCTGATCGACTACAATTACACGGGCGACCCCGAAGGCGACAGGATCGACCATTCCGATGCGATCCTTGGGGCCAGGGGCTCGAACGATGACATCGTCCAGGCCTATGGCGGCAACGATACCGTGGCCGCAGGCGAGGGCAATGACACCGTGTATGGCGGCGACGGCAATGACTCGATCGGGGGCGGTAACGGCAATGACAGCCTGCTGGGCGAAGCCGGCAATGACACGCTGTCGGGCGATGCGGGCAACGACAAGGTCTATGGCGGCGATGGCGCCGACAGCCTGTCCGGAGGGGACGGCAACGATTCCGTCGATGGCGGCGCCGGCAATGACACGATCGATGGCGGCGCCGGCAACGACCAGCTGACCGGCGGCGACGGCAATGACCTGATCCGTGGCGGCGACGGCAATGACAAGGTCGAGGCCGGGGATGGCGATGATACGGTCATCGGCGGCACCGGCAATGATGACCTGCGCGGCGGCGAGGGCAACGATCTGCTTCAGGGCGAGGGTGGCCTGGATCAGCTGCGTGGCGACGAAGGCAACGACACGCTCGCCGGTGGCGCCGACCATGACGTGATGTTCGGGGGCGACGACCGCGATCTGTTTGTCCAGGTCGGCGACAAGGATGTCATCGACGGCAACGAGGGCGGCAACGACTACGACACGCTGGACCTGACCGGCGCCGGCCCGCTGAAAGTGACCTACAACCCTGGCGATCCGGAAAGCGGCACCGTCACCTTCTACGACGATCAGCACAATGTCACCGGCTCGATGAACTTCAAGAACATCGAGAACGTCATCCCCTGCTTTACCCCCGGAACGCTGATTGCCACGCCGCGCGGCGAAGTGCCGGTCGAAAGCCTGCGGGCCGGTGACCGGGTCATCACCCGCGACAACGGCATCCAGGAAATCCGCTGGGTCGGGCGCAGGGATCTGGGTTGGGCCGAACTCTCGGCCAACCCGCATCTGAAGCCGGTGCTGATCCGCGCGGGTTCGCTGGGCCATGGCCTGCCCGAGCGCGACATGCTGGTCTCGCCCAACCATCGCCTGCTGGTCGCCAACGACCGCACGCAGCTGTATTTTGACGAACACGAAGTGCTGGTGGCGGCCAAGCATCTGGTCACCGCGCAGGGTGTGCAAAGCGTCAGCGTGGAAAGCACTGCCTATATCCACTTCCTCTGCGACCGGCATGAAGTGGTGCTGTCGAACGGCGCCTGGACCGAAAGCTTCCAGCCCGGTGAATACACGCTGAAAGGCATGGGCAATGCCCAGCGGAACGAGATCTTCGAACTGTTCCCGGAGTTGAAGACCGCAGCGGGCCTGAACGATTATGTTGCCGCGCGCAAGACCCTGAAAAAGCACGAGGCCCTGCTGGTCGCGCGCTGATTGCATGCAGCGAGGACGCGGCCATTCCGATGGCACGCATCCGGAAAGGGGCCCCTCTGCGGGCCCTTTTCATTGGCGCCCTGCCGGCAACGCAGCCTTTCGCCAAACCCTTGCCGCAAAGGCCCGGCAGCCGTCGCATTTCGCCTCAATTCGTCTGGAAAATATCGCATTGCGGTCATCCTTTCTTACCCGTTCCCCGGTTCAATCAGACTCCATTGGTGGGGCCAGGGGATGGCTGAAGACATTCGAACCTGTGACGGCCGGGCGAAACGCCGGGATCAGCGCAAGCCGATCCCGGCCTTCGGTCATTCGCCGCCACGTCGGTGCTGTGCCCCGCCGCCTGGTCAAGCGCATGAGGTTCAGGGATGAGCACGGTCACCGGCGGCTCTGGCAATGACGTCCTGACCGGGACGTCCTCGGCGGACCTGATCACCGGCGGCGCCGGCAATGACCAGCTGTTCGGCGGTGCCGGCAACGATACGATGGATGGTGGCACCGGCTCGGACACGATCCGCGTCGATCCCGGCTATGGCAGCGATTCCATCATCGGTGGTGAGGATTCGACCGGCACCGACCACGACATTCTGGATTTCTATACGAAGTCGAACGTCACAGTCACCTTCACCGGAAACGAGGCCGGCAGCTTCTCGGCCACCGGCGCAAACGAGGGGACTTCGACCTTTTCCCAGATCGAGGATCTGTGGATGGGCTGGGGCAGCGACCTGGTCGATGCCACGGCCTCGAACGCGGCGATGACGCTGCGTGGCTACGATGGAAACGATACGCTGATCGGCGGCGCGGCCAGCGACTCGATCCTGGGCGAGAACGGCAATGACAGCCTGGCGGGCGGCGCAGGCAATGACACGCTGGATGGCGGCGCGGGCAATGACACGATCCGGGGTGGCGATGGCAGTGACAGACTGATCGGCGGCTCCGGCACCGACCTTCTCAGCTATTCCGATGCGACTTCGGGTGTCTCGGTCAACCTGTCCGGCAATGTTGTGGGTGGCGCTGCGGCGGGCGACACGATTACCGGTTTCGAGAATGTGCAGGGCTCGGGTCAGTCCGACACGCTGACCGGCGACGGCAATGCCAACACGCTTTACGGAGACGCGGGCGGCGATGTGCTGTCGGGCGGTGGCGGCATCGACAGGCTCTACGGCGGAACCGAGAATGATACGCTCACCGGCGGTGCTGGTGGCGATCTGGTCGATGGCGGCGCGGGCACCGACACCGCCGACTACACCGGCTCGGCGGCCGGGGTCAGCGTCGATCTTTCGACCGGCACGGCCAGCGGCGGCGATGCCGCCGGCGACACGCTGACCGGGATCGAGAATCTGACCGGCTCGGCTCAGGCCGACACGCTGACCGGCGATGGCAATGCCAACGTCCTGACCGGCGCGGCCGGGGCCGATCTGCTTTACGGCGGCGGCGGTGCCGACCTGCTGTATGGCGGAGACGGAAACGACACGATCTATGGCGGTGCCGGGGCCGATGAAATCAATGCTGGCGCGGGCGCCGATCTCGTCGATGGTGGCGCAGACCAGGATACGATCCACGGCGGCATCGGCGACACGATCTCCGGGGGCGAGGCCGGCATCGACCAGGACGTGCTGGACCTGTCGGCCTATGGCTGGTCCCTGACCGATGTCAGCCATGATCCGGCCAATCCGGAAAACGGCACGGTCACGTTCTATGATGCCGCCGGCAATGTCATCGGGTCGATGCAATTCTCGAACATCGAGAAGGTGCTGGTCTGTTTCACGCCGGGCACCCGCATCACCACCGACCGTGGTGAGGTCGAGGTGCAGGATCTGCGCGAAGGCGATCGCGTCTTCACCCGCGACAACGGCTATCAGACCCTGCGATGGATCGGGTCGCGCAGGCTGACGGCTGCCGATCTGGTGGTGAACCCGGCCATGCGCCCGGTGCGCATTGCCCGCGGGGCGCTGGGCAATGGCCTGCCCGACCGGGACATGCGCCTGTCGCCGCAACACAGGATCCTGTTCGTCGGCCCCCGGGCCGAAATGCTGTTTGGCGAATCCGAGGTTTTGGTGGCCGCCACCCATCTGACCCATATGGAAGGAATCGACACGGTGATGGCGCCTGGCATCACCTATATCCACCTCTTGTTCGATCGGCATGAAATCATTCGTGCCGATGGGGTCTGGAGCGAAAGCTTCCAGCCGGCGGCGCGCACGCTGAACGCGCTCGATGCCGCCGCCAAGGCGGAAATCGAGGCGCTGTTCCCCGGTATCAGCGAGCGCGCCCAAGGTTTTCTGGCCGCGCGCCCCACGCTGAAGGCGCATGAGGCCAGGGTTCTGCTGTGCCAGTAGGCGCGGTCTGAGCATTCACGGAAAAAGCCCCGGCCCCGCCCGCCCGACGATCGCGCGTCGGGTTAGCCCCGCATCCGGCCGCCGTCATCCCACAGCGGCGCCAGATGCACCCGCGCCGGCCGCCGCTGGCCCAGGATTTCGACCTCCAGCGCCAACCCGTCCTGCACACGGTCGGCCGGAATGAAGCCCTGCGCCACGGATTTGCCGGTCCAGTGGCTGAATCCGCCGCTAGTGCACCAACCCACCACCTTGCCATCCAGCCAGATCGGCTCCCAGGCGACGACATCGGCGTCGGCGGCATCGACCACGATCGGCACCAGCTTCCGCCTGGGCCCGCTGGCCTTTTCGGCCAGGGCTGCGGCCTTGCCGATCCAGTCCGCGGGCTTGTTCCAGGCGATGAACTTGTCCAGGCCGGTTTCGGCGGGCGTGTAATCGGGGGTGAATTCGCGCCCCCAGCTGCCGAACCATTTGTCCAGCCGCAGGCTCATCATCGCCCGCATGCCAAAGGGGCGGATGCCCAGATCGGCCCCGGCCTCGGTCAGCACGTTCCAGAGATGGCGGACCGACATGAGGTCGCAGAAGATTTCATAACCCAGATCCGCGGTATAGCTGACGCGCTGGACGATGCAGTTGGCCATGCCCACCGTCATCCGCTTCACATCCATGAACCTGAAGGCCGCCGCCGACACATCCGACCGCGTCACCCGCGCCAGCAATTCGCGCGCCTTCGGGCCTGCGATGGTAAAGCCCGACCGGCTGTCCGAGATGTTTTCGACCCGGACGCCCTCCATCGCGTTCTGTTCAAACCAGCGGCCATGCCAGCCCTGGGCGCCATAGCTGGCGGTGAGCTGGTATTCGGTTTCCGACAGGCAGGAAACCGTGAAATCGCCGACGATCTTGCCGGAATGTGCCAGCATCGGGGTCAGGCTCAGCCGGCCCGGTTGCGGGATACGGCCGGCCATGATCCGGTCCAGCCAGGCCCGAGCCTTCGGTCCGGTCACCGTGTATTTGCCGAAGTTCTGCAATTCGTTGATGCCCACGGCCTCGCGCACGGCGAGGACTTCGGCCCTTGTCGCCTCCCAGGCGTTCGACCGCTTGAAGCTGGGCTGTTCATAGCGCGGCTCGCCGGGCAGGGCAAAATAGTTCGGCACTTCCAGCCCGTATTGCTGGCCAAAGACCGCATTCATCCGGTCGAATGTGTCGTACATCGGCGTCATGCGGAACGGGCGCGCGGCCGGGCGTTCCTCGTTCGGATAGCCGACCGAGAAGCGCATCTTGTAGTTCTCGATCACCTTGGGCACGGTATAGCCGGGGCTGGTCCAGTTGCCAAAGCGCGCCACGTCAAAGCCGCGCGGGTCGCGCTCGACCTCGCCATGGATCATCCACTGCGCCAGCGACAGGCCCATGCCGCCACCCTGGCTGAAGCCCGCCATCACCGCGCAGGCCGACCAGTAATTGCGCAGGCCCGGCACCGGCCCGATCAGCGGGTTGCCATCCGGCGCGAAGGTAAAGGGCCCGTGGATCACCCGCTTGATGCCGGTGCGCTCCAGCACCGGGAAGCGGCGGTAGGCGAACTCGACCGATTCAGCCACCTTGTCCAGATTGTCGGGCAAGAGCTCGTGGCCGAAGTCCCAGGGCGTGGCATCCAGCGACCAGCCTTCCGCCCGCTTTTCGTAAAAGCCGATGACAAAGCCCCGACCCTCCTGCCGCAGATAGCTTTCGCCGCCCGGATCGATCACATGCGGAAACTCGCGGCCCTGTTTCAGGATGTCGACGATTTCGGGAATGTCGTCGGTCACCAGATACTGGTGCGCCATCGGCAGCAGCGGCAGATAGACCCCGGCCATGGCGCCCACTTCGCGCGCCCACAGGCCGGCGGCGTTCACCAGATGCTCGCAGGTGACGGTGCCCTTTTCGGTCACCACATCCCAGCCGCCATCGGCACGCTGGGTGGTGGCCAGCACCCGGTTGTGGGTGATCACCTCGGCACCCGCCAGGCGCGCCGCCCTGGCATAGGCATGTGTGGTGCCCGAAGGGTCAAGGTGCCCGTCCAGGGGATCGTAGAGCCCGCCGAGAATGCCGTCGACATTGACCAGCCCATCGGTCAGCTTGACGATTTCGGCCGGTGACAGGATCTCGGTGTCCAGCCCCATGTAGCGGTGCTTGGCGCGTTCGGCCTTCAGCATCTCGAACCGGGCCTGATTGTCGGCCAGCGTCACGCCGCCGACATGGTGCAAGCCGCAGGACATGCCGGTGATCGCCTCCAGCTCCTTGTAAAGCCGGATCGTATAGCCCTGCAGCGCCGCCATGTTGGTGTCGCCGTTCAGCGTATGAAACCCGCCCGCCGCGTGCCAGGTCGAGCCCGAAGTCAGATCTGACCGCTCGATCAGCATCACATCCGACCAGCCCAGCTTGGTCAGATGATAGAGGACCGAACAGCCGACGACACCGCCGCCGATGACGACCACGCGGGCATGGGTTTTCATCTGGGGAACTCCCTGCAAGGATTTTCCGGCAGATTGCGCGGGGCGGGCAGGGGGTTCATGTGGATTTGCGACAAATCATGTCGCGGATGGACGGGGCACCGTCAGGTGCCCCGATCCTCATTTTTCGGGCAGCAGTCCCTTTGGGGCAAATCGCAAGACCAGCAGCAGCGCCACGCCCAGCGTCAACAGGCGCATCTGCGGCGCCACATCGATCAGGTGGCTTTTCAGCGGCCCGTCCGAAAGGCCGGCGGTCAGCGCCTGTGCCACCAGTGGCCCGGCGTTGTCGACAATCAGCCACAGCCAGCCGACCAGCAGCCCGCCCAGCACCGAGCCCCAGTTGTTTCCGGACCCGCCCACGATCACCATGATCCAGATCAGGAAGGTAAAACGCAGCGGGTTGAACTCGCCCGGCACCAGTTGCCCCAGCATCGAGACATACATCGCACCCGACAGGCCGATCACCGCCGAGCCCAGCACGAAGACGATCAGATGCTGCCGCGTCACATCCTTGCCCATGGCGGCGGCGGCAATCTCGTTGTCGCGGATCGCGTGCATCATCCGACCCCAGGGCGAATGGATGGCGCGCTGCAACAGCCAGATCAGCACGGCCAGCACGATCGAGAACACCACGATCAGGATCACCTTGACCCAGATCGTCGAAGCGGTGATCGGGCTCAGCCCCCATTCGGCACAAAAATCCAGGAACCATTGGGCCTTTTGCAGCTCAACTTCATAAGGAACCGGCCAGGGGCGCGGCAGGTTGATGAAGTTCTTCACGCCCCGTGCCATCCAGTCTTCCGACTTGATCGCGGTCACGATGATTTCGGCGATGCCCAGCGTGGCGATGGCCAGGTAATCCTCGCGCAGACCCAGGGCGATCTTGCCGATGGCCCAGGCGGCGGCGGCGGCGGCCAGCGCGCCCACCGGCCAGGCCCACAGCGAATTCAGGCCAAAGCCGCCGATGTTGCCGAAGGTCGCCGCGTTGTAATTCTCGATCGCCGTCACGGCGGGGTCGAAGATGCCGCGGTACAGGAAGAAGGAGATCACCATCACCGCCGCTACGATGAACCCGCGAGCCCGCCCGCGCGGCATCCGCCGCCAGACCACGACCGAGGCGGCAATACCCGCCACCCCGACCAGTAGGCCCAGGATCAGTTGCCAGCCCGCCGAGACGAAGAAGATCCCATCGCCCTGCGCACCGAAGGCTTCGGGCACCGGTGCGCCCGAGATGAAGACGACCGACAGCCCGCCCAGGGCCACCGAACCGACGATCCCGGTCGAGAAAAGGCCGGCGAAGCCCCATTGCATGTTCACGCCGAGTGCCATGATCGCGGACAGAAGCCCCATGATCAGGATGGTCATGCTGACGTTCCACGACAGCCAGAACCCGGTCAGGATGTAGAGCAGGGCCACTCCACCAAACAGATACAGCGCGCGTTTGTTCATCTCAGCGCCCCCGGTTGAACAGGCCGTTCGGCATAAACAGCAGAACGATGATCAGGATCACGAAGCTGACCGCAAACTTGTAGTCGGTCGACAGCAGCTGGACCAACCCCTCGGGGGCCAGACTGGCAGGCAGCACGTAGGCCAGCACCTTTTTCCAGGCATAGGTCACCACCACTTCGGAAAAGGCCACGATGAACCCTCCCGCCACCGCACCCAGGGGCGAACCGAGGCCGCCCACGACCGAGGCGGCAAAGATCGGCAGCAGCAGTTGATAGTAGACAAAGGGGCGAAAGCTCTTGTCCAGCCCGTACAGCGTGCCGGCGATGGTTGCCAATATGGCCGCGATCACCCAGGTCACCTGCACCACCCGGTCGGGGTTGATGCCGGACAACAGCGCCAGATCCTCGTTGTCGGAGAAGGCGCGCATCGATTTGCCGGTGCGGGTCTTCTGCAGGAACCAGAACAGCGCGGCCATGGTGATCAGCGCGGTCACGATGGTGATCGCCGTGGTCGACTTGATCGCCAGGCCTTCGGCCAGGCCGGTCCAGGCCTTGAACTCCCCCGCCGAGATCACGAAGCGTCCGCCATCGGCAAAGTTCTGTTCCTCGGTTCCGATGACCAGGCGCACGATCCCGTTCATCACGAACATCACCCCGGCCGAGACGATCACCAGGATGATCGGCTTGGACTTCTGCTTGCGATAGAACCGATAGACCAGACGGTCCGTGCCCAGCAGCAGCGCCGCCGTGGCTGCGATGCCCAGCGGCAGGGCCAGAAGAGCGGTGGGCAGGGGCGCGATCGACAGGCCCCAGCCCTGGAATGCCCAGGTGAACAGGATCACCACCATGGTGCCGAAGGCCATGGTGTCGCCCCAGGCAAAGTTGGAAAACCGCAGGATGCCGAAGATCAGCGTGACCCCCAGTGCCCCGATGGCCAGCTGCGCCCCGTAGGACGCGGCCGGGATGACGACAAAGTTCAGCAGGGCGACGAGCGCGTTCAGGAAATCCATGGCTCAGCCCCCCAGGAAGGAACGGCGGACATCGGGATCGGCCAGCAGCGCCGCGCCCGTATCGGTGTATCGGTTGGCGCCCTGCACCAGCACATAGCCCTTGTCGGCGATGTTCAGCGCCTGGCGGGCATTCTGTTCCACCATCAGGATCGAAATCCCGGTGCGCGAGACTTCGATAATCCGGTCGAAGAGTTCGTCCATCACGATGGGCGATACGCCGGCCGTGGGTTCGTCCAGCATCAGAACCTGCGGCTGGGTCATCAGCGCGCGACCGACCGCCACCTGCTGGCGCTGGCCGCCCGACAATTCGCCAGCCGGCTGATGGCGCTTCGACTTCAGGATCGGAAACAGCTCATAGACCTGCTCCATCGTGGTCCTGATGTCGTCGCGGCGCAGGAATGCGCCCATTTCCAGGTTCTCTTCGACCGTCATCGAGGTGAAGATGTTGTGGGTCTGCGGCACGAAGGCCATGCCCCTGGCCACGCGGTCCTGCGGACTGAGGCCGGTGATATCCTCGCCGTTCAGCCGCACCTGGCCGCTGCGCAGTTTCAGCATGCCGAAAACCGCCTTCATCGCGGTCGACTTGCCGGCGCCGTTCGGGCCCACGATCACCGCGATCTGGCCCTTTTCGACGGCAATGGTGCAGGAATGCAGGATATCGACCGGGCCATAGCCGCCGGTCATCGCATCTCCGATCAGGAAGGGTTCAGCCATGGGCCACCACCTTGTTCTTCAAACCGGTGCCCAGATAGGCCTCGATCACCCGCTCGTCATTCTTCACCTGGTCGACCGTGCCCTTGGCCAGCACCTTGCCCTCGGCCATCACGATCACCGGGTCGCACAGCCGCGCGATGAAATCCATGTCGTGCTCGATCACGCAGAATGTGTAGCCGCGCTCCTTGTTCAGCCGCACGATGGCATCGCCGATCGTGTTCAACAGGGTCCGGTTCACCCCCGCGCCCACCTCGTCCAGAAAGACGACCTTGGCTTCGACCATCATGGTCCGGCCCAGTTCGACCAGCTTCTTCTGCCCGCCCGAGATATTGGCGGCCTTTTCATCGGCGATATGGGAAATCGTCAGGAATTCCAGCACTTCGTCGGCCCTGCGCCGGATCCGCGCCTCTTCCTCGGCCACCAGGCCACGGCGGAACCAGGCATTCCACAGCCTTTCACCGGCCTGATTGCCCGGCACCATCATCAGGTTTTCCCGCACCGTCATCGACCCGAATTCATGCGCGATCTGAAAGGTCCGCAGCAGGCCCTTGGCAAACAGCTGATGCGGCGCCAGGCCGGTGATATCCTCGCCATCCATCAGCACGCGGCCGCTGGTCGGCTTCAGCCGCCCGGCGATCACGTTGAACAGCGTGGTCTTGCCGGCACCGTTCGGGCCGATCAGCCCGGTGATCGAGCCGGTGGCGATTTCAAGCGACGCGCCATCTACGGCGCGAAAGGCCCCGAAGTGCCGGTGAAGGTCTTCGACGACGATCATGTTTCCCCCTGTGACCACCATCCTTGCCCCGGTTCTCCGGAGTCCGGGTGGCCCTGTCTCATGGCAACGGCCCGGGAATCTCGCCCGGGCCGCGCCAATCCGTTCAGATCTGCATCAACGGAACTTGACGGTTTCGTACTTGCCGTCCTTCACGACGAACTCGCGATAGCGACCGGCGCTTTCACCGGGTCCGATCAGCGTCACGCCCGAAGCGCCATCATAGTCGATGGCCTTGCCCGCGGCGATCAGCTCCAGCGCATGGCCCAGCTGACCGGGCAGGATCTTCTCGCCCGAGCCATCGGCCGGACCATTGGCGATTTCCATGATCTTCGGCAGATAGACCTTCGGATCCGACGAACCCGCCGCATTCATGGCCAGCATGAACAGCGCCGCCGCGTCATAGCTTTCCATGGTATAGGGCGAGGTGGCATCATAGGCCGGGTCGCTGGCCTTGCCCATGTCCGCCAGGATTGCGGCGCCGGCCGAGTCCGACTGGGCAACCTGGCCATACGAACCGTCGAGGGCCGGGCCGATGGCCGCGGGCAGGCTGTCACCCACCATGCCGCCGGGCAGCTCGAACTGGGTGAAGGCGCCGGTGTCCAGCGAGGCCTGGATGATACCCTTGCCGCCCTGGTCCAGATAGCCCGCCACGACCAGGATGTCGCCACCGGCCGAGGCCAGCGAGGCAACTTCGGCCGAATAGTCCGACTTGCCGTCTTCATGCGGGATGTTGATCGTCACGGTGCCGCCCTTGGCGGTGAAGGACGAGGCGATGGCTTCGCCCAGGCCCTTGCCGTAGTCGCTGTTGGAATAGGTCAGCGCGATCGACTTCACGCCATGCTCCAGCAGGATGTCGGCTGCGATTTCGCCTTCGCGGGCATCCGACGGCGCGGTGCGGAAGAACAGGCCGTCGTCTTCGGCGGTCGACAGCGCCGGCGATGTCGCCGAGGGCGAGATCATCGGAATGCCGTTCGGACGCGCCACGTTCTGCAGCACGGCCCCGGTCACGCCAGAGCAGTCGCCACCGATGATGCCCTTGACCCCATCCGAGGTGACCATCTTGGTCGCGGCCGCCACGGCGGCGTCGGCACCCACGCAGGTCGAGTCGCCACGCACGCTCGAGAAGGTGAAGGCCGATTTGCCCGAGTCGTTCACTTCCTTCATCGCCGCTTCCGCAGCGTTGGCCATGTGGCTGGTCAGCGATTCAATCGGGCCGGTGAAGCCGATCAGGATCCCCAGCTTCACTTCTTCGGCCCAGGCAGACCCCGCCATCAGGGCGGTCGCAGCCGAGGCCAGCAGCAGTTTTTTCATTGTTAACTCCCATGTTGGATCGAAATCCTGTGACGACCCTAGCGATGGCCGAATTAAAAGGAAAGCCCCATTGTGTCGACTTGGTGTCGACACGATCGGTGCCGGATGCCCCCGATCAGATCGAAAGCCGGTTCGTCAGGCCTGGGGCGGGCGATCCCTGGGTGCCGCGCTCGCGATAGGGGGTGGTGTTGTAGTGGCTGCGGTAGCATTTCGAGAAATGCGACGGGCTGGCAAAGCCGCAGGCCAGGGCGACGTTGATCACGCTCATGTCGGTCTGCATCAGAAGGTTGCGCGCCTTTTGCAGGCGCAGTTCCATGTAATAGCGCTTCGGGCTGCGGTTCAGGTAGCGGCGGAACAGCCGCTCCAGTTGCCGGGTCGACATGCCCACGTCCTCGGCCAGGTCGGCCGGCGACATCGGATCCTCGATATTGGCCTCCATCATCTGGATGACCTGGCTCAGCTTGGGATGGCGCACGCCGATTCGGGTCGGGATCGACAGGCGCTGCGAATCCTGGTCGGTGCGCGGCGTGGAATAGATCAGCTGGTCGGCCACGGTGTTGGCGATCTCTTCGCCCTGGTCGGCCGCGATCACCTTCAGCATCAGGTCCAGCGATGACGTGCCCCCCGCACAGGACCAGCGGTTGCCATCCATCACGAAGACCGATTTCGTCAGGTTGATGTTTTCGAATTCCTCCAGGAATCCATCCTGGTTTTCCCAGTGGATCGTGGCCTTCCTGCCATCCAGGAGCCCGGCCTTGGCCAGGGCGTAGGATCCGGTGCACAGGCCGCCGATCGTCACGCCGCGCCGGGCCTCGCGGCGCAGCCAGTTCAGCACCGCCCGGTTGGAGGCGCGCTGCACGTCGATGCCGCCCACGACCAGCAAGGTGTCGTCGCGCCCGATTTCCTCCAGCCCCATGTCCAGCTTGAAGGCGGCGCCGTTGGAGCAGACCGCCTCGACCCCGTTCTCTCCCGCCAGGCGCCAGCTGTAGGCCGGCTGGCCGATCACCCGATTGGCGATCCGCAGGGGTTCGATGGCCGATGCAAAGGCCAGCATCGTGAACCGATCCAGCAGAAGAAACACGAAACGCCGCGGCACGACGGGCTTGGAAACCGGCGTGGCCTTGCGTGGCGAGAGAGTCATGGTTAGCGACCTGATGTGTCGGTTTCGCGTCATGGAATATGAAAATATCGGCCGCCGCAAGGGCCGTCAGAGGGGTTTCGCCTCTTTGCATCGCTTTGGGTTTTCCTTATAGGGACGCATTGAACGGACGAAGGGGAACGGCCATGACCAAGGTTTGGGCAAAGACCGATTGGCGCGCCAAGCCGCGGGTGCAGATGCCGGATTATCCGGACAAGGCGGCGCTGGCGGCTGTCGAGGCGCAGTTGGCCAGGCAACCTCCGCTGGTCTTCGCGGGCGAGGCACGCAAGCTGAAGCAGAAGCTGGCCCTGGCCGGCGAAGGCAAGGCCTTCCTGCTGCAGGGCGGCGACTGCGCCGAAAGCTTTGCCGAATTTTCTGCCGACAACATCCGCGACACGTTCCGCGTGATGCTGCAGATGGCGGTGGTGCTGACCTATGCCGCCAAGGTGCCGGTGATCAAGGTCGGTCGCATGGCCGGCCAGTTCGCCAAGCCGCGCTCGGCTCCGAATGAAGTCGTGGGTGGGGTCGAACTGCCGTCCTACAAGGGCGACATCATCAACGGTTTCGACTTCACCGCCGAGGCCCGCGTGCCCGATCCGCGGCGCATGTTGCAGGCCTATACCCAGTCGGCGGCCACGCTGAACCTGCTGCGCGCCTTCTCCAGCGGCGGCTTTGCCGATATCCACCGGGTTCATGCCTGGACCCTGGGCTTTGCCGAACATGACAAGGCGGAACGCTACCGCGAAACCGCCAACCGGATTTCCGACGCGCTGGACTTCATGAACGCCGCGGGGATCGACAGCGAAACCGCGCCCTCGCTGGCCACGGTCGATTTCTACACCAGCCACGAAGCTCTGCTTCTGGAATATGAAGAGGCGCTCTGCCGCGTCGATTCCATCACCGGTCAACCGGTGGCGGGCTCGGGCCACATGATCTGGATCGGCGACCGGACCCGCCAGCCCGACGGCGCGCATGTCGAATTCGCCCGCGGCGTGCTGAACCCGATCGGCCTGAAATGCGGCCCCTCCACCACGGTCGAAGACCTGAAAGTGCTGATGGCCAAGCTGAATCCGCAGAATGAGGCGGGCCGGCTGACGCTGATTGCACGCTTTGGCGCGGGCAAGGTCGGCGACCACCTGCCGCGCCTGATCCGGACGGTGCAGGAAGAGGGCGCCAATGTCGTCTGGTCCTGCGACCCGATGCACGGCAACACGATCAAGGCCGCTTCGGGCTACAAGACCCGGCCGTTCGAATCGGTGCTGCGCGAGGTGCGCGAGTTCTTCCAGATCCACAAGGCGGAAGGCACGATCCCGGGCGGTGTGCATTTCGAGATGACCGGCAAGGACGTGACCGAATGCACCGGCGGCCTGCGCGCCGTGAAGGACGAGGATCTGTCGGACCGCTATCACACGGCCTGCGACCCGCGCCTGAACGCATCGCAGGCGCTGGAACTTGCCTTCCTGGTCAGCGAGGAACTGCAATCGATGCGGGCCGCGGGCCGGCGCATCGCCCTCTGACTCATCGGTCACGAACTGGCGAGCCCACGGTCCTTTCTGGAAGCGCCATCAGGTCAGCGGGCCTTCCGTCAGTCGCGCGAGGAAACCAGCCGCAGATTGGGCTTGCCGCCGGGCCGCGCCGGGCGGAACGGCGCCGGGGCCTCGGCAAATTCGGGCAGGGGCAGCCGCGCCGCTTCGCCGGTTCTGCGGGGCAGCGGCTCGGCCAGAACCGTTGTCACTGCAAACCGCCGGGCTGAGCGGCCCAGGCCACCCGCCGTCACCAGCCCGCCCACTGCCAGCCGCACCGCACCCACCTGATCCAGCAGCGGCAGGATCAGCATCCGCCCGGCCAGCGCCGGCCTGCCGACGCCGCGCTCGGCCTCAAGCCACAGCTCCAGCGTCGTGGGGCCGGCAAACACC
>JAKALB010000187.1 GCA_021813365.1 Pseudomonadota bacterium | reverse complement strand
AAAGCCCGCTTCGGTCACCACGTAATCGCCGAGCTTCAGCGCGGTCTTGGTGGCGATGACGCTGTTGCAACCATGCGCGATGTTGGCGAACGGGCCGCCATGCACGAAGGCCGGGTTGTTCTCCAGCGTCTGCACCAGGTTGGGCTGCATCGCGTCCTTCAGCAGCACCGTCATGGCGCCATCGGCCTTGAGGTCGCGGCAATAGACCGGGGTCTTGTCGCGGCGATAGGCCACCACGATGTCGCCCAGACGCTTCTGCAGGTCCTTCAGATCCTTCGACAGGCACAGGATCGCCATGACTTCCGAGGCCACCGTGATGTCGAACCCGGTCTGCCGCGGGAAACCGTTGGCCACGCCGCCCAGGCTGACCACGATGTCGCGCAGCGCGCGGTCGTTCATGTCCATCACGCGGCGCCACACGATGCGGCGGGCGTCGATGTCCAGGTCGTTGCCCCAGTAGATGTGGTTGTCGATCATCGCCGACAGCAGGTTGTGGGCGCTGGTGATGGCATGAAAGTCACCGGTGAAGTGCAGGTTCATTTCCTCCATCGGCACGATCTGGGCATAGCCGCCACCGGCCGCGCCCCCCTTCATGCCGAAGTTCGGCCCCAGCGAGGCTTCACGGATGCAGACCACGGCCTTCTTGCCGATCCGGTTCAGGCCGTCGCCCAGGCCGACCGTGGTGGTGGTCTTGCCTTCACCCGCCGGTGTCGGGTTGATCGCGGTCACGAGGATCAGCTTGCCGTCCTTGCGGCCTTCGAGGCTCGCGATGAAATCCTGGGCGACCTTGGCCTTGTCATGGCCGTAGGGCAGCAGGCTTTCCGGCGGGATGCCCAGCTTGGCCCCGATCTCCATGATGTTCTGTTTCTTCGCTTCGCGCGCGATCTCGATGTCGGTCTTGAAGGCCATTCACGCTCTCCTGGGCGGCTCGGGATTGTCCGTTGGCGACGTGATACCGTTGAAACCCCGGTTTGGAAGACGAAATTGCGACACCTTTCCCCTGAAATTCGCCGCCCGGGTTTCCGATCGGAAACTATGGAACGCAGGTCGGGAAATGTTCACTGATGGAATATTCATTCCGCCCACCCTCGGGCTGCGTGACAACATCGCGCCGGCACGGCACATGATGCGATCGCCGATTTCCGCCATGCCCTTTGCCAGGGGATCGGCCTGTCGGCGACCGGCGCCACGGCCGGCGCCACCGCGCCGGTGGCGGATGATTTCGTGCCCTAGGGTCCGGCCATCCAGACCGGCTGGTCGGGGATGAACAGGCGCAGCGGATCGCCCAGCGCGATCCGCCCCTCGCGCTCGACCCAGGCGGTGACACCGCGTCGTCCCTCGGCCGCCGGCTTGAACAGCTTGCCCTTGCCCCGGTGCCGCCCCTCGATCGAGCGTGCCGGGATCGTGCAGGGCCGGTTTTCCATGTCGATCACCAGCGTCGCCCCGGAAGGCGCCTGCAACCGCGACGACGGCGGCACATGGCTGAAATCGGCAATCCCCCTCACCACCAGCGAGGCACCCAGATGCGACGGGTCCAGCCGGTCGATCCCCATGGCCTCGGCCATCGCTGCAAGCTCCTCCTCGGACAGGATGGACAGTTGCCGCGTGTTGGCGATCGTCGTGCCCTGGGGATGCAGCTCTTTCACCCGCACGCAGGCCGGGCGCGTGACGCCGTGATGCACTTCGCCCGCGATCCCGCCCCAGACCAGATCCACGGCCTGCACCGGATCCGACCACAAGAGCCCCTCGGTCGAACGCACAGCCCCCAGAAAGGTCACGGTGCCGATCGATCCGGTCAGTTTCAGGGCAGGCATGTCAGACCCTCAGGGTAAAGAAGACGCGGGCAAAGCTCATCAGGCAGGAACCATCCGCGAGCCTGGGATAGGCCGCGTCCAGCGCCTGGTCATAGGCTTGGGCAAATGCCGCCGCCTCGGGCGCGGTGAGCTTTTCGACGAATGGCCGCATCGCGGTCGACCGGGTAAAGGCCTGCACCGGATGCATGTCGACCGCCGGCGCCAGATGCTGCACATAGTCCGTCTCCCAGGCGATCACCTCGCCCAGGGGCGCCAGCATCTGCCAATAGGCCGCCGCCGCCGCCACCGGCGGCTGAAAGCCGGTGAAATCGAACCGGTCAGGGAACATGGCCGCCGCAATGTCACGCAGAAAGCGGTGGCTGGGCGCCATGTATTGCCGCGGCATCTGCACCGCCAGCACACCACCTGGGCGCAGCATCCCGGCCAGCCGCGGCAGCAGCGTGGCATGGTCGGGCAGCCAGTGCAGCGCCGCGTTGGAAAAGATCAGCGCCACCGGCGCGCTGGGCCGCCAGGTCGCGATATCGGCCTCGACCAGTTCGGCATATCCCCTTGCCGCGGCCAGCATCGCGGGCGAGCCGTCCACCCCGACCAGGCGATGCTTCGGGTAGCGCATCCGCAGACTGCCCGCCGCCGCCCCGTCGCCGCAGCCCAGATCGACGATCTCGCCTGCGGGCAGACTGCCCACCTGCATCAGCAGATCCCGTGCAGGCCGCAAGCGCAAACCCCGAAACCTGGCATAGGTTTCGGGGTTCCAATCGCCCTGTCCGCGGGTCCGGCTCATGCCGAAGGCTCGGGCTCCATTCCGCCACTCGGCGCGCGCGGCTTGGTCCGCGGCACGCTCAGCACCGATGGTGCCGCCCCGCCGGACGGTGCGTCACCGGCATCGTCGCCGTCCAGCGGCTGGCCAGCGATGATCTTCTTGATCTCGTCGCCGGTCAGCGTTTCATATTCCAGCAGCCCCTGCGCCATCCGCTCGAACTCGTCGGCCTTTTCCAGCAGGATGCGCCGCGCGGTGTCATAGCCCTCGTCGATCAGCCGCTTCACCTCGGCCTCGATCTTCTGCTTGGTCTCGGCCGAGACCGAGAAGCCGCCGGTGTTGCCCTGATAGCCCTCATGCGCCTCGGCATAGTCGATGTTGCCGATCACATCCGACATGCCCCAGCGCATCACCATGGCCCGCGCCAGCGACGAGGCCTGCTGGATGTCGCCCGCCGGGCCGGACGAAACGCCTTCCTCACCATATTTGATGATCTCGGCCGCCTTGCCCGCCATGGTCATGGCGATCTTCTGCTTGGCCTCGTCCTTGTGCATGTTCAGCCGGTCCATTTCCGGCAGGCTGACCACCATGCCCAGAGCACCGCCGCGCGGGATGATCGTGGCCTTGTAGACCGGGTCGCATTTGGGCAGGTTCAGGCCGACGATGGCATGGCCCGCCTCGTGATAGGCGGTCTTTTCCTTCTGGTCGGCAGTCAGCACCATCGAGCGGCGCTCGGCCCCCATCATGACCTTGTCCTTGGCCTGCTCGAAATCGACCATGGTCACGAACCGGCGGCCGGCACGGGCGGCCATCAGCGCCGCCTCGTTCACCAGATTGGCCAGATCGGCCCCCGAAAATCCGGGTGTGCCGCGCGCGATCAGCCGCAGGTCCACATCGGGGCCCACCGGCACCTTGCGGGCATGCACGGTCAGGATCTTCTCGCGCCCCTTGATGTCGGGATTGGGCACATGAATCTGCCGGTCAAACCGGCCGGGGCGCAGCAGCGCCGGGTCCAGCACGTCCTTGCGGTTGGTGGCCGCCACGATGATGACGCCCTCGTTGGCCTCGAACCCGTCCATTTCCACCAGAAGCTGGTTCAGCGTCTGTTCGCGCTCGTCATTGCCGCCGCCGATGCCCACACCGCGCGCCCGCCCCACGGCGTCGATTTCATCGATGAAGACGATGCAGGGTGCATTCTTCTTGGCTTGCTCGAACATGTCGCGCACGCGTGAGGCGCCCACGCCCACGAACATCTCCACAAAGTCGGAGCCAGAGATGGTGAAGAAGGGCACACCCGCCTCGCCCGCAATGGCGCGCGCCAGCAGCGTCTTGCCGGTGCCGGGCGGACCGACCAGCAGCGCGCCTTTCGGGATCTTGCCACCCAGGCGGCTGAACTTCTGCGGGTTGCGCAGGAACTCGACGATCTCCTCCAACTCTTCCTTGGCTTCATCGATGCCGGCCACGTCGTCAAAGGTGACGCGGCCCTGCTTTTCGGTCAGCAGCTTGGCGCGGGATTTGCCAAAGCCCATCGCACCGCCACGCCCGCCGCCCTGCATGCGGTTCATGAAGAAGATCCAGACGCCGATCAGCACGATGAAGGGCAGCCACAGGCTCAGCAGGTTCAGGATGCCCGACTGTTCCTGCGGGGTGACCTGCACCGTCACCCCCTTGGCGATCAGCTGGTTGGCCACCTGCTCACCCTGCGGGCGGATCGTGGTGTAGTGGCTGCCATCCTTGGCCGTGACCTTGATCTGCTCGCCATCCAGAACCACCGACTGCACTTCGCCCTGGTCGACCCGTCCGACGAACTCGGAATAGGGCAGCGTCGCGCTGGAGAAATTCGAGCTGCCGTTTTCAAACAGGTTGAACAGCGCCAGCACCAGCAGGAACAGAACGACCCAGAATGCGATGTTTCGTGCGTTGCCCACGAAAGGACTCCCAAAATCGCCGCGCCGCCGGAAAGGCGGGCGAGCCTTGCCTCTAATCTAGTCATCCCACCCGCAGGTTCAATGCGATAAAAATCGCCGGACCAGGACAGTCTGTGCGCCCGGACGCATCACGCGGAACCCCGCCGGTCGCCCGGCATGCGGCGCGGCGATCAGCGCCGGGCCGCGCCACAGGCCCGGCGCGGTCAGCAGAACCGCCCGTGGCAGGCCGGTGGCGCG
>JAKALB010000048.1 GCA_021813365.1 Pseudomonadota bacterium | reverse complement strand
CCGAAACCGGGGGAATAATTCGCTCACCTTCCCCCCGCGGGCCCTATGGCGCGGGGGGGATGGCTGACCTATATTCACCGCGTGGTGGTTGGGCGAGGGGGTCATGTCGTCCAAGGCTTTGCAGACACTCGCCTTCCTGCTGTTGGTCGCGGTGACGCTCTATGTCGCCTTCGGTGGAGGCGCATGATGGCGCGGCGCTATGGCGGAAAGTATTCTCCGGGCACCGGCGGCGGCGGGCAGGCGGATGGGCCGAACCTGCCCGGGCCCTATGATGTCGCCGGGCCCAGCCGGGTCGGCGCGAAATCGAACCTGCTGTTCCTGCTGGCCCTGCCCTTTGCCGCGAAGGCCTTTGCGGGCGATGCCTCGTCGCTGTTCCTGAACCTGGGCGCGGCGGGGCTGATGCTGGCGTCGGGCTGGCTGACGCGCGAAGGATTGAAGGCCGAAGATGCCTTCGAGGCGCGCAAGGTGGCGCGGCGCCCGGCCTTTCCGCGCAAGCTCGCGGGAAGCCTGCTGTGCGGATTGGCGCTGCTGCTTGGCGCCACGATCCTGACGGTGAACCCGCTCTATCACGTGCTGTTCGGCGTGCTGGGAGCCTTGCTGCACCTGGCGGCCTTTGGCCCTGACCCGATGCGCGACAAGGGGATGACGGGGGTCGACACGTTCCAGAACCAGCGCGTCGCCCGCGCGGTGGATGAGGCCGAGGCCTATCTGGCAGGCATGAAGGACGCGATCCTGCGGGCGAACGACCCCACGCTGGAGGCGCGGGTGGACCGTTTTGCCGCCGTTGCGCGCAACCTGTTCCGCCAGGTCGAGGGCGATCCGGGCGATCTGACCGCGGCCCGCAAGTTCCTGTCGGTCTATCTGCTGGGCGCACGCGATGCGACGGCCAAGTTCGCCGATGTCTGGGCGCGGGGCCGCTCGCCCCGGGCGCGGGCCGAGTTCGAGGCCCTGCTGACCGATCTGGAGACCCATTTCGCCCAGCGCACCCAGGCGCTGCTGGGCGACAGCCACAGCGATCTGGATGTGGAAATCCAGGTGCTGCGCGACCGTCTGAAGATGAATTTCTGAGGCCATGGCGCCCCCTGTCGAAAGGTTGACCCGATGACCGATTCTGTCCGCGAACAAGCCGCCACGGCCCTGGCCGAAGTGGCCAAGGTGACGACCGCCGTGCTGCCCGAACCGGCGGGAGAGGTTGTGCCGCTGGAGGCCGCAAATCCGGCTCAGGCGGCCGAGATCCAGAAACGCATGGCCGAGATCGACATGGCCAACAGCCAGTCGATCATCGGCTTTGGCGCGGCAGCGCAGGGCGAATTGCAGGTGATCAGCCAGGACATGCTGACCGGAGTGAAGAACAAGGATGTCGGCCCGGCCGGACAGGCGCTGCGCGACATCGTCTCGACCATCCGGGGGTTTTCCGGCGAGGAGCTGGGCGCGAACCGCGCCCGGTCATGGTGGGAAAGGCTGACCGGCGCGGCGACACCGCTGGCGCAGTTCATCGCGCGGTATGAAGAGGTTCAGACCCAGATCGACAAGATCACCGAGACGCTTCTGATGCACGAACACGCGCTGCTGAAGGACATCGCCAGCCTGGACAATCTGTATGGCAAATCGCTGAAATTCTATGACGAACTGGGGCTTTACATCGCCGCAGGCACCGCGAAGCTGGCAGAGCTGGACGGCGTGACGATTCCCGCACTCGAGGCCGAGGTGAAGGCGGCCGCCCCCGATGACCAGGTGAAGCGCGCGCAGGACCTGCGCGACCTGCGCGCGGCGCGGGATGATCTGGAGCGCCGGGTCCACGACCTGAAGCTGACCCGGCAGGTCACGATGCAATCCCTGCCCTCGATCCGCCTGGTGCAGGAAAACGACAAGTCGCTGGTCGGCAAGATCAACTCGACGCTGGTCAATACCGTGCCGCTGTGGGAAACCCAGCTTGCCCAGGCCGTGACGATCCAGCGCTCACGCGATGCCGCCGAGGCGATCAAGAGCGCCAACGACCTGACGAACGAATTGCTGACCGCGAACGCCAGGAACCTGCAGGAAGCCAATGCCGTGGTGCGGACCGAGATGGAGCGCGGCGTGTTCGACATCGAGGCGGTCAAGGCTGCCAATGCGTCGCTGATCGCCACCATCGAAGACAGTCTGCGGATCGCCGACGAAGGCAAGGCGCGCCGGGCCGCGGCCGAGACCGAACTGGTGAAGATGGAGACCGCGCTGCGCGACACGCTGTCGGCGGCCCGTGGCGCCGCACTGAACGGGTAGCCATGGCGGGCGCAGGCTACGGGACTGGCTGGGCAAGAGCGGCGCTGCTGGCGTGGCTGCTGGCGGGCTGTGCCGGGGTGCCGCCGGCTGCGCCGGAGCGGCCGGTGACGCCCTCGCCGGCACCCGGCCCTGCGGTCAGCGCGGAATCGGCGGCGCTGGCCAGCTATTACGGCCAGGTGCAGGCCGAGCTGCTTTCCCAGGGCCTGCTGCGCACCGACATGGGCGGGGCGGACACCCCCTTCACCGACCGGATGCTGGCGGAGAACTTCCTGGCCATCGCCTTTTACGAGGAATACGACCGCGCGCTGGGCGGCATCGTAAGGCGCGAGGCGCCCATACCGCTGACCCGCTGGGCCAGGCCGGTGCGGGTGCAACTGAATTTCGGCGCCAGCGTGCCGATCAATCTGCGCACCACCGACACGCTGCGGGTGGACAGCTATCTGTCGCGCCTGTCGCGGCTGACCGGCCTGCGGATCGGCCTGGCCGACAGCGCCACGGATTTCGCGATCTTCATCGCCGACGTGGACGAACGCCGCGCCCTGGGCCCGACCTTGCAGGCGCTGCTGCCAGAGCTGTCGCCGGCCCAGATCAACTCGATGACCGAAATGGACCGCAACACCTATTGCCAGGTGGTCACACAGTCGGACCCGGCGACCAGCACCTATACCGGGGCGGTGGCGGTGATCCCGGCGGAACATCCGGACCTGTTGCTGATGTCGTGCATCCACGAGGAAATCGCCCAGGCGCTGGGCCTGCCCAATGACAGCGGCCTGGCCCGGCCGTCGATCTTCAACGACGACCAGGAATTCGCCCTGCTGACCCGGCAGGACGAGTTGATGCTGAAGATCCTGTATTCCCCCGAGCTGCGGCCGGGGATGACCGAGATCCAGGCGCGACCCGTGGTCGAAATGCTTGCACGCCGCCTGATGGGGGGAGAGGGGTAGTGCTGGGCGACCTGGTGAACCTGTCAAACTTCGACTTCTTCGCCCGTTACTTCCTTGCGGGGTTCATCGTCGCTTCCGCTCGGTCACGATATGTCCTCGGCGAACGCCCGAAAGCCTCGGAGTTTCTGTTTGAGTCGGTGATCCTGAGCCTTCTCAACCAGATGGTCTTTCTCTTCCTCGGCTTTCTGCTTGGGTACGCAGCCCTGCTGCTGCCAGCCCCGTTGATGGCTGCGATCCAACAGCCGGCCACGATACGATTGCCCTTCTTCATCGAAGCGCTGTTTCTTCCGGCGGCCCTCGGGATGCTTCTTGGCATCTCGGCGCGGCGCGGCTGGCGAATCCCCATGCTCGGATCCTTGGGGATGCCGGTGATTCACCCGACCAGTCGCGCTTATGATTTCGCTTTCGGCGACATCAAGTCGGAGCGTTTTGTCATCGTGACCTTCACCGACGGGACCACGGCATACGGCTTCTTCGGAGCAAATTCGCTCGCGTCTTCCGACCCTTCCAATAGAGACATCTATATCGAACGACTATATGATGTTTGCGATGGCACCTGGATGCCGACGCAGCCGCCGAAGTCTGCGCTTCTCATGTTGCGCGACGTGAGGTCGATCGAATTCATCGAACCCGCGAAGGAGACGGGCCATGACACCGAAATTGCTGAATGACGGCTACCAGCCCCGATCCAGTCGGGCAGGTGACAAGGCTGCCATCCAGAACGGCTACCAACCGGCAACCACCGACAATGCGCCTCCGCCTCCACCGCCCAATACCGGCAGTTCCGTCGTCAAACCCAAGGAGTGAACCATGGTTTTCGGCTTCCTCAAGGGCGAATTCATCGATGTCATCAGCTGGCTCGATGACACCCGCGACACGATGGTCTGGCGGTTCGAACGCCATGACAATGCCATCAAGTATGGCGCCAAGTTGACGGTGCGCGAAGGCCAGGCCGCGGTTTTCGTGAACGAGGGGCAGTTGGCCGACGTGTTCGGGCCGGGGCTGTACGAATTGCAGACCAACAACATGCCGATCATGACCACGCTGCAACACTGGGATCACGGCTTTTCCTCGCCCTTCAAATGCGAGATCTATTTCGTCAACACGACGCGGTTCAACGACCAGAAATGGGGCACGAAGAACCCGATCATGTGCCGCGATCCGGAATTCGGGCCGGTGCGCATCCGGGCCTTCGGCACCTATTCGATGCGCGTGACCGATCCGGGCAAGTTCCTGAAGGAAGTCGTGGGCACCGATGGCGAGTTCACCAGCGACGAGATCAGCGACCAGATCCGCAACGTGATCGTGCAGGAACTGGGTCAGGTGCTGGCCAATTCGAAGATTCCGGTGCTGGACATGGCGGCCAACACCCAGGCCCTGGGCAAGCTGATCACCGACCAGATCGCGCCGAAGGTGGCGGATTACGGGCTGGCGCTGCCGGAATTCTACATCGAGAACATCAGCCTGCCCGAAGAGGTGGAAAAGGTGCTGGACAAGCGCACCTCGATGGGGATCGCGGGCGACCTGGGCAAGTACATGCAGTTCAACGCTGCCGAAGGGCTGGCGCAGCCCGGTGGCGCGATGGGCGCCACGATGGGCGCGGCGATGGGCGCCGGGATGGGGTTTGGCATGGGCCAGTCGGGCCCCTGGGGCCCGTCACCCGCCGCCGCCGCAGCCGCCGCCCCGGCCACTCCGCCGCCGCCGCCGGCTGCGGCCAGATCCTGGCACCTGGCGGTGAACGGTGCGACGCAGGGCCCTTTCACCGAGGCGCAATTGGCCCAGATGGCCAGTGCCGGACAGGTGACGGGCGACACGCAGGTCTGGACAGCCGGGCAGGCGGGCTGGATGGCGGCCGGGCAGACCGAACTGGCCCGGCTGTTCGCCCAGGTGCCGCCCCCGCCCCCGCCCCCGCCCGTGCCGCCTGCTCCGGGCGGCAGCGGTGCCTGACATGGGGCAGGTGGACGACCGCGTGCAGGAAGAGCACCGCTGGCCCTGCGAGCAATGCGGGGCGGACTTGCGGTTTGCTCCGGGCCAGACCAGCCTGAAATGCGACCATTGCGGCCATGTGCAGGAAATTGCGAAGGCCGATGGCCGCAAGCGCGCAACCGCACTGACCGAACATGACCTGGCGCGTGGCCTGGCCGACGACCTGCCCGCCGCTGCCTCGGAAGAGGTGCGCACGGTCTCGTGCCCGGCCTGCGGTGCAAGGGTCGAATTCCAGGGTGCGGAGCACGCTGCGAAATGCCCGTTCTGCGACACGCCGGTGGTGGTCGACACCGGCAGCCATCGCCGGTTCAAGCCGCAGGCCCTGCTGCCCTTTCAGCTGGACGAACGCCAGGCCCGGGATGCGCTGGTCAAATGGCTGGGGCGCCTGTGGTTCGCCCCCAATGGCCTGCGGCAATACACTCGCGCCGGCCGCGCAATGAGCGGCATCTACGTGCCCTACTGGACCTTCGATGCCGCGACCGAAAGCCAGTATCGCGGGGCGAGGGGCGTGCATTACTACGAAACCCGCACCGTCACCGTCAACGTGAACGGCCGCAACGAAACCCGGCAGGAACAGGTGCAAAAGACGCGGTGGTATCCGGCCGCGGGCACGGTCGCGCGGGATTTCAACGATGTGCTGGCCATTGCCTCGACCAGCCTGCCGGCGAATCTGGGCGACGGGCTGGAGCCCTGGGATCTGTCGCAACTGGAGCCCTATTCGCCCGATTATCTGGCGGGCTTTCAGGCCGAGGGATACACCGTTGCGCTGGCCGACGGGCATGAAACCGCCAAGCGCAAGATGGAGGCGGTGATCACCCAGGACGTGCGCCGCGACATCGGCGGCGACGTGCAGCGGATCGACCACATCGCGACGCGCTATTGGGACCAGACCTTCAAGCATGTCCTGTTGCCGGTCTGGATGGCGGCCTACAAGTACAACGGCAAGTCCTATCGCTTTCTGGTGAATGGCCAGACCGGCGAAGTGCAGGGCGAACGGCCGTGGAGCGCCTGGAAGATCGCCCTTGCCGTGCTGGTCCTGGCGCTGGTGGCGGGCGTGGCCGTCTATCTGAAGCAGACATACCAGTCGCCGTGATGCCGGCGTCCGGCCCGGAAAGGCGAGGCGTGCGCCCACCGTTTCTGCCCGCCGGCACGGCCTGCCTCGGCCGGTTGACTCTGCCTGCCACGGAAGGCATGTCGCGCCCATACCCAACGTCCATGCCCTCCGCCCATACCCTCCGCCCTTGCCCTCCGAGGAGTCTCCGATGCGCGTCCTTGCCCAAGCCCGCATTCCCGAACTGCCGAACCCCTATTTCGGCAAGGTGCGCGACTGCTACGATCTGGCGCCGGACGCGCAGCACCCGGATGGTCGGCGGATACTGATCGCCAGTGACCGGATCTCGGCCTTCGACCGCATCCTGGCGGCCATTCCGTACAAGGGCCAGGTGCTGACCCAGATCGCCCGGTTCTGGTTTGAACGGACCGCCGACATCATCCCCAGCCATGTCCTGGAGTATCCCGACCCCAATGTGGTGATCGGGCGACGGCTGACGATCCTGCCGGTGGAAGTGGTGGTGCGGGGCTATCTGGCGGGGTCGACCTCGACTTCGGTGCTGACCCAATACCGCAAGGGCGTGCGGACCCTGTATGGCCACACCCTGCCCGACGGGATGCGCGACAACCAGGTGTTGCCGCAGCCGATCATCACACCGACCTCCAAGGCCTTCGACGGTGGCCATGACGAGCCGCTGACGGCGGCGGCGATCGTCGACCAGGGGCTGATGACCCCGGCCCAGTGGGACCGCGTGTCGCAGGCGGCGCTGGCGCTGTTCGCGCGGGGCCAGCAGATGGCGGCGGAACGCGGGCTGATCCTGGTGGATACCAAATATGAATTCGGCACCGACAGCGCGGGCAACATCCTGATTGCGGATGAAATCCACACGCCGGATTCCAGCCGCTACTGGATTGCCAGCGGCTATCCGGCGGCCTTCGAGGCGGGCACGCGCCCCCCCAGCTTTGACAAGGACGTGATCCGCGCCTGGGTCGCGGCACGCTGCGATCCCTACAAGGACCCGATCCCCGAGATTCCACTCACGATGATCGAGGCGACATCGAAGGTCTACATCCAGGCCTACGAGGCCATCACCGGCCAGAAATTCGTGCCCGATCTGCGCGGCGAAACGCCGCTCGCACGGGTGCGAGCGGCGCTGGAGCCTTACTTCACACGGTGATCAGGCCTTTGCGATCGGCACGCGCTTGGACGACTTCACCGCCTCGGGCGATTTGCGCGGCAAGGTGACGGTCAGCACACCGTCCTTCAGCTCGGCCTTGACCGCAGCTTCGTCGGCATCCTCGGGCAGGCTGAAGCTGCGCGAGAAGCTGCCGTATTGCCGTTCCGAGAAATACCAGGTTTCACCCTTTTCTTCCCGGCTGGTCTTCTTTTCGCCTCTCAGATGCACCACGCCATCCTCGACCGTAAGATGGATGTCGTCCTCGGCCACGCCGGGCAGTTCCATCGTGATCCTGTAGGCCGTGCTGTCGCTGGACGCTTCGGACGCCGGCGCCAGCCAGTCCGCAAGTCTCATGCCGGGCCACCGCGCCGGATCGAAGAGCGACGGCCAGAATCCAGTCAACGACGTCTTTTCAACCATGGGAGCCTCCTGTCATTGCGTGGGGCGAGTTTCGCGCAATTGCAGAGGTTGCGCCTTGCGCCAGATCATGGCGGATCGGCTCGGGTCGTGGCAGCATCGGCAGGGCGTCTTTCGGGGCCATTTCCGGACGGCGGTCCTGCGGCTGAGCCGCGCGCCGGGCGCGCAACTGTTTGCGCTAACAGAAGGCTTTCCGCTAGTCTGCGCCAAATTCCGGGGAGGACGCGATGATTCTGAGCTGTGGCGAAGCGCTGATCGACATGCTGCCGCGCACATCGACTGCGGGCGAGGCCTGTTTTGCGCCCTATGCGGGCGGGGCGGTGATGAATACGGCCATCGCGCTGGCGCGGCTGGGGGCAGAGTCGGGGTTCCTGACCGGGCTGTCGTCGGACCTGATGGGCGATGTGCTGAAGGCCACCCTGGTCGCGTCGAACGTCAATCTGGATTACTGCGTGCGGTCGGACCGGCCCACGACGCTCGCCTTCGTCAAGCTGACGGACGGCCATGCCAGTTATTTCTTCTATGACGAAAACACCGCCGGGCGGATGATGACTCTGGCCGACATGCCCAGGCTGCCCGCAAAGGTGAAGGCCTATTTCACCGGCGGCATCTGGCTGGCGGTGGAGCCCTGCGGAACGGCGCTGGAGCAGATGCTGCTGCAAGAGGCGGGCAGTCGCGTGACCATGGTGGACCCGAACGTGCGGCCGAGTTTCGTGAAGGATCGCGCGGCCTATACCGGGCGGATCGACCGGATGCTGGCCGCGGCCGACATCGTGAAACTGTCCGACGAGGATGCGGTCTGGCTCTATGGCGCCTGCGATCCGGCGGCGATCCTGGCGAAGGGCGCCAAGGTCGTGCTGATCACCGAAGGTGCGAGGGGCGCCAGCGCGCACACCGCACGCGGGTCGGTGCATGTCGATGCGCCGCAGATCGCCGTGGCCGATACCGTGGGCGCGGGCGATACGTTCAACGCAGGCGTCCTGGCGGCGCTGGACCGGGCGGGGCTGCTGAGCAAATCCGCCGTGGCCAGCCTTTCGGACGCCGCGCTGCGCGATGCGCTGAGCCTGGGTGTGCGGGCCGCCGCCGTCACCTGCTCGCGCCCTGGTGCCAACCCGCCCTGGGCGCACGAACTGTGAGGGCGGTCCTGCAACGGGTCAGCGAGGCCTCGGTTTCAGTCGATGGTCAGGTGATCGGGCAGATCGGCGCGGGGCTGCTGATCCTGGTCTGTGCGATGCAGGGCGACACGATGACCGAGGCCGACAAGCTGGCGCAAAAGGTGGCCAGGTTGCGCATCTTCAAGGATGCGGCGGGAAAGATGAATCTGTCGCTGAGCGATTCGGGTGGCTCGGCGCTGGTGGTCAGCCAATTCACCCTGGCGGCCGACCTGCGCGGCAACCGGCCCGGCTTTTCCCGTGCTGCCGCGCCCGAGGAAGGCAGGCGGCTCTACGAGGCCTTTGCCGACCGGTTGGCGGCCGAAGGCATCGCCGTCGCGCGCGGCCGTTTCGGCGCCGACATGGATGTGCGCCTGCTGAACCAGGGTCCGGTCACGCTCTGGCTGGACACGGCGAGCCTGTGACGGCCCGCCCGACCACCATCACCCGAAGGGGCGTCACTTGAACGGGTTCGGATCGCTGCCCGCGATGGCGTTGCCGCAGTCGATCATCGCCGACATCGAGGCGGACGAACCGGCCAGCGAATACCAGACCACACCGTTGCCGTTGGCATCGTTGAGATAGAGCTTGTTGCCATTGGCCACTTCCATGAGGAAGTTCACGGCATCGTCGCTGCCCGGCAGGGTGAACAGCACCGAATTCATGTAAAGATCGGCGCCGGTGAGATTCCATGGCGCGCGGCGGTCGATGACCACTTGCAGGTCGGCGGTGTCGCCGGTGTCGCCGAAGTCCCATGAGGTCGAATAGAACTGCAGCTTGATCGTCGCATCGGGGTAGGTCCAGATCGAGAAGCTGTCGTTGGGATCGTCGACCTCGGCCAGGCAGGCCACGGTGCCGTCGTCGAAGGTCACGCCTTCGACCATCCAGTGCTTGTGGCGGAACAGCACTTCGGAGGACGACTCGGCCAGCGCCGCACCCGACGCCGAGGCCAGAATCACCGAACCGATCAGGGTTGACCAAATCTTCATGCCAAAATCTCCTTCGTATAGTCCGGATCAGAATGCCGTGATCGCTGCGTGATGCAACGGATTTTTGACCCTGCGGTCGGCAATCCTGCGGCCTCAGGCCAGCCAGTCCCAGGCCACGGCGAACTGGCCAAGGCAGGCGCGCACCGCCTCGTCGGGGTCGGTGTGGCGCGGAATGCGGGCCAGAAGGCCGCGCTTGCGGTCCTCGACCACATCCTGGATGCGGACGGTCAGGCCCGACTGGGACAGTGCCGCATTCAGGACCCGGGTGATCGCCAGGATGCGCAGATCCGGCTTGCGAACCTTGCCCACGGCGGTTTTCGGCAGTTCGCTCAGGATTTCCAGGTGTTTGGGATGGGCGGCGCGTTCGGGGATCCGCTTGCGGGCGTGCTCGGACAGCTCTTCGACCGTGGCCGTGGCGCCCTTGACCAGTTCGACATAGACACAGGGGAGCTCACCCGCCTGGGCGTCGGGCTGGCCCACTGCGCCGGCGAAGGCGACGGCAGGGTGCGACATCATGGCTTCCTCGATCAGCGCCGGGTCGATGTTGTGGCCGCCGCGGATGATCAGATCCTTGGCGCGACCGGTGATGAACAGATAGCCATCGCCGTCCAGCCGGCCGAGATCGCCGGTGCGCAGGAAATCGCCCCAGTAGAGACCGGTGTTCTTGTCGGTTTCGGTATAGGTCTGGCCGACGGACACGCCGGGACTGGCCACGCAGATCTCGCCCACTTCGTCGAGGCCGCAGTCGCGCGGGCCGCCCTGCGCATCGGCGGTCACGATGCGGACCCTTGTATAGGGAAAGGGCAGACCCACCGATCCGATCTTCTTCACGCCTTCGGGCGGGTTGACCGAGACCAGACAGGTCGCCTCGGTCAGGCCATAGCCTTCGACGACCTGCACGCCGGTGGCGGCCTCGAAACGCTTGTACAACTCGATCGGCAGCGGGGCCGAGCCCGAGAAGGTGCCGCGCAGCGTGCTGATGTCGGCGTCGATCGGGCGCTGCATCAGGGCGGACAGGGCAGTCGGCACGGCGATCAGATAGGTGATCTTCCAGCGCGCGATCAGTTTCCACAGATTGTCGAACACGCCTTCGCCGCGATAGCCGGCGGGGGTGGGGAAGATGGCGTGCCCGCCAGAGGCCACCATCGACATCAGGATCGGATAGGCCGCAAAGACATGAAACAGCGGCAGCGGGCACAGCACGTTGTCGGTTTCGCGAAACAGCAGCATCTGTCCCAGCCAGCCGTTGTAGATCATGCCCGAGACGCGGTGCTGCGCCACCTTGGGCATGCCGGTGGTGCCGCCGGTGTGGAAATAGGCGGCGACGCGGTCATCCTCGGGGTCGTCGAACTCCAGCGCCTCGGCGCCCGCCGTGGCCAGCGCGGCGGCGAAATCCAGCAGCTGCGCCCTGTGCCGGTGCCTTACCCGCGGCCGCAGCAGGGGCGCGATCCAGCGTTTCAGGCCCGAGAGATAGGGCGCCAGATCGACCTCGAGCACATGGGTGACGCCAGGCGCCTCTTCCAGCGCCCTGGAAACCTTTTGCGCAACCTCGCTGTGGGGAAAGGGTTTCAGCGTGACCACGACCTTGGCGCGGGTTTCGCGCAGGATTGCAGCGATCTGCGCGGGCTCCAGCAGCGGGTTGATCGGGGCGACGATGCCAGCCACTGCTCCGCCGATCAGGGTCACGGCGGTTTCCAGCGCATTGGGCAGGACGAAGGCGACCGCATCGCCCGGCCCGATGCCCAGCCGGCGGAACAGGTTGGCGGCCTGGGTCACCTGGGCCAGCACCTGGCCCCAGGTCAGTGTCATGGCCTTGTCGTTCGGACCGGACATCAGCTGGAAGCTGATCGCCGGCCGCGAGCCGTGGGTCTCGGCGACCGCCGAGAGAAATCGGTGCATGGTCCTGGGAATGCCGCGCGCGGCATAGGGCATCTCTGCCTCGATCGCCCGGACGTCCGCCAGAGTGCGAAATCCTGCCATTCTTTCCTCCTGTCCCGCAGCCAGCTTTCTCCGAAACCGGCTGCCGCTCAAGAGCCAAGCTCAGGCGGGGTGTTCAGTCGGCAGGGCCCTCGGTGAATTGCAGCCGGGCCAGGCGGGCGTAAAGACCGCCTTCGGCCACCAGTTCGTCATGCGTGCCGGTGGCGGCAATCCGGCCGTGGTCGAACACCACGATCCGGTCGGCGCGCTTGACCGTGGCCAGGCGGTGCGCCACGACCAGGACGGTGCGGCCGCGGCCCAGCGCCTCGACGGCCTGCTGCACGGCGCGTTCGCTTTCGGCGTCCAGCGCGCTGGTGGCTTCGTCCAACAGCAGCACGGGCGCGTCGCGCAGGATGGCGCGGGCGATGGCGATGCGCTGTTTCTGCCCGCCCGACAGCATGATGCCGCGTTCGCCCAGATAGGCGTCATAGCCCTGCGGCAGGGCGGCGATGAAATCATGCGCGGCGGCGGCGCGGGCGGCAGACTCGACTTCGGCATCGGAGGCATCCGGCCGGCCAAAGCGGATATTCTCGCGGGCCGAGGCGGCAAAGATCACCGGATCCTGCGGCACCAGCGCGACCGACTTGCGGAAATCGTCGCGGGCCAGGTCGCGCAGGTCGATCCCGTCCAGCCGGATCACGCCGGAATGCGGATCGAAAAAGCGCAGCAAGAGCTGGAACATGGTCGACTTGCCGGCACCGGACGGGCCGACCAGGGCCACGGTTTCGCCCGGCGCCACGGTCAGGCTGACGCCATCCAGTGCCGAGACCTCGGGCCGGGCGGGATAGCGGAAATGCACATCCTGAAAGGCGATTTCGCCCCGCACCGGGCGCGGCAGCGCCCTGGGCCGGGCCGGATCCTGCACGGGATCTTCGGCATGCAGCATATCGACCAGGCGTTCGGTGGCACCGGCGGCGCGCTGCAATTCGCCCCAGATTTCGGTCAGCGCCCCGACCGAGCCGGCGACCAGCACCGCATAGATCAGGAACTGCACCAGCTCGCCGGGACTCATGGTGCCGGCGCGGACGTCACGCGCTCCGGTCCAGAGCACTCCGACGATGCCGGCAAAGGCCAGAAAGATGACGATGAAGGTCATCACCGCGCGCGTGCCGATGCGGCGGCGGGCGGATTCAAAGCTTTTCTCGGTGATCCTGCCAAAGCTGGCGCGGGTGCGGTCCAGATGGGTGAAGGCCTGCACGGTCTGCACGGCGCCCAGCGCCTCGGCCGCCTGGCCCGAGGACTGGGCGATCCAGTCCTGGTTTTCGCGCGACAGTCCGCGCAGGCGCCGGCCGAGCAGGACGATCGGCACGACAACGGCCGGGATGATCAGGAACACCAGGCCCGTCAGCTTGGCCGAGGTGACGAACAGCAGCACCAGCCCCCCGGTCAGTGTCAGCAGGTTGCGCAGCGCGACCGAGACCGAGGAGCCGACGACCGACAGGATCAGCGTGGTGTCGGTGGTGATGCGGCTGATGACCTCGCCCGTCAGAAGCCGTTCGAAATAGGCCGGCGACATGCCCAGCACCTTGTCGAACAGCGCCTTGCGGATATCGGCCACGACCCGCTCGCCCAGGCGGGTGACAAAATAGTAGCGTATGGCCGTGCCGGCGGCCAGCAGCCCGGCAAAGCCCAGCGCCGCCCCGAAATACTGGTCGAGGATCGCGGTGTCCTGCACGTTGAACCCATCGACCACCCGGCGCACCGCCATGGGCAGGATCAGGCTGACGGTCGAGGTCAGCACCAGCGCAAGGCCGGCCAGAGCCACCATGCCGCGATAGGGCCGGATGAAGGGCATCAGCCCGCGCAACGCACCAACCCTTCTGGATTTGGGCCGGTCCTGTGCATCATTCAGATAGGCCAAGGGCGACACTCCTGCTGCAAGCCTGCGGCGCCGGTCTATGCCCGGGCCCGGCCCCCTGCAAGGCCCCCGCGAGCGGCCCCGTGCGGCCTGGCGCCGGGGTGCGCCCCCTTTCGGCCGCGCCGGGGGCGTGGCAGTCTGGCTTGCCGGCACCACACCGACCCGATTTCTGCCCCCGTCACGACCCGAGGCCCGCATGACCCAGTTCTTCACCGCATCCGATGGCGCGCGCCTGGCCTATTGCGATACGGGAACCGGGCAGGCGGTGCTGTGTCTGGCCGGGCTGACCCGGACGATGGCCGATTTCGGCTATCTGGCACCGCATCTGGCGGGCGCGCGGCTGATCCGAATGGACTATCGCGGGCGGGGGGATAGCCAGTGGACCGGACCCGCCACCTATACCGTGCGGCAAGAGGCACAGGATGCGATCGCCCTGCTCGACCATCTGGGAGTGCAGAAGGTGGCGCTGATCGGGTCGTCGCGCGGCGGGCTGGTCGGGCTGGCGCTGGCAGCCATGGCCAAGGCGCGGCTGTCGGGCATCCTGTTCAACGACGTGGGCCCGGTGATCGAGCACGGCGGGTTGCAGCGGATCTTCGACTATCTGGGGCGCAATCCGGCGGCGAAAACCCACGCGGACATGGCCGCGCGGCTGGCCCGCGCCCTGCCCGGCTTTTCCGGCGTGCCCGAGAGCCGCTGGCTGCAAGAGGCGCGGCTGCACTACCGGGCCGGGCCGCGGGGGCTGGAGATCACCTACGATCCCGCCCTGCGCGAACCGTTCCTGGCAGCATTCTCCGGCCCGCCGGTCGATCTCTGGCCGCTGTTCGATGGCTGTTCGGGCCTGGTGCTGGGGCTGATCCGTGGGGCCAACAGCGACATCCTGTCGCCACCGACGGTCGAGGAGATGCGGCGGCGGCGGCCCGACCTGATCTGCGCCGAAGTGCCGGGCCGCGGCCACATGCCCTTCCTCGACGAACCCGAGGCGCTGACCTGCGTGCACAGCTTTCTGGAGGCCTGCCGATGAGCGACATTGCAAGGATCGAGGCCGCGGCCCGGCGTTTGCGCGGCCATATCCGGCGCACACCGCTGCTGAACGCGCCGCTGCTGGACCGGATCGCCGGACGGCAGGTGTTCGTGAAGGCCGAATGCCTGCAATGGACCGGCAGTTTCAAGGCGCGGGGCGGCTGGGCCGCGGTCTCGGCGCTGCCGCCCGAACTGCGGGCACAAGGTGTCCTGGCCTGCTCCAGCGGCAACCACGCCCAGGGCGTGGCCTGGGCCGCAGCCGCGCATGGCGTGCCGGCGGTGATCGTGATGCCCTCGGATGCACCCGCCGTGAAGATCGCCAATACAAGGGCTTACGGGGCAGAGGTGGTGCTGTATGACCGCGCCACCCAGGACCGCGATGCCATCGGCCAGGCCCTGGCCGGGGCGCGGGGCCTGTCGCTCATCCCGCCCTATGACCACGACGAGGTGATCGCCGGCCAGGGCTCCATCGGGCTCGAGCTGGCCGAGCAGGCGGCCGAGGCCGGCATTGCCGCTGCCCCGGTGCTGACCTGTTGCGGCGGCGGCGGCATGACGGCGGGGATTGCCCTGGCGCTGGAGGCCCGCGCGCCGGGCCTGAGGGTGCGCCCGGTGGAACCCGCAGGTTTCGACGACACGGCGCGCTCGCTGGCGGCGGGACGAATCGTGCGGAACGAAAGGCCCTCGGGCTCGATCTGCGATGCGATCGTCACGCCGCAGCCGGGGGCGCTGACCTTCCCGATCCTGCACCGCCTGTGCGGGCCGGGGCTGACGGTGAGCGACGATCAGGCGCTGCAGGCCATGGCTCTGGCGTTCCAGCATCTGCGGATCGTGCTGGAACCGGGCGGCGCAGTGGCGCTGGCCGCGGCGATCTTCGCGCCCGACCTGGGAGACAGGGTGATCTGCACCGCTTCGGGCGGCAATGTCGATCCCCGGCTGTTCCACCAGGTCCTGGGCCGCTTCGCCTGAGGCAGCAAGGCGATCTTCCCGCCCCTCTGCCCCGGAATGCCCGGGCCGCGCCTGAGGCGATCGGACCGGCGCCGCCGCCGAACCTCTCCGTCAGCACCGCCCCCGGATCGCGTGGCACGACGGATCTGCCCCGTCGGCGGCATCAGGGCTTTCAACTTGGTGCAAATATCCCGGGGGCCCGGGGGCAGCGCCCCCGGCGCTGGTCGCCCGCGACTCTCCCTGTCGCGAACAGACCAGCCTGCCCGCCGCGCTGGCGCGACCCTGAGCCAGGGCCGGATGAGCCAAAGCCGGGAGGGCGCCATGAAACTCAGGGACCTGGAGATCTTCGTCGTCGCACCGCCCGCCCCGGGCTGGGGCGGGCGCTACTGGATCTTTCCCAGGATCACCACCGACGACGGGATCACGGGCATCGGCGAATGCTATGCCTCGACCGTGGGGCCCAGGGCGATGCGGGCGGTGATCGAGGATGTGTTCGAACGCCACATGCAGGGCGAAAGCGCCGAGAACATCGAGCTGATGTATCGCAGGGCCTATTCCAGCGGCTTCACCCAGCGGCCCGACCCGACGGTGATGGGCGCCTTTGCCGGGCTCGAGATCGCCTGCTGGGACATCCTGGGCAAGGCGCGCAACCGTCCGGTCTGGGCGCTCCTGGGCGGCAGGATGAACCAGCGGGTGCGCAGCTATACCTATCTCTACCCCGAGCCGGGCGAAGATGCGGCCGAGTTCTGGGTCAATGCCGACATGACCGCCGAGGCCGCGGCGCGCATGGTGGCGCAGGGCTTCACGGCGGTGAAATTCGATCCCGCGGGCCCCTATACGATCCGCGGCGGGCATCAGCCGGCGATGAGCGACATCAGCCGCTCCGTGGAATTCTGCCGGAAGATCCGGGAGGCGGTCGGCGACAGGGCCGACCTGCTCTTCGGCACGCATGGCCAGTTCACCACGGCGGGCGCGATCCGGCTGGGGCGCGAACTGGAGCCCTACAACCCGCTGTGGTACGAAGAGCCGATCCCGCCCGACAATCTGCTGGAATTCGCCGAAGTGGCGCGGCAGGTCCGGATTCCCCTGGCGACCGGCGAACGGCTGACCACCAAGACCGAATTCGGCACGCTGCTGCGGGCGGGAGGCGTGAAGATCCTGCAACCGGCGCTGGGCCGGCTGGGCGGCATCCTGGAGGCGAAGAAGCTGGCCGCCATCGCGGAAATCTTCAACGCGGAAATGGCGCCGCATCTCTATGCCGGGCCGGTGGAATGGGCGGCCAACATTCATCTTTCGGTGTCGATCCCGAACCTGCTGCTTGCGGAAACCATCCAGAAGGGCGGCGATTTCCATCTGGCGCTGATCCGGCACAAGATCACCTGGGAAGACGGCTATGTGCTGCCGCCCGAGGAGCCTGGCCTGGGGATCGAATTTGACGAGGACCTGGCCCGCGCCCATCCGTTCACCGGCACGGGCCTGCATCTGCAGATGCAGGAGGCGCCGTGCGACTATCGTCACGGCAACCGGTTCGAAGGCGGGGCGCCCGCGCCGAACCCCACCTGAGTCCGGTTCGCCGCCGGTTCGGCTCTGGCCCGAAACCGGCCCGAAACCGGCCCGAAACCGACCTGAAACCGACCTGGCGCCTGGCGCAGGCGGGCTAGACCTGCCCGTGCCCGACCCCGAGCATGACCAGGTGGCGGGGCAGGGTAACGGGAGCGGTCATGGGCAGCTATCTTTCCGGTCAGGTCGGCGTCGCGGGCGGGGCGGAACATCCGCATGCGCTGCGGCGGTTGCGCGAAAGCTTTCCCGACATCACCTTTCACGCGGGGCCGGCGGCCTTGCAGCTGGTCACCGACCCGTCGCTGCCCGAAGGCGCCTTTCGCATCACCCCCGGTCCGTTGACCGAGATCCGCGGCGGCCCGTTCTCGGGCGTCATCTTCGGCATCGAGGCGCTGATCGCCCAGGCGGGCACCCACCCGGGCCGCCTGGCCCTGCCCGAGGTTCCCGTCGAGGAGGCGCCGGGCCTGACCTATCGCACCTTCTGGACCTGGGATCATTCGACCAACTGGGAGCTATCCCAGATCGGCCAGCAGGAGATCGGCGTCTTCAACCCCTATGGCAAGCCGCCTTCGGGCTTTCTGGCCGATTACCGGCGTTGCGTGGATTTCTGTTCCAGGAACCGGATCGCGGCCATCGTGATCTACGGCTTTCTGCGCGACAGCCACGGCGGCATCGCTGCGGCACAGGATCTTTGCCGCTATGCCACCGAGCGCGGCGTGCGCATCCTGCCGGGCATTGCCATAGGCTCTTATGGCGGGGTCTATTGGGAGGGTCAGAGCCGCTACAATCTGGCGACCTGGCTGCGGGAAAATCCGCAGGCGGCCGCCAGTCTGGAAAGGGGCGTGGGTTTTCAGATCGCCGACCTGGCCTTTCCGCTGAGCTTTCCCCGGTCGGACTATACGCTGTCGGCCTGCCCCTCGGCCCCGGAAACCATGGCCTGGATGGAAGAGGCCGTGGCCTGGCTGACCGAAACCTTCGACATCGGCGGCTTGAACATCGAGGCCGGGGATTACGGCGTCTGCGGCTGCGATCGCTGCGTGGCGCGACGCAACAACGAGGCCGAGGCGCGCAGGCGCGCCCAGGAGCATGGCGATTACTGGTCGCATACCGACATGGCCGACAACTTCCCCCGGCTGTATCGCACCGCGAAGGCGATCAAGCCCGACCTGTGGATCTATTCGGAAATCCAGTGGGACAACCTGCTGGATCCGGTGGCGCATGACGCGCAACGGCGCCTGCCCCGCGGCGGCATCTATCAGCACACCACCAACCGCACCTATTGGGGCCGCATCCGGCAGGGGCTGACGCGATCCTATGTGCAGAGCCTGCCGACCCAGCCCAACGTGCTGCGCTGCCAGTTCGCCAGCCAGTGGAATGGCGACGAACGGACCGAACGCTACGCGCTGAACGCGCGGGTATTCGGCGAGATGGCTCAGGTCTGCGACCGCACGGGCATGGAGGGGCTGACGATCTGGGGCGAGGCTTCGCCCTATCACGCCACGGTCGAGCTGTCCTACCTGGCCTTCGCCCGGTTCGGCTGGAACCCGCGGCTGGAGTGGGAGACCTTCCTGCGCGACACGGCCGGCCCGCTGCTGGGCGGGGCCGAGGCGGCGGCCGAATTCGTGGCGCTGGCCGAAGAGCTGGATGCGCATCAAGGTCTGCCGCTCGCGCGGCTGGCCGCCCTGCGCGCCCGGGCGGCGGGCCACCGCGCCGCAGACGAGGCCGGACGGCGCTGGCTGAGCCTGGAGGATCAGATCGCCCGGCGGATCCACATGGGGCGATAGCGCTCAGCACGCGTCCAGCCGAGCGACGATCTGCACCAGTTCGGCCTGGCGGCGGATGCCCAGTTTGTCGAAGATCACCTTCAGCGCCGAGCGCACGGTGCTTTCGGCCAGACCCAGCCGTGCCGCAGCCTCGCGCGGGGGCAGACCGCCACCGACGGCGGCGGCGATGCGCGCCTCGCCCGGGGTCAGGCTCAGCAGTTGCAGGATTTCGGTCCGCGCGGCGGGGCGTGCGGATTGTGGCACATCCAGAACCACAAGCGCAGTGCCGGGGCCGGCCAGAATCGGATCGACCGGGGCGATCTGCAACAGGGTGAGGCGGCCCTCGGCGTCGGGCAGGATCAGGGTGGAGAGCGCGCCGGTGGCCGCGGCCTGGGACAGGGCCTGGATCAGGCGGGTCTGGTCGGCAGGCGACGGAAGCAAGAGCCTGCGCACCCCGCCGGGCGAAAGGCGGGACAGGATCGCGAGGGCGGCGGGATTGGCATGCAGAACCTGGGCCGAGGCGTTCAGCAGGGCGCAGCCGCGGCCCTGTCGGTCGAGGATCGCCAGCAATGCCTCACGCGAGGCGCGGCTGCCTTCGTCCGGCCCGGACGGCAGCACGGGCCGGGGGATGGATTTGTTGAACAGCATCTGCGGAATCCACAGGGCGAAATGCAGCGCCGTCGGGCGCATCGCCTGCCAGGACGGTGGCGCGTCGGCGGTGAACTCGAGCGTCAGAAGCTGGGCCGCCGTGCACCGGCCACTCGCCGATACGACATGATGCACCAGATCCCCCGCGGCATTACGGCCGATGTAGCGGTCCTGGCTGCACATGTCCGCGCTATCGGGGCCGGTCAGGCGCAGGCCCAGGCGCAGGACGATCCGACCGTTATGCATGGCCTCGGCATGGATCAGGTCGCCTTCGGCCCGGATCAGCGCCGAGCCGGGGTCGGTGGGCATGTAATGGCGGTGCAGCAGGTCGCATGGCGGGCCTTTTGCCAGGGCCAGAGGCACGTAACCCGCCTCGGCCGTATCGGGAGAGGGCATCTCGTTGACCATGATCGCAGGCCAGATCGACACGGTATCGCGGATGCCCCAGCCGATGGCCGGCGATGGCACGATGACCAGAATGGCAGACCGGGTGGGGGCCAGCGTCAGACCGGGCGGCAGCAGCGGCCCGGCGCGGTCGGGGTCGATGGCGAAACTGGCGTAGATCATTCCCTCGGCCAGGCCGATATAGGGCGGGGCCGGGGCCGGACCATACAGCGGTGCGCCCAGTTGGTCGGCCAGATTATCCCGGTGTTTGCGTCGTCTCCCGTCGACGTCGCCCATGCACAGCCTCTTGGCGCCCGCTCGCGGCCATCATGGCCGAGAACCGCCAATTTTCCAAAGCCAATCGCATCACGCAATCGGGGGTGGCGTGCCAGTCACCCGGAGGGCAATCACCCGGTGGGGCCGTCACCCGGCGCCGTCGTGCCAGCCCAAGGTCATCGCCGCCCGCACGGCAAGGCTGGCCGCAAACACCTCTTGCGGTTGCAGGTCGACCAGGCCTCGGTCCAGAACCTGCAACGACAGCGGGCGGGCATCAACCAGATCGGCGGACCAGGGCACGACATGGCCGCCGTGGTCGGGGTCGACATAGCGCGACACCCCCGCCGCCGGCAGGGCCGCTCCGGTGGGCGCCAGCGCAGCGGTGATCACCAGACGCTGGCCGCAGCGCAGCTCCAGATGCAGGCCCTGTGCCTCGTCCCGGATCGTGATCGCGACCCGCGCCAGCGGATCGTCGGCGGATTGGCGCGAGGTCAGGCGCGACAGGATGAACCGGGGGGCTGCGGCATCGCCATGGGGCGGATCAAGATCGGCCCAGATCGTCGCCATGGCAATGGGCGGCCAGGCCTGACCCCAGTGCCCGACGACGAATTCGAACCCGCCAGAGGCCGGCCTGGCCGGGCGCAGGGCCGCGGGGAAGTGACGGACCGGAACGCCCGCATCGAACACGACCGAGAAGGAAACCACCGTCAGATCGCGCAGCTGCAGCGGCCAGGGCTCAGGCGACCCGATGCCGCGAAAGGGCCGGTCGGCCCGCAACCGGGCCGAGCCCGATGTTTGCCGACCCGTCTGGTCGTCCATCCCCCCGGCTCCCCAGCCAGATCGTGCAAGCGCGGGTTCACCATGCTTCGGAGCACCTGCGCCTGCATCCCTCAAATGGGGGGCAGATGAGTCCGCAGGCATCGAGGGAATGGTCCGCCGCCGGACATTCATCCCGCAGGATCGTCGGCAGGAGTTTGGCGGTGGCAGCCCAACGCCGCTCGGGGTGAACTGGCTTGCAGGGCTTCACGGCCAGAGGCTTGCCACCGGGGCCGAGGCCGGTGCCCGGGGCGGAGTCTCCGCTTTTGGGGTGGCCGGACGATGCCGTTTCCGGCCGCCGTCACTCCCTGCCCCCCCCTGGCCTACACGGCAGCGCCATGCCGCCGCGTGCCCTGGCGACCTGGCGACCTGGCTGCCGACCCTGTGCTCCCAATCCTGGCCATCGGATTTTCCTATGGCATGGGCGGCTAGCATCTTGGCAATTCGCAGCGGAGGCGTCATGCGCGTGTGGTCGGTCCTGGTGTCGCTCTTTCTGATCCTGGCAGCGGGGCTGGGTCTGCTGGTGATGGCGGGCGGGGCGCGCCACCTGCTGGCGCCGGCCTTGCAGGCCGAGTTGGTGGTGCAGGATTTCCCGGTTCCGCCGGGCTTTGGCGTGGATCCCGACCGGGTGGCCGGCTTCATGTCGCGAGAGCTGCAACAGCGGTTGGCGGATGACGTGGCCATCCGCCTGACGCTGAAGACCGAGACGCTGAAGAAGGTGAAGGACATCGTCCTGCCGCGGCTGATGAACGTGGTGGTGGTGCAGGCGATGATGCATGACATCCCGGAACTTTCGGCGCTGCTGGACCTGGGCGCCTTCCGACGCTCGGTCAGCGGGACGGTGGTCAGCGGCAGCGATGCCGCAGATGTGGCGCTCGTGGTGC
>JAKALB010000186.1 GCA_021813365.1 Pseudomonadota bacterium | reverse complement strand
GCTTGACCAACCCGTCGGCAAAGGCGAGGCCCAACGTTGTTCTCCCCATGCCGCCTTTGAAGGAATGGAAAGTCATTACTGGTGGGCAGTCACTAAGGTCGGCTGCCTGCGGCGGGGCATAGGTGGCGTTGTAAACCACTGCCTTGCGCTTCGCCAATGTGGGGCGCAGGCGGAGCGTTGTCTCGCTGCCGTCATCATCCTCGTCCGTTTCTAAGATGGACACCGGCAGGTAACGGCTGTTGCCACGAGTATGGCTCTCGAGGATCAGTCGGTGGTTTGTCCGGTCGAAGCGTGGTCCGAACAATTCTGTCAGCCAGTTTTCGACGGGTTCGGGCGAAGTCTTTGCGGAGATCGACAACACCAGCCTTGAAGGCAAGGGCTTCGCCATATGAAGGGTCGTTGGGGCGGTTTGGCATGCCTCGGTACTGCTAAGGCGGTCCAGCACATCGAAATGGGTGTAAATTTCAGCAGCCATGGTAGGCCCCCTTGTCCTTCATTCGCTTTCCGACCTCGAAATTCACCTTCGATAGCCAATTCTCAACCTGGGAAAGATAGGCATCTGGAAGTTTCACTCCATAGCGAGCCGCCTCGTGGATGCGGTAAAATTCATGGTTTTGCCCGCCCGAGCTGAATTGCGGCGGAGCGCCTGTGTCTGCCGGGAGCACGTCATTGATCAAGCACAATATTTCGATGTCATGCAAATTAACCCTCGTATGAGGCTTTCACTGTCAAGGCGGTTTTCGCGCTACGGTCAACGTCCGTGTCCGTGATCGGCGGGGTGGTGGGCGGAGCCGGCCACCCCGCCGATCACGGAGGTGGCCACCAAGAGACGTGCGAAAGGGTGATCCAAGGCGAGCTGCTCGTCATGAGAACGGGGCGCTGCCCGTCCAGCCTCGTATCCGGTGGGGTCAACTGATCCCAAACCATAATCCCGGTCATTCGGGAAAAGCAGCTCCAAGGGTGGCGGCACCATTCTAAGTAACGGCGCCCAAAAAGGGTCCTTGGTTAACTACGGCAATCCGCCAACCTTGGATCACGTCAGGAGAATTTTCGCCTGCTGGGGCGAATGCCTCCCGTGATTTTATGCGGCTTTCATCTCTACGCCTTCGGGCAGCACGCCATGGCGGCAAAGGCGCCACAGCGCCACCAGCAGCTTGCGGGCCAAGGCGACAATCGTCACCTTACGCAGCCGGCCGCCTCCTTCGCCGACACGAGCGCGGAACCATTTGCTCAAGGCACTGTCCGGCTGATAGCGCAGCCACAGCCAGGCCAGTTCGACCAGCGCCGCCCGCAGTCGGCCGTTGCCGGCCTTACTGATGCCTTGCTCGCGGTCCATGCCGCCGCTCTGGAAAGGAGTTCCCGTCAGACCGGCATATGACCCCAGCGCCTTCCGGTTGGGAAACGAGCGGATGTAGGCTTCCCACACCAGCAATGTCGCCAACTCGGCGCCAATCCCCTTCACCCCGGCCAGGGTGCGGATCATGGTCTCGGCCTCGCCGCTGGCCTTCTCTTTCGTCACCACGGCATCACGGGCCTCTTCCAGCGTGCCGATCTGCTTCATCACCAGTTCCAGACGGTCGAGAATGCGCATGATCTTCGCCTTGGCGTTGGCGGGCAGTTCCAAGCCTTCCGGCGTCCGCAGGCCCTCCAATCGGTCCCGCCGGTCCCGGCGCAACGGCCGGTAGCCGGTGATCCCGAACGTCGCCAGCAGGCCGTCGATCCGGTTGGCCAATGCGCGCCGTTCGGTCACCAGGTCTTGGCGCTCCCGGTTCGGGCGCCGGCCATCCTCCTCGGCCTCGTCGGGGATCGGCACCATCGAACAGACACCGGGCTCGCCACGCAGCCACGCCAGCAGCGTGCGCATCAGCATCTCCACATCCAGCGCATCCGTCTTCGCCCGGCGCGCCCGTCGATCCACCAGAACGCTGGACGGCTGGATCACGTACACCTCCACGCCGCGCGCCTCCAGATACCGTGCCAGCCAGAAACCGTCCCGACCCGCCTCATAGGCCACGACAACCCGCCCGACGCTCTTCCCCTGCGCTCCAGCACGCTCCTTCATCTTGCCGAGCAACTCGGATAGATCCGCAACCGACGGCGCCAGGGCGTAGCGCGACAGCCGTGACGCCCCCGGAACCCGAGCCCCTGCCAGCCACGACTTCGCGCTCAACTCCAAAACCATCACAAGCGTGGTATCCTGGTCCAGAGCGGTGGTCGGCACTGGAATCCGCGCATTCCTCGTCATATCGGCTGCTCCCCTGGAAGTTTCGCAGCAACCAAGGTAGCTGACCCGGCCGCCGCTCGCCCCCATAGGATCTATCGGCACCAGGATCTCGCGCGGGCGGTGCGCGAGGTGCTGGACAGAGGAGCCACGACATGAGCGACAGGCTGCTGGTCATCGACGACGAGCCGGAATTCGCCAACTTCGTGCGAAAGGTCGCCGAGAATTGCGGCTACGAGGTCCGCACGACCTCCAGTCCGGTGGAGTTCCGCCGCCTGTCGCGGGACTGGCAGCCCAGCCACATCATCATCGATCTGGTGATGCCCGAGGCCGACGGGGTCGAGATCCTGCGCTTCCTGGCCGGCGAGTTGTCGGCGGCGCGCATCTTCATCATGAGCGGCTTCGATTCCCGGGTGGTGGATGCCGCCCGCCGGCTGGGCACCGAACGGGGGCTGGACATCGTCGGCACCTTGCAGAAGCCCCTCAGGGCCAAGGAACTGGCCGAGGTGCTGGAGGCCAACCACGGCGAGGAGGACGTGGTTACCGAAAGCGCGCTGCAACAGGCCATCGACAACGGCGAGATCCTGCCCTACTACCAGCCCAAGGTCGACCTGCATTCCTGGCGGCCGGTGGGGTTCGAGGCCCTGGTGCGCTGGCGTCATGCCCGCCGCGGCACCATTCCTCCCGACCAGTTCGTGCCCATGGCCGAGGCGTCGGGGCGCATCGACGCCCTCAGCCAGGCGGTGGCCGCCCAGGCGGTCAGCCAGATCAGCGAGTGGCAGAGCCTGGGGATCGACGCCCAGGTGGCGATCAATCTGTCGGGGCAGAACCTGCACGAGGAATCCCTGGCCGACCGGCTGGACAATATGTGCCGGGCCGCCGGCGTGCCCGAAGGCAACATCACCTTCGAGGTCACCGAAACCGCCGCCATGGCCGAGCCGTTGCGGGCGCTGGACATCCTGACCCGGCTGCGCATCAAGGGATTCAAGCTGGCCATCGACGATTTCGGCACCGGCTATTCGTCGCTGGTCCAGTTGCATCGCCTGCCGTTCTGCGAATTGAAGATCGACAAGCAGTTCGTCCAGGAATGCGACCGCTCGCGCGAGGCCCGGGTCATCGTCAAGACCATGATCGAACTGGCCCACAATCTGGAAATGTCGGCGGTGGCCGAGGGGGTCGAGACCGAGGACGTCCTGCATATCCTGGCGGGAATGGGCTGCGACGCGGTGCAGGGCTATGCCCTGGCCCGCCCGATGAACGCCGCGGTGGTGCCGGAATGGCTGAACGAGTGGAGCAGCCGCCACGCCTGAGGGCGGGCGCCTATCGCGTGGCCGCCCCGTTCTGCCGCACCAGCATGCGGGCTTCGGCCCGGAAGGCGGGCAGGACGCGGGCGAAGGTCAGGCCGCCCAGGATGCACAGCGATCCGCCCGCCGCCACGGTGGCCGGGGCGCCGAAGGCGCCGGCCGCCAGCCCGGCCAGCAGGGCGCCGAACGGCGCCATGCCCAGGAACATCATGGCGTAGACCGCCATGACCCGGCCGCGATAGGCGTCGGGCAACATGGATTGAACCAGGGTGTTGGCGGCGGCCATCTGGGTCATCTGGCAGAAGCCGACCACCAGCAGCAGGACCAGGGACAGCGGGAACGAGCGCGACATGGCGAAGGCGATCAGCGCGGCACCGAACCCCAGCGCCGCACGCATGATTGCCGTGCCGAGCCCGGCCAGCCCCCGGCGCGCGGCCAGGGCCAGGGCGCCGGCCAGCGCTCCCAGCCCGGCGGCGCTCATCAGCGCGCCCAGCCGTTCCGGGCCGCCGCCCAGAATGCGGTTCGCGAAGATCGGCATCAGCACCGTATAGGGCATGCCCACCACGCTCATCAGGGCGACCAGCAACAGCAGCATGCGGATCGGCCGGGTGCGGGCGGCATAGGCGAAGCCCTGGCGCATGCGCTCCAGGATCGGCGCGCCGGCCGGCCTGGCGGCGGCTTCCGGCAGCCGCATGGCCAGCAGGCCGGCGATCACCGCCAGGAAGCTGAAGGCGTTGAAGGCGAAGCACCAGCCCTCGCCCACTGCCGCCACCGCGATCCCCGCCGCCGCCGGCCCCAGCAGGCGGGCGACGTTGAACATCGACGAATTCAGCGCGATGGCGTTCTGAAGGTCTTCGCGCCCCACCATCTCGACCACGAAGGCCTGGCGGGTCGGGACGTCGAAGGCGTTGACCGTGCCTAGCGCCGCCGCCAGGACGAAGATGTGCCAGACCTGGACCTGGCCGCTCAGGGTCAGGGCCGCCAGCACGGCAGCCAGCGCCATGGCGACCGCCTGGGTGGCGATCAGGATGCGCCGGCGGTCGTGGTGATCGGCCACCGCGCCGCCCACCTGCGCCAGCAGGAACACCGGCCCCTGCGAGGCGAAGCCCACCAGCCCCAGCAACTCGGCCGAACCGGTCAGCCGGTACACCAGCCAGGACTGGGCCACGATCTGCATCCAGGTGCCGATCAGCGAAATCAGCTGGCCGGCGAAGAACAGGCGGTAATTGCGATGGCGCAGGGCCCGGCCCAACGCCGAGAAGCGGTCCCTGATCACGGCGGTCTCCTTGGCGGAGAGGCCATTGTGACGCGAAGCG
>JAKALB010000047.1 GCA_021813365.1 Pseudomonadota bacterium | reverse complement strand
CGGCATCAATTACAGATCCGAGGATTTCGTGGAAATCCTGCGGGCCGCGGGCGGGGCGAACCTGATCCTCGACATGGTGGGGGGCAGCTACATCGCCCGCAACCTGAAGGCCCTGGCCGATGACGGTCGCCTGGTGCAGATCGCCTTTCTGCAGGGGCCCAGGGTGGAGATCGGCTTTTCGGAGCTGATGACCCGACGGTTGACGATCACAGGGTCCACGTTGCGCCCGCAAAGCGATCTGGCCAAGACCCGTATCGCCGAGGCGGTCGAGGCCCATGTCTGGCCGTTGGTCGCGCAGGGCGCGATCAAGGTGATGGTGGACAGCGAATACCGGTTGACCGACGCGCCGGCCGCGCATTGGCGGATCGACGCGCCGGGGCATATCGGCAAGATCGTGCTGAAGGTGGAAGGCGCGGTATGACCGCAACCCCGGCCGCAGCCCTTGGCCCCGGCGCCCGCTGCGGACGCGGGGGTGGGTGCGAGGGTGGACTCCTGGCCCCGGCCCGCGCGAAATCGGCCGAGACCTAGCGGACCGGCGGCAGATCGGCATCGCGCAGGCTGCACGACCGGGCTACATCGCTGCCGCAGGGGCGCGGCCGAAGGCCCCGGGTCAGGCAGATGCGGACCTCGGCGATCAGCGCGTGGTCGCAGGTGACGGCGACGGCGTCGGCAGAGAGCCAGGGGTTGGCCTCCAGGAAGGCATCCTCGATCACCTGGGCAGGCAGGGTCAGGTGGCGGTGCACCTGGGCGAACGGCGCGGGGATCGCCACCGACTCATAGGCCGATCGGGCCTTGGCGAAATAATCCTGAGCGGACAGGCCCGAGCAGCGGCCATGCCGTTTCCATTCATGCCAGGCCAGACCTGCCCCGCCCATGATGTCGGCCATGGCGGCGGTCTGGCTGCGCGAGGCGTCGGGCTGGTCGGAGTGGCAGTCTTGCGGATAGCCGCTGTCGTATTGCGGCCAGAGCCCGTGCAGGATGAAGGTCAGCCCGCGCCCGCGGTCGCACTGCGGATCGCCCGTGGCGTCGCCGGTCAACTCGCACCAGGTCGATGACCAGCCCAGCGACAACACGTAGTAGTCGAAGTCTCCTGCCCGGTCTGCTGCCCGGGCGGCGCCCGTCACCCCCAGGATCAGGGCAAGAAGGATGCCGGTCGCGTGACGCATTTTCCCTTCCCAATCCCTGAAACTGGCACTATAGAACGGCCGACTTCCCCGAAAACGAGAAGATCGCAGCCGGCAGGTTGCAGCCGTTTTCCCGGCGCGGGCAAGATTTGTAAAGGAGAGATCCGATGACGAAGCCTCTCATGGCCAAGGCAACCGCCGTCTGGCTGGTGGACAACACGACGTTGAGCTTCAAGCAGATCGCCGACTTCTGCGGGCTGCACGAACTGGAGGTGCAGGGCATTGCCGATGGCGATGTGGCCACGGGCGTGAAGGGCTTTGATCCGATCGCCAACAATCAGCTGGAGCAGGTCGAAATCGACCGGGGCGAGGCCGACCCGACCTATCGGCTGAAGCTGAAATACAATGCCGCCGCCGTGGGCGAGGAAAAGCGCCGCGGCCCGCGCTATACCCCCCTTTCCAAGCGGCAGGATCGTCCGGCGGCCATCCTGTGGCTGGTGAAGTTCCACCCCGAACTGTCGGATGGTGCCATCGGCAAGCTGGTCGGCACCACCAAGCCGACGATCCAGTCGATCCGTGAGCGGACGCATTGGAACATCGGGCAGATCCAGCCGATCGACCCGGTGGCGCTGGGCCTGTGCCGGCAGTCGGAGCTGGATGCGGCGGTTCAGGCGGCAGCGCGCAAGAAGGCCGCCGAGGGCAAGGTGATGTCGGATGACGAACGGCGCAAGCTGGTGTCGACCGAACAGTCGCTGGCCATGTCGGACGCGCCGCGCACCGGGCTGGCGGGCCTCGGCGCCGACGAGAACGAGGACGAAGACAAGGCGGCGCCGACCGATTTCTCGAATGCGGACAGTTTCTTTAACCTGCCCGACTCGGATGACGAGGACGACGACCGGCCTTGACGTCGCCTGCCGGCGGCGGAATGCTGCCGGAGCCTTACAGGGTCGGGCGGTCACGGCAGGCTGGCGCTGCCGGTCTTTCCGCCATGGAGAGAGAGTGATTCGTGGCGGGTTTGCGGAATCGGTGGTTGGGTGTGCTGTCCTTTGGTGCTGTCCTGGCGGCGGCAGCGCCGGGCGGGGGCCTGGCCTCTGGCGCGGCCGAGCAGATCGAGGGCAGGTTGACCGGACCCGGCGTGGAATGCCCGCAATTCCAGATGCTGGATGGAGAAATCATCAGCCTGACCGGTGATGTGCCGCCGGATTCGGGCGGATATCGCTTGACCGGGCGCTGGGTCCGGTTTTCCCATTGCATGCAGGGCCGAAGCTTTGACGTTCAAACCTTTGTGGCGATTGCAATTCAGGGAGATTGACGATGACGCCGACTGATCCGCTGTATGCGCAGCAGTGGCATTTCAAGCTGTTGGGCGACATCGAGAAGATCTGGGACGACTATGACGGTTCGGGCGTCACGGTCGCGGTCTATGACGAAGGGGTCGAATACACCCATCCGGATCTGTCGGGCAATTTCGATACGTCGCTGAACTTCAGCTACAGGGGCACGGTCTATGACCCGATGCCGATCGACGCCAATTCGGGCCATGGCACCTCTTGCGCCGGGCTGATCGGGGCATCCTGGAACAATGGCATCGGCGGAACCGGCGTGGCGCCGGGGGTCACGCTGGCCGGCGTGAACTATCTGGACGTGATCCAGTTCGAACCCCAGAACGTCTATGACGCGGCCATGCTCTATGCGGCAGAGTTCGACATCATGTCGAACAGCTGGGGCTTCACCGGCAGTTTCCTGGGCCCGCAGAACCTGTCCAAGCCGACATCAACGGCCGCCCACGACATCGCGCTTTGGGAGACCGCCATCGAAACCGGCCGCAACGGCCTGGGGACGGTGATCGTGAAGGCGGCGGGGAACGAGACCAACAACGTCAACGGGGACGGCTGGAACGTCAGCCGTTACACGATCACGGTGTCGGCCACCGACAAGAACGGCAACGCCACCTATTACACCAATTTCGGCTCGGCCGTGCTGGTTGCCGCGCCGGCGGCGGCCGTGACCACCGATCTGACGGGCGATGCCGGCTACAACAACGCGACCGACCGCGACAACGTCCCGGTCGACTACACTTCGACGTTCAACGGCACTTCGGCCGCAACGCCGGTGACGGCGGGGGTAGTGGCGCTGATGCTGGACGCCAATGCCGGTCTGGGCTGGCGCGACGTGGAAAACATCCTGGCGCTCAGTGCGAGTCACACCGGCTCGGCGCTGGGGGCAGCAACCGGCACGCGCTATGAAGTCGGCACCTGGATGACGATGAACGGCAAGCTGTGGAATGGCGGCGGGACCGAGTTTCACCAGAGCTATGGCTATGGCATGGTCGATGCCTTCGCTGCCGTGCGCTATGCCGAAGCCTGGGCGAAGATCTATCCGGGTCAGGCGCTGACTTCGGCCAATGAAATCGCAGCGACGTTCGGTTACACCGGACCCGGCATTGCCATTCCGGATTCGGATGGCAAGTCGGGAACGGGGCAGGTCGGCATTTCGATCAACTCCACCTCGACCATGCGGATCGAGGCGATTTCCATTGCGCTGACCTTGACCCATTCGGACGGACGCGACCTGAACCTGTGGCTGAAGGCACCCGACGGCAAGATGATCCCGCTGTTTGCCGGCGACGGCAATGGACGGACATGGGACAATGGCACGACCTGGACTTTTGAAGTCGACGCCCTGCGCGGCTATTCGGCACAGGGCACCTGGAGCGTCGTGGCCGAAGACAAGGTGACGGGAAACCTGGGCACGCTGAACGATGTGTCGATGACCTTCTATGGGTCGTCGGCGACGGTGAACGACGTCTACAACTTCACCCAGGATTACCAGATGATGACGGCCTATCAGGCCGGCCGCTCGGTGATAGATGACACGAACGGCGGGATCGACACGCTGAACTACGCTTCGATCCAGGCGGCCATCACGGCCAACCTGGCGGCGGGCGGCACGGTGAAGTTCGGCACGTCGCAGGTATCGAGCTTTGGCGCCGGGGCGGACGATTTCGAAAAGCTCTACTCGGGCGACGGCAACGATGCGATCACCGGCAATACGCTCAACAACACGATCTGGGGCGTGCGCGGCCTGGACACGCTTCATGGCGGCAGCGGCAATGACGTGTTGTATGGCGGAACCCAGGGCGACTATCTGCTGGGCGACGGCGGCAATGACACGATGTTCGGCGGCAATGACGTCGACAACCTGGCCGGGGCGGGCGGCAACGATGTCCTTTATGGCGAAGCCGGCAGCGATTTCTTCATTTTCGGCCGGAACGGCGGGTCCGACACGATCAAGGGCTGGGAAAACGACCGCGACACGCTGAAGCTGGACGATGCGCTATGGGGTGGTGGCCTGACGATCCAGCAGGTGCTGACCACCTTCGCCCATGTGGTGGGCGCCAACACGCTGCTGGATTTCGGCACGACCGTGATCACCCTGGCGAACTTCACCAACATCAACAACCTTGCGGATGATATCATCCTGACCTGATCGGCGGGGATCCCCGGTCTAGAGTCCGCGCCGCGCCCTGAGCGCGGCGCCGATCGTGCCGTCGTCCAGATAGTCCAGTTCGCCGCCGATGGGCACACCCTGCGCCAGCGAAGTCAGACGGATCGGCTGGTCGGCCAGCGCATCGGCGATGTAATGCGCCGTGGTCTGGCCATCGACCGTGGCGTTCAGCGCCAGGATGACCTCGTGCACCCGTTCCCGACCGATCCGGGCAACCAGATCGGGAATCCGCAATTCCTCGGGCCCCAGCCCGTCCAGGGCCGACAGCACGCCGCCCAGCACGTGATAGCGCCCCTTGAAGGCGCGGCTGCGTTCCATGGCCCAGAGGTCCGAGATATCCTCGACCACGCAAAGCTCGCCCGTGGCTCGGGCGGGATCGGCGCAGATCGGGCACAGCGCGTCGGTGGCGATGTTGCCGCAGAGCTGGCAATCCCTGGCCGACAAGGCAACGGCAGCCAGCGCCTGGGCCAGGGGTGCCATCAGGCCCTCGCGCTTCTTCAGCAGTGCCAGCACCGCGCGCCGGGCCGAGCGCGGGCCCAGGCCGGGCAGGCGCGCCATCAGTTCGATCAGGGCTTCGATGTCGGGCGGCGCTTCGGTCATCAGAAGGGCAGTTTGAAATCGGGCGGCAGGCCCATGCCCTGTGCCATCTGGTTCATTTCCGATTGCATCCTGGCTGCACCCTTGGCCAGCGCGTCGCGGATCGCGGCCAGGATCAGATCCTCGACCACCTCCTTTTCGGACGGCACCAGGATGGCCGGGTCAATGTCCAGACCCGTCACCTCGCCCTTGGCCGTGGCGCGGGCCTTGACCAGACCACCGCCGGACTCACCGATCACCACGGTGCGGGCCAGCACCTCCTGCAGTTCGGCCATCTTGCCCTGCATCTCCTGTGCGGCCTTCATCATCTTGGCCATGTCGCCCAGGCCGGTCAGTCCCTTCAGCATTGATTCACCTTTCGTTCATTTCCGGGGAAGATAGGCAGCCGAGGCACGCGACGCAAATTGCTTTGAGGAAATCGAGCCGGATCCCCGAGCAGGATTTGGCGGCTCAACTGTCCTCGAAGGGATCCCATTCCTCGTCAACCTCGGGCAGGGCGGCCGCGGCGGCCGAGGCCGCCAGCGTCTCGGGCGAGCGGATGTCGGTGATCTTCGCGCCCGGGAAACTGGCCAGCACGGCCTGCACCAGTGGTTCCTGCATCGCTTCGGCCCTGGCCCTGTCCTGTTCGGCGGCGCGCTGCTCGGCCAGGGTTGCGGCGCCGCCGGTCGAGACGACCGAAATGCCCCAGCGCGCGCCGGTCCAGCCTTGCAGACGTTGCGCCAGGCGCGCGGCCAGGTCGGGTGCAGCGCCGGGGGCGGGTTCGAATTCGATGCGGCCCGGCGCATAGCGGGCCAGGCGGAGACCGGTTTCGACCTCGTGCAGCAGTTTCAGATCGCGCTTTTCGCGGATCAGTTCGACCAGCGCGTCAAAACTGCTCAGGCCCAGCAGCGGATCGGCCAGGGGGGGCGCATCGGGAACCCGCTGCGCAACCGGGCCGCGGGCTGGCAGAGACGGCGCCATCGCGGGGCTGTGCAGCAGGGTCGAGCCGCCACCACCTGCCGGCGCCCCGCCGACAACCGGCGAGCTGCCCGGTGCCTGGGGCGCGCTGCGTTGCAGGCTGCGGACCAGTTTTTCCGGTTCCGGCAGTTCGGCCACATGGGTCAGCCGGATGATCGCCATCTCGGCAGCCATCATCGCGTTGGGCGCGAGGGCCACTTCCTCGATCGCCTTCAGCAGCATCTGCCAGAACCGGCTGAGGGTCGAGATGCCGAGGGATTCCGCCATGGCCCGGCCCCGGTCGCGTTCGTCAGGCGGGGTGGTGGGGTCTTCGGCCACTTCCGGGGTGATCTTCAGCACGGAAAGCCAGTGCGCCACCTCGGCCAGGTCGCGCAGGACGGCCAGCGGGTCGGCCCCGTCGGCATATTGCGCCGAGAGTTCGGCGAGCGCCTCTTGCGCCTGGCCACGCAGGATCATCTGGAACAGGTCAAGCACGCGGGATCGGTCGGCGAGGCCCAGCATGATGCGAACCTGATCGGTTTCGACCTTGCCCGAGCCATTGGAAATGGCCTGATCCAGCAGCGAGGTCGCATCCCGGGCCGAGCCTTCGGCAGCGCGGGTGATCAGGGCAAGCGCGCCTTGCGACAGTTCGGCGCCTTCGGCGGCGGCGATGCGCGAAAGCAGGTCCATCATCACTTCCGGTTCGATCCGCTTCAGATCGAACCGCTGGCAGCGGGACAGGACGGTGACGGGAACCTTGCGGATCTCGGTGGTGGCGAAGATGAACTTCACATGCGCGGGGGGCTCTTCCAGCGTCTTCAGAAGCGCGTTGAAGGCGTTGATCGACAGCATGTGAACTTCGTCGATGATGTAGATCTTGTAGCGGGCCGAGACTGCCCGGTAGTGCACGCTGTCGATGATTTCGCGGATGTCGGCCACACCGGTCTGAGAGGCCGCGTCCATTTCCATCACGTCGAGATGGCGGCCCTCGGCGATGGCGATGCAGGGTTCGCAGACTCCGCAGGGCTCGGTGGTGGGGCCGCCGGTGCCGTCGGGGCCGATGCAGTTCAGGCCCTTGGCGACGATGCGGGCCGTGGTGGTCTTGCCGATGCCGCGGATGCCGGTCAGGATGAAGGCCTGCGCAATCCGGCCTGCCGCAAAGGCATTCTTCAGGGTGCGGACCATCGCTTCCTGACCGACGAGGTCGGCAAAGGTCTGCGGCCGGTATTTGCGGGCCAGGACGCGGTAGGCGGGGGTGTCGGTCATCGCGGATCCGGATTCGGGGCTGGCCACAGGTTAGGGCCCGGCAGAGGCGGCGTCCATCGCAGTTGATTTCCGGGTGGGGTGAGCCGGGTTTCATGCCCGACTTGGGGTGAGAGGCTGACAGCGACCCAGGCGGGACTCGTTACGGCTGCTTCCTTCCGGACCTGACCGGGTTGGCGAGGCGTCTGCCCGCGCCAACCTCTCAGCCGTCGATATAGGGGCAGGGCCGGGGATTCGCAAGCTTGGGGGAGAGGTGATGCCGGCTTTGTGGGGCACGGCCGCGGCGGCCGCAAATCCCTTTGGGCCGCCACGCAATCCGCACCGTCAGGCCGGCTTCAGCAAATCAGCCCCGCCGCGATCGCTCCGGCCAGCAGATCCTCGGCCAGATGATGCGCCCAGGTCCCGTCCGATGGCACCACATCGGGCACCTGCACCACGCGGCATCCGGCGCGGTGGGCGGCTTCGGCCCCGGTTTCGCTGTCTTCGAACACCAGACAGCGGGCCGGGTCGACCCCCAGGCGCTCGGCGGCCAGCAGATAGGGGTCGGGGGCGGGCTTGGCGGCGGTCACGTCATCCCAGGTGATGACGATCTGGAAATGCCGGGCGATGCCCGCGATCCGCAGCTTGCGATGCGCCTCGTCGCGGCGCGATGAGGTGACCAGACCGCGTGGCAGATGGGCAAGCCGGTCCAGTAGCGCCTCGGCCCCCGGCTTCAGCGGCAGGCCACGGTCGACCGCCAGGTTGAACAGGTGGCGCCAGTGCCGATCAAACTCGGCCAGGTCGATGGCGGGCAGATGAGCGCGGATGATTTCGGCTGATGCGGCGTGATCCTTGCCGACCAGGCGGTGCATGAAATCCTCGCGTACGGCAAAACCGGTCTGGGCGAAGGCGGCAACGCCCGAAGCGATGGCCAGGCTTTCGGTGTCGATCAGTGTCCCGTCCAGGTCGAACAGGATGGCATCAAACGGGGGGGCGGGCAGATCGGACATGCCTCCGTCCTAACCTAACCAAGGGTCAGGCGAAAGCGGTGGAACCCGTCTTTGCCCGGCCCGATCGGCCGGATGGCCAGACCCTGGACCTGATCCAGGAATTCGACGGCGCGGGCGGCGCTTTCGATCACGACGCTGGTGCCGGGCATGGGCATGAAGCCCCAGTTCGGCGGCAGGGGTGGCGGTAGCTGGCCGAGCCGGGCGATGTAGTGCCGTAGCGCGTCGCGGCTGAATTCGCGGTGCAGCGGCAGGGCGCGGTCGGTCAGATCGGCTGCAAATCCGCCTGCACCCGACAGCCTGTAGGTATTGGTCGCCAGGATCAACGGCTGGGCGGGGTCCAGTGGCTGGCCGTTCAGCCGCACGTCGCGCAGGCGCCCCTGGCCGGAGCCTGTGGGTTGGCCGCGGTGGTCATAAAGCGCGGGCTGATCCAGGGCGAAACGATAGCTCAGCCCCTCGATCGAGTCGAAGTTGAAAGAGGGAAAGGACGGATCGATCAGCGGGACATCCTGCGCGCCGGGCGAAATGCGCTGGAACAGGCCAGCGGCACGTTCCAGCCAGCGGATCACCTCGGCACCGGTCAGCCGAAGCGCGACGATCGAGTTTGGAAAGGGGTAGATGTCGGCCAGGTTGCGCAGGCTGAGCGGGCCGCGCGGCAGGATCGAGTAATTGTCCACACCGCCGCGCCCGCCGGCGCGATAGGGTGCCGAAGCGGCCAGGATCGGCAGATCGGCATGGAGCGTGCCCGCCAGCGCGGCACGCACCGCCAGCGCCTTGGCGCGGGCGACCAGGCGAACCGCCTCGCACGGGGCGACCAGGGCGAAATGGGTGGACATCCGATGCGGGCTGGCCCCGATGGTCTGCCCGGCCCAGGTGCGGGTGGCGTCATGTGCGGGCAGCGCGATGGCGCGCAGATCGGTGTCTTCCGGGGCCAGTGCGGCCAGACGGCCGTCGGCATTGCGCCGGGCCACGGGAATCAGGCGGGCGCGGCGGCCGGTGATCTTCCAGCCGCGGTCGTCGGGTGCCAGAACCAGATCGATCACCCCCAGATGCGAACCAAAGAAGCCCGGCGCAACCACCGGGCGGCCATGAATGCGGCCACGTTTGGGGTCAAAGCCCGGCCGGAGTTCCAGGTCGGGGTCGGGAAAGATGCGGTGGCTGTGCCCGGCCACCACGGCGTCGATTCCGGCCAGGCCCGCCACGGCCGCGGCCTCGTTGTCGACCGGATCGGTCTCGTTCCAGCGGATGCCGGCATGACACAGCGCCACGACGATATCGGCACCCCGGGCGCGCAGGCTGCGTGCCTGGGCCGAAGCGGCCTCGACGATGCTGCGTGCAAACAGCGGGCGGTCGATGTGGTTGGCCTCCCAGGCCAGGGTCTGGGGCGGAGTCAGGCCGATCAGGCCCACGGTCAGGCTGCGGCCCGCGACGCTGCGGGCAATCAGGGCGGTGGCGGGAAAGAGCGTTCGGTCGGCTTCGGGCGCCGCGCCGCGGGTGGTCAGGATATTGGCCGAAAGGATGGGAAACTTCGCCTGGGCGGCGGCGGCCATCAGCCTGTCCAGACCGTGGCTGAATTCATGGTTGCCCAGCGCCGCGGCGTCATAGCCCATGGCGTTCATCGCCGCGACGATCGGATTCCGGCCCTGGTCCAGGGCGGCGCCAAGGGCCGCCGCATCGCCCAGGGGTGAGCCTTGCAGGAAATCGCCGTTGTCCACCAGCAGGCTGAGGTCGGCACCACGGCGTGCCCGGGCGGCCAGGGTGGCCAGCCGGGCCAGGCCGCGGCCTGGTGCGGGGCGGTCGGCGTAATAGTCCCAGGCCAGCAGATGGGCATGCACATCGCTGGTGGCCAACAGGCGCAAACGCACCCTGCCAGGCGCAATCGGTTTCCCGGTCGTCCCCATTCGAACCGTGCCCGTCCCCAAGCGGAGGCTCTGCTCGAGCCGACCGTCGCAGTGCCGCGACGCCGCGACTCCCAGGGTCAAGGGTCCCATCAATCGCGCGGACTGAAAAGCCCATGGCGCCGAAAATCCTGCCTATTCGCCTCGTGGTTGCAAAAAGGCCGCAGGACTCCCGGGGCGGTCCGGGGCTTGGCGGCAGGGCCGGGGCATGGCATCAAGCCGCGGCATGTGGAGGCCAGTCGGGGAGGCGCCGTGATCGGGGCAGAGGCGGTGACATTTGGTGGCTCGGGCCTGGACCGGGCGGGCGAGTTGCGGGGCAATGCGGCTGCACTGGAGGCGCTGTGGCCGGCCGGGCGGGTTCTGCCGCTGTGGCGCGGCCGGGTGCTGATGGCCGGAGAGGATGCGCTGGGCTGGCTGGCGCCGGACGATCCGGTGCTGGCGCCGGGCCGCGAGCGGCTGTTCCTGGGTCGCGACGCCGCGGGACGCGGGCTGTTTGCCCTGGATATCTCGAGTTGGCAGCCAGTGGCGGAAGCGGAAGCCCTGTCAGCGGGCCTGTTCGATGCAGGCCGGCAGGGGCATCCGGGAGTGCCCGATACCTGGGCATTTCAGGAGTTGCGCGCCGTGATGGTGGCTTTGCCGGCGCGGGATGGCGAACTGGCAGCCATGGCGCGGGCGTTGGTCGAGTGGCACAACCGGCATGGTTTCTGCGCGGCCTGCGGGGCGAAATCGGACCTCTCGCACGGCGGCTGGCAGCGGACATGCCCGGTCTGTGCGGCCGTTCACTTTCCGCGCACCGATCCGGTGGTCATCATGCTGGTGACGCGCGGCAACCGGCTGCTGCTGGGCCGCGGCAAGGGTTGGCCGGAGAGGATGTATTCCTGCCTGGCCGGCTTTGTCGAACCTGGCGAGACGATCGAAGCCGCGGTGCGCCGCGAGGTGCGGGAAGAGACCGGCGTGCTTTGTGGCGAAGTGGGATATCTGGCCAGCCAGCCCTGGCCCTTTCCGGCCTCGTTGATGCTGGGCTGCCGGACCGAAGCCTTGACCGAGCAGATCACGCTGGACCCGGAGGAACTGGAGGATGCCCGCTGGGTGACGCGGGAAGAGATGGTGACGGCCCTTGCCGGGCAACACCCCGAGATCCGCGCCTCACGCAAGGGGGCGATCGCCCAGTTCCTGATCGCCAACTGGCTTGCGGACCGCCTGGATTGAGGGAAGACTGTCACCGCCACGCTCGTGGCGCCGGCCGCTGAGGAACCTGCATGAAGCTTGCCAGCCGATATGACGTCGAAACCCCGATCGACCGGGTGTTTCAGGAGTTGGTGAACATCGACCAGTGGGAACGGGCGGCCATGCGGCGCGGGGCCGATGTCACACGGACCGACCGGTTGACCGCGCCGGGCCCGGGCATGACCTGGGTGTCGAAATTCCGCTATCACGGCAAGGACCGCACGGCGACGCTGCGCATCGACCGGCTGGATGCGCCGTCGAGGCTGGACCTGGCGGCGATGTCCGCCATGGCGGACGCCCGGATCGTGATCGACCTGGTGGAGCTTTCGGTCAAGCGCACCCGGCTGCAGATCCAGGTCGAGGTGAAGCCCAAGACCCTGGCCGCCAAATTCTATGTCCAGTCTCTGAAACTGGCCAGGACGCGGGTCGAACGCAAATTCCAGTCGCGGGTCAGCCATTTCGTTCTGGAGCTGGAAGACCGGATCCGCCGGCGGTGAAGGTCGGCCGATGGATCGCCCATCTCAGTCGCGCGGGCGGTCGGCGGGATAGACGCCCAGGATTTCGAAGGCCGAGGAGAAATAGGCCAGTTCTTCCAGCGCACGCTTGACGTTCTCGTCTTCGGGGTGGCCCTCGATGTCGGCGTAGAACTCGGTCGCGGTGAAGCTGCCGCCAACCATGTAGCTTTCCAGTTTGGTCATGTTCACGCCGTTGGTCGCAAAACCGCCCAGCGCCTTGTAGAGCGCAGCCGGGATGTTGCGGACCCGGAATATGAAGGTCGTCATCATCACCGGGGCGCGGCGGGAATAATCGGGCTGACGCGCCATGACCAGGAAGCGTGTCGTGTTGTTGGCCTGATCCTCGATCTGGTCGGCCAGCACATCCAGGCCATAGATCTCGCCGGCCAGCGCCGAGGCCAGGGCGGCTTCGGTCGGGTCGCCCAGACGCGCGACTTCGCGGGCGGCGGCGGCATTGTCATGCCAGTTCATCGTGGCCAGCCCGTGGGTCTTGATGAAGCCGCGGGCCTGGCCCTGCAGGATCGACATGCAGCGCACGCGGCGCACCTGATCCAGCCGGGCGCCCCTGACCGCGAGCAGCGAGATATGCACGCGCACGAAGGCTTCGTCGACGATGTGCAGGCCGGAATGCGGCAGCAGCGAGTGCACGTCGGCCACCCTGCCATAGGTCGAATTCTCGACCGCCAGCATGCCCAGATCGCAGGCGCCAGAGCGGACCTGGTCGATCACCTCCTCGAAGGTGGCGCAGGGAACGGCCTCCATCTGGGGGCGCGACTGGCGGCAGGCCTGGTGGGAATAGGCGCCCGGTTCTCCCTGAAAGGCGATCTTTCCGGTCAACTTATGGCCCCTTCCCGAAAAAACCCCGTGTCGGGGCGATTGGTCGCGCTACTACACCTTGAAACCGGATCGGGGAAGCGGGTAGAACCCGGACCAAACCGGCCAAGGGACAGCGCGACATGTTCGACACGATGACATTGACGAAGGTGGTGGGTGGGGTATGCGGTGCGCTGCTGATCTACCTGTTCGCCAACTGGGCAGCCGAGGTGCTGTACTATGGCGGCGGCGAGGGGCAGCCCCAGGCCTATACCGTGGCGACGACGGAAGCGGCACCGGCGGCCGCGACCGGCGATGCGGCGGCGGCCTCGAATGACCCGGCCTATGCGGATGTCTCGGCGGCAGCCGATGTCGCGGCTGGGGAAAAGCTGTTCGGCAAGTGTAAGGCCTGCCACAAGATCGACGGGACCAATGCCACCGGCCCGCATCTGAACGGCGTGGTCGGCCGGGCTCGCGGCGGGGTCGAAGGCTTTGGCTATTCCGAGGCGATGAAGGCCGACTCGGCGCCATGGACCCCGGAAAACCTGTATGCTTTCCTGAAAAGCCCGAAGACCTACATGCCCAACACCAAGATGGGCTTTGCGGGCCTGCCCAAGCCGGAAGACCGTGCCAACATCATCGCCTATCTGGCAACGCTGCAGTAATCGCAGCCAAGCCGGCATCGGGGCCGCCCCAGGGGCGGCCCTTTGCATTCCGGCAACCGGCTTCACGCATTCGCTTCTTGTCGCGCCGGCGGGTTTCGCACTAGCTTGGTCTGAAGCGACGGCTGGCGTGGGAGGTCTTTGATGGGCAAGCATTCTGTGGTCCGTGAAGTTGCGGCGGTGCGGCACAACGGTGCGATACTGCGCTGGGCCGGGGCGGGTCTGCTGGCGATCGGGCTGGCGGTGACGGCGGGCCAGACCCGGGCCGAGGCTCAGAAGATCATCATCAGCCATGGCATCTCGACCTTTGGCGATCTGAAATACGGGCCCGATTTCGTGCCGTCCTATGTGAACCCGAACGCCCCCAAGGGCGGGGAAATTGCCGAATCGGCCTTTGGCACCTTCGATTCGGTGAATGGCTATACCGTGAAGGGCAACCCGGCCGCCGGCTCGACCCTGCCGTATGAATCGCTGATGACCGGCGTGGCCGACGAGATCGGCGCCTCTTATTGCCTGTTGTGCACCACGATCGAATATCCGGAGGACCGGTCGTGGGTGATCTTCAACCTGCGCGACGATGTGAAGTTCCAGGATGGCACGCCGATGACGGCCGAGGATGTGGCCTTCACCTTCGATCTGTTCCGCAACCACGGCATTTCCGATTTCCGCACCATTCTGGAAACCCAGATCGACAAGGTGGAAATCCTTGGGCCGCTGAAGATCAAGTTCAGCTTCAAGCCGGGCATCCCCTATCGCGACATGCCGGCGCAGATGGGGTCGAATCTGGTGTTCTCGAAAGCCTATTACGAGGCGCACAAGCAGAACCTGGAAGAAAGCAGCATGGAGCCCTTCATGGGCACCGGGCCATACATGCTGGACCATTTCGATGCCGGTCAGACCATCGTTTGGAAGCGGAACCCGGATTACTGGGGCGAGAAGCTGAACATCAACAAGGGTCAGAACAACTTCGATACGATCCGCTTCGAATATTACGGCGATCCGGCCGCGATGTTCGAAGGTTTCAAGGCGGGGAACTACACGTTCCGGATCGAGAATTCGTCGAAGAACTGGGCGACGGGGTATGATTTCCCGGCGATCACCAACAAATGGGTGCAGAAGGTCGAACTGCCCAATGGCAACAAGGCCAACGGGCAGAGCTTCATCTTCAACCTGCGGCGCGAAAAGTTCCAGGACCCGCGGGTGCGCGAAGCGATCGGGCTGATGTTCAACTTCGAATGGTCGAACCAGACGTTGTTCTACGGACTCTACGCGCGGATCAACTCGTTCTGGGAAAACAGCTATCTGGCAGCGTCCGGCGTGCCCAGCGATGCCGAGAAGGCGTTGTTGCAGCCCCTGGTCGATCAGGGGCTGGTGGATGCCTCGATCCTGACGGACGAGCCGATCCGGGCGCCCGTTTCGGGCGAGACACAGCTGGATCGGGCCAATCTGCGCAAGGCCAGTGCGCTCTTGGATGAGGCCGGCTGGTCCGTGGGCGACGATGGCTTGCGGCGCAACGCAAAGGGCGAGACGCTGAAGGTCGAATTCCTGAACGCCGACCCGGCCTGGGATCGCATCATCAACCCCTATGTCGAGAACCTGAAGGCACTGGGGGTCGATGCCACGCTGACCGATGTGGACGACGCGCAGATGAGCGAGCGTATCGACCCGCCGAACTTCGACTTCGACATGATCGTGGACAACCTCTCCACGGGATACGAACTGGGCGATGACATGACCCAGCAGTTCGGATCCTCGACCGCCAACAACTCGTCCTACAACCGGGTGGGCCTGGCATCCAAGGCGGTCGATCAGCTGATCGAAGTGGCCAAGGCCGCCAAGACCAAGGACGAGATGGTCGTGGCCGCCAAGGCGCTGGACCGGGTGCTGCTGCGCGAAAGGATCTGGGTGCCGCAGTGGTATAAGAACGTGTACACGTTGGCCTATTACGACATGTACGAACACCCCGAGCTGCCGCCCTATGCGCTGGGTGAATTGAGCTTCTGGTGGTTCAATGCCGAAAAGGCCGAGAAGCTGAAGGCTGCGGGTGCGTTGAAGTAAGCAAGGGACGTCATGGCAGCCTACATCCTGCGCCGGCTGCTGCTGGTGATTCCCACCCTGCTGGGGATCATGGTGATCAACTTCACCCTGACCCAGTTCGTGCCCGGCGGCCCGATCCAGCAGATCGCGGCCAAGCTGGAAGATCAGCGTCTTGGCGACGTGAAGGGTGCCGGCGCCGATCTGGGCGCCGCTGACCAGTCGCAGGGCAGCGACTACATCGGGGCGCGGGGCCTGCCGCCCGAGTTCATCGCCAAGCTGGAGGTCGAGTTCGGCTTTGCCCGGATCGTCTGCGATGCAGGTTTCCTGGGCGAGCCGAACCTGAAGGATCCCGCCTGCCACAAGGAGAAGATCCCCGCGATCGAGCGGTTCTTCATCATGATGGGCAAATATCTGCGGTTCGACTTTGGCGAAAGCTATTTCCGGTCGACCAGCGTGGTGGATCTGATCCTGGAAAAGATGCCGGTCTCGATCACGCTGGGGCTGTGGTCGACGGTGCTGGCCTATCTGATCTCGATTCCGCTGGGTATCCGCAAGGCGGTGAAAGACGGCAGCCGGTTCGACGTCTGGACCAGCGGCATCATCATCGGGGCCTATTCGATCCCGTCCTTCCTGTTTGCGCTGATCCTGCTGGAACTGTTCGCGGGCGGCAGTTTCATGAAGATCTTCCCGCTGCGGGGCATCGTTTCCGAGAATTGGGAGACGTTGTCCCTCTGGGGCAAGCTGACCGACTATCTGTGGCACATCGTGCTGCCGGTGACGGCGCAACTGGTGTCGGCCTTTACCACGTTGACCTTGCTGACCAAGAATTCCTTCCTGGACGAAATCGGCAAGCATTACGTGATGACCGCCCGGGCCAAGGGCCTGTCCGAGCGCCGGGTCCTGTATGGCCATGTGTTCCGCAATGCGATGTTGATCGTCATTTCCGGATTTCCGGCGGCGTTTCTTGGCATCTTCTTCGGCTCGTCGCTGCTGATCGAGCGGATATTCACGCTGGATGGCCTGGGGCTGCTGGGCTTCAACTCGGCGGTGCAGCGGGATTATCCGATCGTGTTCGGCACGCTGTTCGCCTTTGGCCTGATCGGGCTGGTGATGGGCATCATTTCCGATCTGACCTATGTGCTGGTCGACCCGCGCATCGATTTCGAGACTCGGGGCTGAGATGGCGGCGCGGACCCTGAATGAACGGCGCTGGCGGAACTTCAAGGCCAACAGGCGGGCCTATTGGTCGCTGATCCTGTTCGCCATCCTTTACGGTCTGTCGCTGGGGGCGGAACTGCTGGCCAATGACCATCCCCTGCTGGTCAGCTATCAGGGCCAGTGGCGCGCGCCCTTCCTGCGGTTCTACTCCGAGAAGGATTTCGGCGGCGACTTCCGGACCGAGGCAAACTATCGCGACCCGATCGTGCAATGCCTGATCGTGACCGGAGGGCTGCAGGAGTGTCTTGATGCGCCCGACGCGACGGTGCAGGCGGCCGAGCTGGGCAGGCTGGAGGGGGCCGAAGGGTTCCACAAGGGCTGGATACTCTGGCCGCCGATTCCCTACAAATTCAATACGATCAATGATCTGGGCGGGGCGGCTGCGCCTTCGGCGCCTGACAGCCGGCACTGGCTGGGCACCGATGATACGGCGCGGGATGTGCTGGCGCGGGTGATCTACGGATTTCGCATCTCGGTCAGTTTCGGGCTGATCGTCAGCCTGCTGACCTCGGTCATCGGCATCGCGGCCGGGGCGATCCAGGGCTATTTCGGCGGGCTGACCGATCTGATCTTCCAACGGGTGATCGAGATCTGGGGATCGACCCCGAGCCTTTATGTCATCATCATCGTCGGCGCCATCTGGACGATGAGTTTCGGCTTGCTGATGGCGCTGATCGTGTTCTTTGGCTGGATGGGCCTCACCGGACTGGTGCGGGCCGAATTCCTGCGGGCACGGAATTTCGAATACGTCCGGGCAGCGCGGGCGCTGGGTGTGCCAGACCGGGTGATCATGTGGCGGCACCTGCTGCCGAATGCGATGGTGTCGACCCTGACGATGATGCCCTTTGTCGTTGTGGGCACGATCGGCACGCTGACCGGGCTTGACTATCTGGGATACGGATTGCCGCCCAGCTACCCTTCACTGGGAGAGTTGGCCAGCCAGGCGCAATCGAACCTGCAGGCCAGGCATCTGACCTTTGCGGCCTTCACCTCGTCTGCGCTGATGCTGTGTCTGCTGATCTTCATCTTCGAAGGGGTGCGCGATGCGTTCGACCCCAGAAAGACCTTTCAATGACCCTGCTGGAGGTCGAGGGGCTGGGCATCGGCTTCCCCCAGGACGGGGCCGAGGTTCTGGCGGTGAAGGGCGTGTCCTTCCGCGTGGAGCCGGGCGAAACCGTGGCGCTGGTGGGCGAAAGCGGGTCGGGCAAGTCGGTCACGGCGCTGGCGACGGTGCGGCTGCTGCCGCGGGCGGCCCGGGTGCAGGGATCGGTGAAATTCCAGGGGCGGGAATTGTCGGGCGCACCCGATGCCGAATTGCAGCGGGTGCGCGGCAACGAGATCAGCTTCATCTTCCAGGAGCCGATGACCAGCCTGAACCCGCTGCACACGATCGAACGCCAGATCACCGAAAGCCTGGGTCTGCATCAGGGTCTGCGGGGCGCCGGGGCGCGGGCGCGGGTGGTCGAACTGCTGCACAAGGTCGGCATCCGTGAGGCGGAAAGCCGGATGGGGGCCTATCCGCATCAATTGTCGGGTGGGCAACGGCAGCGGGTGATGATCGCGATGGCGCTGGCCAACGGACCCAAGCTGCTGATCGCGGATGAGCCGACGACCGCGCTCGATGTGACGATCCAGGCGCAGATCCTCGAGCTTCTGGCCGAACTGAAGCGATCCGAAGGCCTGTCGATGCTATTCATCACGCATGACCTGAATATCGTGCGGCGGATCGCGGATCGGGTCTGCGTGATGCAGGCGGGCGAGATCGTGGAACAGGGTGCGACCGGCGAGATTTTCACGGCCCCCCGGCATCCCTATACACAAAAGCTGCTCGCGGCCGAGGCGCGGGGCCTGCCCGAACCCGTGCCCCAGGGCGCGGCGGTGGTGGCCGAGACTCGGGATCTGCGCGTCTGGTTCCCGATCACCCGCGGCTTCCTGCGCCGCACCGTGGGCCATGTTAAGGCAGTCAACAGCGCGACGCTGCATGTCCGCGCCGGGGAAACCCTGGGCATCGTGGGCGAGAGCGGATCGGGCAAGACGACGCTGGCGTTGGCGATCCTGAAACTGGTTCCCTTCACCGGCCGGGTGGCTTTTCTCGGCCGCGATCTGGGCCCCGTCTCGGGCCACGCCCTGCGCGATCTGCGCCGCGATCTGCAGATGGTGTTCCAGGATCCTTACGGCAGCCTTTCGCCCCGGATGACGGCAGAACAGATCATCGCCGAGGGCCTGGGCGTGCATGGGCTGGAGCCGGGTCGCGATCGCCGCGACATGGTGGCCGAGATCATGCACGAGGTTGGCCTGGATCCGGCGACGATGGGGCGCTATCCGCATGAATTCTCGGGTGGACAGCGGCAACGCATCGCCATCGCCCGGGCGATGATCCTGCGGCCGAAACTGGTGGTGCTTGACGAACCGACCAGCGCCCTGGACATGACGGTGCAGGTTCAGATCGTCGAGCTTCTGCGCGAATTGCAGCGCAAATGGGGGCTGGCCTATATCTTCATCAGCCATGACCTGCGCGTGATCCGGGCCTTGTCGCATCGCGTGATGGTGATGCAGGCTGGTGACGTGGTAGAGGCGGGCCTGGCGGCAGAGGTTTTCGAAAACCCGAAGTCCGACTATACCAGGACGCTCATCAAGGCGGCCTTCGGCGCATGAAGATCCTGTTCGTTCACCAGAACTTTCCCGGCCAGTTCCTGCATCTTGCCCCTGCCCTGAAGGCGCGCGGCCATGAATGCCTGGCCCTGACCGATCTGGCCAATTCCCGAGCCAGCGAGATTCCGGTGATGAAATACAAGCATCAGCCGGAAGCCGTGGACCCGGCCGCCACCCGGCTGGGGCGCAACTATACCCAGATGTCGGATCGCGGTGTCACGGTGGCCCGGGCGGCGATGCAGATGCGCAATCAGCACAATTATGTGCCGGACGTGATCTTTGCCCATTCCGGCTGGGGCGAGCCCCTGTTCCTGAAAGAGGTCTGGCCGGAAGCCAGGCTTCTGATCTATGCCGAGTTCTACTATCGCGGGCGCGGCGCGGATGTCGGCTTCGACACCGAATTCAACCCGCCCGGTTTCGACCAGGTGATGATCGCCCAGGGCCGTGCGGCGCATCTCGGCCAGGCGCTTCTGCATGCCGACGCCGGGCTGTCGCCCACGTTCTGGCAGGCCTCGACCTATCCGCCTGCTCTGCGCCGGATGATCGATGTGATCCACGACGGGGTGAACACCGATGTCTGCCGGCCGAACCCGGAAGCCACCTTCACCCTGCCCGGCGGCCGGCTGGTGCGGGCCGGAGACGAGGTGCTGAGTTTCGTCAACCGCAACCTGGAACCGTACCGCGGCTATCATATCTTCCTGCGTGCCCTCCCCGAAGTCCTGGCCGCCCGGCCCGATGCCCAGGTCGTGCTGGTCGGCGGAGACGAGGTCAGCTATGGCGGCACGCCAAAGGGCCAGAAGGGCTGGAAGGAAACCATCCTGAACGAAGTGCGCGACCGGCTGCCGATGGACCGGGTGCATTTCGTGGGCAAACTGCCCTACGACCAGTTCGTCAGCCTGATGCAGGTGACCCGGACCCATGCCTACCTGACCTATCCCTTCGTGCTGTCCTGGTCGATGATCGAGGCGATGGCCTGCGGCGCGCATGTCGTGGCAAGCCGCACCAGGCCGGTGGAAGAGGTCATCGTTCATGGCCAGAACGGCACGCTGGTCGATTTCTTCGACGTGCCCGCCTGGTCGGCCACCCTGATCGAGGCCCTGGCCAACCCCGCTGCCGCCCGGCCATTGCGCGATGCTGCAAGGGCGACGGCGCTGGCCCATTATGACCTGAAAACCCGCTGCCTGCCGCGGCTGGTCAAATGGGTCGAGGGATTCGGGCCTGGCTGACAAGCCTGACCCCTTCAACTTGGGTCAAGTATCCCACGGGGGCCCGGGGGTGTGAAACCCCCGGGGCCTGCCACTCAGATCGCCGCCGAATGCCTGGCGGCGCCAGGGTCATAGGCGTCGAAGACCCGCGCCACCATGCGGGCGAGTGGCCGGCCCTCGGGGATGATCGTGAAGCGATCCTCGGTGAGGCGCACCAGATCGCCGAAAACGGCCACCGCATCCCGGAACAGGGTCAGGTGGCGGGCAGGGTCCAGGCCGAAGTCGCGCTCGACCTCCCTCAGGTCGACGGTGAAATCGCACATCAGCGCCTCGATGATCCTGCCGCGCAGCCGGTCTTCGGCGCTGAAGGCATGGCCGCGATGTGTCGAGAAATGGCCCTCGCGGATCGCCCTGGTGTGGTCGGATGTGCCCGAAGCGTTCTGGGCGAAGCCCTGCGGGAAGCGCGAGATCGACGAGGCGCCAAGCCCGATCAGCGTCGGGGCCAGGTCATCGGTATAGCCCTGGAAATTGCGGCGCAGCCTTCCGGTGCGGGCGGCAATGGCCAACCCGTCGTCGGGTCTGGCGAAATGGTCGATGCCCACGGCGTCATAGCCCGCGTCCTGAAACAGGGCGGCGGCGGTTTCGAACAGGCCAAGGCGCTCTTGCGGCGTGGGCATCGCGTCCGACGGGATCATCTGCTGACGGCGGCTCATCCATGGCACATGGGCATAGCCGTAGAGCGCCACCCGGTCGGGTTGCAGCGTCAGCAGCCTTTCCACCGAGGAACTGATCCGGCTGGACGTCTGGTGCGGCAGGCCGAACAGGATGTCGGCGTTCAGGCTTCTCACGCCGCGGTCGCGGATCAGGCCCACCACGCGGGCGGTCAGCTCATAGCTTTGCTCGCGTCCGATGGCCTTCTGGATTTCGGGGTCGAAATCCTGCACCCCGATCGAGGCCCGGTTCATGCCCGCCGCGACCAGCGCGTCCAGACGGGGGGCGTCGATCTCGTCCGGGTCGATTTCCACCGAGAACTCGCCGCCGGGGGCCATGGGGGTGACATTGAAGATGGCCTCGGTCAGTTGGCCAATCAGAACCGGTGACAAGAGCGTGGGCGTGCCACCGCCCCAATGCAGGCGCGACAGGGTCACGCCCCTGGGCAGGTGGCGGGCCAACAGGGCGATTTCGGACCGCAGCGTGGCGGCATAGGCCACCACGGGCGCATCCGACGAGGTGCCCTGCGTGCGGCAGGCGCAAAACCAGCACAGCCTGCGGCAGAAGGGCACGTGCAAATAGAGCGAGATCTCGCTGCCCGGTCGGACCCGGGCGACCCACTCGGCGAAATGCGCCGGACCTATGGCAGTTCCAAACTGCGGTGCGGTGGGATAACTCGTATAGCGCGGGACGCGCGCGTCAAAAAGCCCGAGGCGGGCGAGTTGTGATTGCTTAGCCATCGACATAGGCTAAAGACGTGTGTGAGCGCTGTGTCTTTGACGCAGATCAAGTAAGGTGATCCCCATGGCCCATCACGATCCGAAACTGTCTGCTCCGAATTGTGGTGATTGCCCGATCCGCCACCGGGCCGTGTGCGCGCGCTGCGAGGCCGACGAACTGGCCCGGCTGGAGCAGATGAAATACTACCGCAGCTTCCAGGCGGGCCAGACGGTGATCTGGTCGGGCGACCGGATGGATTTCGTGGCATCCGTCGTTTCGGGCATAGCCACCCTGACCCAGACGATGGAGGACGGGAGATCGGA
>JAKALB010000185.1 GCA_021813365.1 Pseudomonadota bacterium | reverse complement strand
CCTCTTGTTGTCGCAACTGCTGAACCGGGCGGGCATTGCGACCGTTGTGCTGGAGCGAAAGTCCCGGGATTACGTGCTGGGCCGCATCCGTGCCGGGGTGCTGGAATACGGGCTGGTCGATCTGCTGAACGAGGCGGGTGTCGGCGCGCGGATGGCGGCGGAGGGGCATCCGCATGACGGCACCCAGATCGCCGATGGCGAGACGCTGTTCCGGCTGGATTTCAAGCAGGCCTGCGGCAGGGGGGTGATGGTCTATGGCCAGACGGAGGTGACGCGCGACCTTTATGACGCGCAGGATGCCATCGGCGCCACGATCCTGACCGAGGCCGAGGATGTGGCGCTGCACGACGTGACCAGTGATGCGCCCCATGTGACATTCACCCATCAGGGCCGGCCCCGGCGGCTGGACTGCGAGGTGATCGCGGGCTGCGACGGGTTCCACGGGGTCAGCCGCCAGGCCATTCCCCGGGGCATCCGTCGGGAATTCGAAAAGGTCTATCCCTTCGGCTGGCTTGGCATTCTGTCGCGCACCCCGCCGGTGTCGGACGAACTGATCTATGCCCGCAACCCGCGCGGCTTTGCCCTGGCCTCGATGCGGAACCCGATGCTGAGCCGCTATTACGTGCAGGTGCCGCTGAGCGACACGGTCGAGGATTGGTCGGATGAGGCCTTCTGGCAGGAATTCAAGGCGCGAATGCCGCACGATGTGGCGGCGCGCCTGGTCACCGGGCCTTCGATCGAGAAATCCATCGCGCCGCTGCGCAGTTTCGTCAGCGAGCCGATGCGGTACGGACGGCTGTTCCTGGCAGGTGATGCCGCGCATATCGTGCCGCCAACCGGGGCCAAGGGGCTGAACCTGGCAGCCTCGGACGTGTTCTATCTGAGCGAATCTTTGCAGGCCTTCTTTCGGAAAGGTCAGGCCGCGGCGCTGGATCGCTATTCCGACCGCGCGCTGGCGCGGATCTGGCAGGCGATGCGGTTCAGCTGGTCGATGACCATGCTGCTGCACAACTTCCCGGACCATTCCGACTATGACCGCCGGATGCAGCAATCGGAACTGGCGCATCTGTTTGCCAATGCCACGGCGCAGCGGCTGTGGGCCGAGAATTACACCGGACTGCCGTATTGATTCAGGCCGGGTTGTTTACCCATCCAGTCTTGCGCGCGCTGCGAAGGCCCGCGCCTCGGCCGGGGCCTGACCCATCATGCCCTGGTGCAGCCGCGCGTCCCAGTCGATGCCCGGCCAGACTCGGGCGGCGAGTTGGCGCAAGTCGGTGCCGCTGGCCATCGCCTCGCCGCACAGCGTCCGCACGGCCGCCTCGGCTTCGGTCCGGGGCATTCGGTCCGACAGGGCGAAGGTCAGGGCTTCGGCCAGGATCGTGCCACCGTCCTGGGCCAGGCCACGCGCCATCGCGGCGGCGTCGGGGGTCAGCCGCCGGGCCTGGTCGTCCGCCAGCGCCAGGGCCCTGCCGGTCGACACGCAAAGCTGCGGCAGGGTCAGCCATTCGGTGAACCAGGCGGCGCCGTCGCGCTGCTGGCGGTGCAGGCCGGCGCCGGTCATCAGCGAGGAGAGGGCAATGACCTGGCGCGCCAGAGCGACCAGGGCCGAGGCTCCGACCGGGTTCTGTTTCTGCGGCATGGTCGACGAACCACCCGCGTCCGCGATCCGAACCTCGGCGATCCCGGTCTGCGCGAGGAGGATCAGATCCTCGCCCAGCTTGCCCAGTGCGGCCGCCAGCCCGGCCATCCAGCCGGCAAAGGCGGCCATCCCGGCGCGTTCGGCATGCCAGGAGTGGCCCGGATCGGCCAGACCCAGGGCCTGTGCCAGCCCGGCCCGCACCGCGGGCCCCTGATCGCCCATCGCCGACAGCGTGCCCGCGGCGCCCGACAGCGAGACCACCAGCAGATCGGGCCGCAGGTCCGCGATCTTGCCGTGCCAGCCGAGCAAGGGGCGACCCCAGCTGGCGACCAGGGCGCCAAAACTGCTGGGCGTGGCGGCCTGACCATAGGTGCGGCCCGCCATCGGCAGATCGGCATGTGTCAGGGCCAGGGCACCCAGCGCCTGGATCAGCGCGGCCAGCCGCCGCTCCCACAGGTCCAGCACGCGACGCAGGCGCAGCGCCAGGGCGGTGTCGAGGATGTCCTGGCTGGTGGCGCCCCAGTGCAGCCAGCGGGTCAGTTCGGGCGCCTGGGTTTCCTTGCGGAAGGCTGCCAGCAGCGCGGGCACCGGGACGCCGTTGCGCGCGGTTTCAGGCGCCAGGGCGGCGGGGTCGACCAGCACTTCGCGGCTGGCGCGGTCGATGAAGGCGGCGGCATCGGCCGGGATCAGGCCCAACTGTCCCTGCACGCGGGCCAGCGTGCCTTCGACCAGCAGCATGGCACGGATCTCGGCGGTCTCGGTGAAGAGCGCGGCGGTTTCGGCATCGTTGAACAGGTCGCGGTAGAGGGCGGCGTCGGCGGCTGCGGCGGGCATCGGTGGTTCTTTCTGCAAGCGCCGGGGGTTTCACACCCCCGGACCCCCGTGGGATATTTGCGGCAAGATGAAAGCCATCAGGCCGGGCGGAGACCCAGAATCTGACGCGCCTGGGCAACACTGGCAATGGGGCGGTCGTGGCGGGCGCAGAGTTCGGCGACGCGGGCAACGAGGGCGGCGTTCGAGGGGGCGAGCCGGTCGCGGTCGAGGCGGACGTTGTCTTCCAGGCCGGTGCGGGCGTGGCCACCGCCGGCGACGCACCATTGGTTCAGGAGATATTGCGCCGGGCCGATGCCGGCAGCACACCAGGGTGCATCCTCGCCGAACAGACGCTTGACCGTGGCGATCATGAAATCAAAGGCAGCGCGGTCGGCGGGCATGGCGTTCTTCACGCCCATCACGAACTGCACATAGGGGCGGTGGGTGATCTGGCCCGCGGACCACATCTGATGCGCCTTGAAGATATGACTGAGGTCAAAGGCCTCGATTTCGGGCTTGACGCCGTAGGTCTGCATTTCTCCGGCCAGCCAGTCGACCAGATCGGGCGGGTTTTCATAGACGCGGGTGGGGAAGTTGTTCGACCCGACCGCCAGCGAGGCCATGTCGGGGCGAAGCGGCAGCATGCCGCCCCGCGCCCGGCCTGCGCCGGACCGGCCGCCCGTGGAGAATTGCACGATGATGCCGGGGCAATGCGTCCTGACCGCGTCCATCAGGCGGGCAAAGCGTTCGGGGTCCGAGGTCGGGCGGCCTTCGTCGTCGCGCACATGGACGTGGACGATGGAGGCCCCGGCCTCGAAGGCCTGGTGTGTCGATTCCACCTGCTCGGCGATGCTGATGGGCACCGCCGGATTGTTGGCCTTGGTGGGCAGTGAGCCGGTGATGGCCACGCAGATGATGCAGGGTTGGGTCATGCGCCCTCAGATATCGATGAACACCGTCTCGGCGTCGCCCTGCAGGCGGATGTCGAACCGATAGTGACCGGGCCCGGTGCGTTCTGCAACCAGCGTCGCCACGCGGTGGCGCTGTTCGATCGACCGCAGGATCGGGTCGGATGCGTGCATGTCGGCGTCTTCGGGGAAATACATCCGGGTGTTCAGGCCGATGTTGATGCCGCGCGCCACCAGCCAGAGGCTGATGTGGGGTGCCTGTGGCCCCCCGTGTCTCTGCGGTACGGGGCCGGGCTTGATGGTCTGGAAGCTCCAGTCGCCGGTTTCGAAGTTGGTGATGACCCGGCCCCAGCCACGAAAGCCTGGCGCGCAATCCGCCACGCGGGGATCTTCGGGATGCGGGTAGATGCCATTGGCGTCGGCCTGCCACACCTCGATCAGCACATCTTTCACCGGGGCGCCGGTGGCGTCCAGCACCCGGCCGGACACGGTGATCCTCTCGCCCGGCACGTCTTCGGCGGCGATGGTCTGGCCAAGCTCCTTGTCAAACAGCCTGAAGCCGGCGGCGCCGGGGGCCAGGCCGATGTGTACATAGGGCCCGGCGGTTTGCGAGGGCGTTTCCACCAGATAGTTCAGCGGCTGTGCCATGATCAGTTCCCCTCCAGACGGTTTTCGAACAGGGTGGAGCGGCGCCCACGCAGCACGATGTCGAACTTGTAGGCCAGGCAATCCATCGGCACGGCCGCGTTCAGATCCACCGGTGCGATCAGCCGGTCGACGGCCGCCCTGTCGGGCAGGGTGGCCACGATCGGGCAATGCGGGATCAGCGGGTCGCCTTCGAAATACATCTGGGTGATCAGCCGCTGGCTGAAGCTGCTGCCGAAGACCGAGACATGGATGTGGCTGGGCCGCCAGGTATTGACATAGTTCAGCCAGGGGTAGGGGCCGGGCTTGATGGTGCGGAAGAAATAATAGCCGGTGTCGTCGGTCAGCGTCCGGCCGCAGCCGCCGAAATTCGGATCCAGCGCGCCCAGGTAGACATCCTTCTTGTGGCGATAGCGGCCGCTGGCGTTGGCCTGCCAGATTTCCACCAGAGTGCGTGGCACCGGACGGCCGTTTTCATCCAGCACCCGGCCATGCACGATGATCCGCTCGCCCACCGGCAGGCCGCCGTGGTTGAAGTTCAGCGTCAGGTCGTTGTCCAGCGGACCGAAATCATTGTGGCCAAAGGTCGGGCCGGTGATTTCCGACGCGGTCTGCTGGATGGTCAGCAGCGCCTGGTTCGGCGAGCGAGGCACCGAGGTCTTGTAGACCGGCGAATAGGCCGGCGGGTGCACACGGCGGTCGCGCTGATAGAATTCGGCGGGTGTCAGGACAGAGCTCACGGATTTCCTCCTTCTGCCTTCATCTGGTCAAAGGTTTCCTTGGCAATCTTGATGGCGTGGTTGGCGCGCGGCACGCCGGCATAAATGGCGACATGCAGGAGCGCCTCCATCACGTCGGTTTCGCTGGCGCCGGTACGGCGGGTGGCGCGGATGTGCATGGCCAACTCGTGGTCATTGCCCAGGCCCGCCAGCAGCGCG
>JAKALB010000184.1 GCA_021813365.1 Pseudomonadota bacterium | reverse complement strand
GCCACCGGGATGATCCCGGCCTTGAAGATCAGGGCGATCGCCGCGGTGATGTAGAGGTGTGGCGCGCCCTGATTGTAGGCCTGCCAGGCAACCGACAGCGACAGAACGACCGCATGCAGGGCAAAGACATGCAACAGCGCAAACATCCGGTCCTGATAGATCATCATGAAGCTGACCAGCAAAAGCCCGCCCGCCAGAAGATGCGCAAGATCAAAGGCAAGGCTGTCCATCACAAGCTCCGCGTCACGAAAAGGAGCAGCGTGCCCAGAAGCGCCAGCATCAGCGCAATGCCCACGAAATTCGGCACCCGGAACACCCGCATCTTGGCGATGGAGGTTTCAAAGACCGCCAGAGCGACCCCGCCGACGCCCAGTTTCAACAGATACAGGAACACGGCAAGGACATAGGCGGCAAGACTGTCGCCGGCATCGCTGTCGGCAATCCCCCAGGGAACGAAGATGCAGCCGATCAACGAGACATAAAGCACCAGTTTCAGCGCCGATGACAATTCGATCATCGCAAGGTGACGGCCGGAATATTCCAGCACCATGGCCTCGTGGACCATCGTCAGTTCCAGATGGGTGGTCGGGTTGTCCACGGGGATGCGGGCGTTTTCGGCCAGGGCCACGATCACCAGCGCCACCAGCGCCATGCCCAGCGACACGCGCAGGCCCACTTCGGACGAGGCCATGAACTGCGCCACGGTGAACAGTTGCGTCGATCCCGCGATCAAGGCCAGCGAGAACACGATCAGCATCATCGCCGGTTCCGCCATCGAGGCGATCATCATCTCGCGGCTCGACCCGATCCCGCCAAAGCTGGTGCCGACATCCATGCCTGCCAGGGCCAGAAAGAACCGCGCCGATCCCAGCAGGGCCACGATGGCGATCAGATCGGCGGTCCAGCTGAACTGCAGGCCGGTGGCAAAGGTGGGGATCAGGGCCGCCGCGACCCAGGTAGAGGCAAAGACCAGATAGGGCACGGCACGAAACAGCCACGAGGCATTGTCCGCCAGAACGACGTCCTTGCGCATCAGGCGGATCAGGTCGCGATAGGGCTGCACAAGCGGCGCGCCCTGTCTGCGCGTCAGACGGGATTTGACCTTGCGCACGATGCTGACCAACAGCGGCGCCACGGCCACGACCAGCAGCATCTGCAGGCCCTGAACCAGCAAGGCAGCAATCATGCCCATAGCATCAACCCCACCAGCAAGGTGATCAGCAACAGGAAGACCAGGCTCAGATAGCGCCGGATGGTCAGGAATTGCAGGCCGTTCATCCTGGTGGTCACATGCGACACCACCGCCCCGACCGGGCTGTAGACGTTGCGCCAGATCGGATCATCCACCGTGACGGTCAGCCGCGCCGGCCGCAGGTCGCCGGGCTCGGGCATGAAGACCGCTTCGCGGGCGCCCAGGATATCCGCGCCCAGAACCCGGCGCAGCGGCTGGGCAAAGCCGCCGGCGCTGTATTGCGTGGCAGGGTTCGCATCAGGAAATCCGCAATCCCAGGCGGGGGCCCTGCGCAGGCGGTGCGATGCAAGGCGGTGCACCATCCAGGCCGCACCCGATGCCGAAACCGCGATGAACAGCAGCACCAGCATCCCGCTGTAAGAGCTGCGCCCCTCGGCGATCGGCACGATTCTGAACCAGGCCTCGTGCGCCTGCACCGGCAGTTGCCCGCCCAGAATGGCACGAGAGACCGTCGAGATCCGGTCGATCACCATGCCCGGCAGGATACCGGCCAGAACGCAAAGCGCCGCCGCCAACCCCATGGCCGTCTGCGAGAACCGGTCGACTTCCTCGGCACTCAGGGCGGCCGGGCTGCGGGCGCGTCCCAGAAAGCCCACGCCGAAGATGCGCACGAAAGCGGCGGCAGCCAGCGCGGCGGCCAATGCCAGGAGCCCGCCCGCCGCCGGGACCAGTAGCTGCAACGCGTCCTGCGGGATCGCCGGGCTCATCAGCACCGCCTGAAACATCAGCCATTCCGAGACGAACCCGTTCAATGGCGGCAGGGCCGAGATCGCCACCGCACCCACCAGGACCAGAAAGCTCGTGACCGGCATCCGGTGGATCAGCCCGCCCATCTGGTCAAGATCCCGGGTGCCGGTCGCGTTCAGCACCGCGCCCGCACCCATGAACAGCAGGCTCTTGAAGGCCATATGGTTGAAGATGTGAAACAGCGCCGCCGTAAACGCCAGGGCCGCCGCCGCCGTCATGCCGTTGGCGCGGAACGCCAGCGCCAGGCCCAGGGCGGCGAAGATCACCCCGATATTCTCGATCGTGCTGTAAGCCAGCGCGCGTTTCAGATCCCTTTCCATCATCGCCAGCAGGATGCCGAAAACCGCCGTCAGCGTGCCGAGGATGATCACCGCCGGGCTCGCCCACCAGGCCAGGGGCCCCAGCAGATCAAACGCCACGCGGATGAAGCCATAGAGCGCCACCTTGGTCATCACCCCGCTCATCAGGGCGGAAACGTGGCTGGGCGCTGCCGGATGCGCCAGCGGCAGCCAGACATGCAGCGGCACCAGACCGGCCTTCGACCCGGCCCCCAGCAGCATCAGGCCGAGGATGATTGCCGCAAGCACGGGGGACCGCACCGTTCCCCGCATGGCATCGAAGGCATAGTGCCCCTCGGCTCCGGCCAGCAGGCCAAAGGCCAGCAGCAGCGCGATGGTGCCAAAGGCCGCCATCACGATGTAGACATAGCCCGCCGTCCGGGTGTCGGCCTCCTGATGATGGGTCAGCACAAGAGCCCAGGACAGGAGCGACATCGCCTCCCACGACAGCAGGAAGCTGAATGCATCGGCCGCCAGCAGGACAAGCGTCATCGCGCCCAGAAACGACGGATAGAAGGCCAGCACGCGCATCGGATCATGTTCGTGCCTGCCGTATCCTATCCCGTAGAGGCTGATGACGGCCCCGCCGACACCAAGAATCACCAGGAAGAATGCGGCCAGCGAATCCAGCTGAAAATGCGCGCCGATCCAGGGCAATCCCAGGGGCAGGGTCAGGACGCTGTCCCCCGAAAGCCCGATCAGTCGGGCGATCCCGAAGATTGCCAGCAGGGCGCACAGACCGCTTGCCGCCGCGTAGATGAAGCCCGAAACCCAGGACGCCCGACGCAGAGACACCGCAACCGGCCCAAGGACCAGAAGACATGCGGCGACAGACAGCACATTCTCAACGGCCGACATTTTCTGCCCTGCGGTCCTTTGGCTCTGGCTTGGCCGGCATCGTGCCGGCGGCTTGTTTCAGGCGCACGCCTCTTCCAACCGCAGTGCTTTCCATGTCTTCCGAAAGAAGTTGAAGCCCGGCGCGATCAAGGGCTTCGACAATGCGGGTCAAGCTCTCGATCGTGCCGCGCACGTTGCCCTGACTCGTCTCCATCCGCTGAACGGTCGGGACGGAAACTCCGGCCATTTCCGCCAGAGTCTTCTGGTCGATGCCAAGCAACGCACGCGCGGCTTTCAGCTGGGCCGATGTTATCATCGCGTTGGTCCCCGTGGCCCGAACATGCCTCGGGTCCATTAGACTTGATGTCTGAGCGAGGCAAATAGATGCCCAGGCCGGGCAAGTCAATCGGGTTGAAACCGGGCGCCGGCGACGGTTGACGCCGTGCCGACCGGCGTCTAGAATCGCCACACTGTCAGGGGAGTCCCGCCAAAGGGACTGAGAGGCTGATGGGGGGCAACCCCGGTGAAGCGACCCTTTGAACCTGACCCAGTTGATACTGGCGTAGGAAGCACAAGTGATCGCTCGACATGTCCGGTGCGGACGGGGCGATTCAGGGTCGGTCCCGGCTTCTTCCCCTTTACCATGGGTCATCAACGCGAAAGAGGCTTTGATGAACCAGATCGATCAGACGGCAGCGCCCGGCACGAAGGAATTGGCTCTGCCCACCGTCACCACCGGACCACTGCCGGCCTCGACCAAACGCTATGTCGCCGGCACGATCCATGCCGAAATCCGCGTCCCGTTCCGCGAAATCGCCCTGCACCCTTCGGCGGGCGAACCGCCGGTGACGGTCTATGATGCCTCGGGCCCTTACACCGATCCGGCGGTGCAGACCGACATCACGCGCGGCCTGGCGCCGGTGCGCAGCGCCTGGATCGCGGCCCGCGGCGACTGCGAGAGCCATGCGGCACGTGCCGTGCAGCCCTCGGACAACGGCTTGGCCGGTGGTGGCGCCGCCGGCCCTGCCAGGTCGGCTCCGGCCTTTCCCCGGCCGCCGACGCCGCTGCGCGCCCGCGCCGGAAGGGCCGTCACGCAACTGGCCTATGCCCGCGCCGGCATCATCACCCCCGAGATGGAATATGTGGCGATCCGCGAGAACCTGGGCCGGGCCACACCCGCCTGCGGCGCGCGCGACGGCGAGGATTTCGGGGCCGCGATCCCGGATCAGGTGACGCCCGAGTTCGTCCGGCAGGAAATCGCCGCCGGGCGGGCGATCATTCCGGCCAACATCAACCACCCGGAACTGGAACCGATGATCATCGGCCGCAACTTCGCGGTGAAGATCAATGCCAACATGGGCACCAGCGCGGTGACCTCCTCGATGGCCGAGGAAGTGGACAAGATGGTCTGGGCAATCCGCTGGGGGGCGGACACCGTGATGGACCTTTCGACCGGGCGCAACATCCACGACACCCGCGAATGGATCCTGCGCAATGCTCCGGTCCCGATCGGCACCGTGCCGCTGTATCAGGCGCTGGAAAAGGTCGACGGCATCGCCGAGAACCTGACCTGGGAGCTTTACCGAGACACGCTGATCGAGCAGGCCGAACAGGGGGTGGATTACTTCACCATCCACGCGGGCGTCAGGCTGCACCACATTCCGCTGACCGTGAACCGCGTGACCGGCATCGTCAGCCGGGGTGGCTCGATCATGGCCAAGTGGTGCCTGCACCACCATCGCGAAAGCTTTCTCTACGAGCATTTCGCCGAAATCTGCGAAGATCG
>JAKALB010000183.1 GCA_021813365.1 Pseudomonadota bacterium | reverse complement strand
ATCTATACGGCCGCAAGCGCCAATCCGACCGACAGGCCCAGCCAGACCCCCACGCCCTTCCAGCCCAGCACGAAGCCCATGGCGTAGCTCGACGGAATCCCGATCGCCCAGTAACTGACCGCCGCCGCCCACATCGGCACCGCCGTGTCCCTGATGCCGCGCAGCAGGCCCAGCGCCATGACCTGCATCGCATCGCCCAGCTGGAACAGCGCCGCCAGCGCCAGCAGCACCGTGCCATAGGCCAGGATGGCCGGCGTGTCGGGCTTGGCCGGGTCGGTGAACAGGTTCAGGATCGGCCCGGGCAAAGTCAGGAAGACCAGGATGATCAGCCCGGCGAACAGCGCCGACAGGATCACCGCCACAAGCCCGGCATCACGCAGGCCCTGCGGGTCATCCGCGCCCACCGCGCGGCCCACCAGCACCGTGGCGGCATTCGACAGGCCCAGATGCACCATGAAGGCCAGCGCCGCCGATTGCATCGCAATCCCGTGCGCCGCCAGCGCCACCGTGCCCACCCAGCCCATCATCACGCTCGCGGCCGAGAACAGCCCGCTTTCCGCCAGGCCGGTGATGCCGACCGGCAATCCCAGCCGGAAGACCGAAACCAGCGTCGCCCAGTCCGGCCGCCAGAACCGGCTGAACAGCCGGAACCGCCGCAGATCCGGATGATACTGGGCATAGACGCCCAGCGCCGCAAAGGTCGCCCATTGCACCACCACCGTGGCGGTGGCCGCCCCGCGCACCCCCCATTCCGGCAAGCCCCATTTGCCGAAGATCAGCCCGGTCGCCACCACCAGGTTCAGCGCGACACCGCCCAGCGTGACCCACAGCACAACCTGCGTCCGCCCCAGCCCCGACAGGCAGGATTTCAGACTCATCACCAACAGCGCCGGCACCATGCCGAACCCGGCGATCCGCAGGAACTGCTGGCCCAGCCGCGCCACATCCTCGGTCTGGCCCAGCGCCGACAGCCAGGCCCCGGCGGTCCAGAACACCGGCAGCACGGCCAGTCCATAGGCCAGCGAAAGCCACATGCCCATGCGCGCATCGCGCCGCACCCGCAGTTCGTCGCCGCGCCCCATGGCCTGGGCGACGAGCGGCATGATCGCCTGGCCGAACCCGGCCCCCAGGATGAACACGACGAAGAAGGCCGAGCCGCCGATGGTCACCGCCGCCAGTTCTCCGGCGCCATAGCGACCCAGAAGCACGGTATCGGTCACTGTCAACAGCATCTGCGCCAGATGGCTGCCGATGATCGGCAGACCCAGTGTCAGGATCGCCCGGGTGTGGTAAAGAAAGGTCGACATGCGCATCATCCCTCTCTCTCGCCCGGCGCCACGCCGCTTTCCAGCCCATCCGCGCCGTTCCGCGACGTAAATCCGCCCGCAATCCGCCAATCCGTGCCAGGCTGCCCACCCGTTCCAAGGATCACTCGCCATGCCCCAGGTCGAAACCACCTTCCGCGACGGTGCCGCCTATGAACGCCTGATGGGCCGATGGAGCCGGCTGGTCGGCACGCCCTTCCTGGATTGGATGGACCTGCCCCCCGGCCTCGACTGGCTGGACGCCGGCTGCGGCAACGGCGCGTTCTCCGAACAGATCGTCACCCAGGCGCGCAGCCGCAGCCTGACCGGACTCGACCCGGCGCCCGCCCAACTGGCCTATGCCCGCCAGCGCCCCGGCCTCGGGACCGCACGTTTCCATCAGGGCGATGCCCAGTCGCTGCCGTTTCCCGATGCCAGCTTCGACGTCTCCGCCATGGCGCTGGTCATCGCCTTCATCCCCGACCCTGCCCGCGCCCTGGCCGAGCTGGCCCGCGTCACCCGCCCCGGCGGCTGGATCGCCACCTACATGTGGGATCTGCCCGGCGGCCTGCCCCTGGCACCGCTGTTTCGCGCCCTGGCCGCGCTGGGCCGCCCCGGCGCGATGCCACCCAGCGCCGCCGTCTCGACCGCCCCGGCGCTGGCCAGCCTCTGGGCCGATGCCGGCCTGAGAGGGATCGAAACCACCACGATCCGCATCCCGGTGACCTTCCGCGACTTCCAGGATTTCTGGGAGACCAACATCCTGCCGGTCGGCCCCCAGGCCGAGGCGATCCAGGCCCTGTCCCCCGACGAAAGGAACCGGCTGCGGCAGACCCTGCAGGCCAGCCTGCCCACCGCAGCCGACGGCAGCATCACCTATCACGCCGTGGCCAATGCGGTGAAAGGCCGCCGCCAGGCCTGACGGCCAGCCTTCCCGCCGCCCGCCCCGCATCGCCCCCCCCCCTGCCCCCCCCTGCGCCGCCCGCGATCACCGGACCCTGCGCAGACGCTGCGGCCGGGTTGCAGCGGCCCGCCGGCCGCCCTAGGCTCTGCTCGACTGGCCGGCCGGAAGGAGACCCCATGCTGACGCTCTACGGAATCGCCCGCTCTCGCGCCACGCGCCCGCTGTGGACGCTGTTCGAATGCGGCTGCACCTTCACCCACAAACAGGTGATCCAGGCCTACCGCGCCCAGGCCATGCCGCAGGTCATGACCACTTCGGATCCGGAATTCCTCAGGATCAACCCGCTGGGCCAGATCCCGGTCCTGACCGACGACGACCTGGTGCTGACCGAAAGCCTGGCGATCGCCCAATACATCGCCGCCCGGTTCGGCGGCGCACTCGGCCCGCAATCGCCGGCCGAGGCGGCGCTGACCCAGCAATGGGCGCTGTTCGCGGCCACCGCGGTCGAGGCACCCGCCCTGGAAATCCAGTACACGCTGCAAGACGCCGCCAAGAGCGCCTCGACCGAGGGCCAGGCCACGGTCCGCATCGCCGCCGAAAAGCTGCGTGCGCCGCTGCGGCGTCTGCAGGCGCATCTGGCTGGACAGGATTGGCTGCTGGGCCCGCGTTTCACCGTGGCCGACATCTGCGTGGCCGAATGCCTGCGTTATGCCCAGGGCCACCCGATGCTGCTGGCCGAATTCCCGGCGGTGAAGGCCTGGCTGGAACGCTGCCAGGCCCGGCCGGCCTTTCGGAAGATGTGGGAAATGCGGCTGGCCGAACCCGCCTGATCGGTCGCAGGGCGGGGGTTTCACACCCCCGCACCCCCGTGGGATATTTCGAAGAGATGATCTGCATTTGGCCAGGCCGGGTGCCGGGGTGCCGGGGTGGCGGCGCGGCGGCGCGGGGAACATCCTGCGGGAGGCCCGGCCAAGCCGCAGGATGCCCATCACCTCTACGGTCATCGGCGTCCCCGCCTGTACCGTGACATCTCTCTGCCAGACATGGGTTAACGAAGCGCTAACCCTGCCTGATCATCTCTGACAAATATCCCACAGGGGGGCGGGCGGCCCTGGCCGCCCCGGGGGGACGTGACGTCCCCCCGACCTGCGGGCGCGGGGGCCGGCTCAGACCCTGGGCAGCTCGTCGCGCCAGTTGTGCCGCTCGCTGAAGCCCAGAACCTCGCGGATCTTGGCGTTGGACAGCAGGCTCTCATTCGGCCCCACCGGGCGTTTCAGCGGCACATTCGGGAAGAACCGCCTGAGCAACTCGTCATTGGGCTGCGGCACGGAATTGGTGTCGTTGCAGGCGTTGAACACCTGGAAACCGAGCCCATCCTTTCGCAGACACAGATCCACGATCTGCCCCAGATCCCGCGCGTCGACATAGCTGAAGGTGATCCGGCGGCGCGATCCCGGATCCCGGGCAAAATCGGGGAAGCGGGCGTAATCCGACGGCTCCATCACGTTGCCGATGCGCAGCGCATAGATGTCCGCTCCCGACCGCCGCTGGAATCCGGCCGCCGTCACCTCGTTCACCTTCTTGGACAGGCCATAGCTGTCCATCGGGTTGATCGGATAGTCCTCGTCCAGCGGCAGATAGGCCGGATCGGTGAGCCCGTCACTGAAACACACGCCATAGGTCGTCTCGGACGAGGCGATGACGATCTTGCGCACCCCCATCTTCACCGCCGCTTCCAGCACATTGTAGGTGCCCATCACATTGACCCGCCAGGTCTCGGTATCGGAGGCCAGCATCAGCGAGGGGATCGCCGCGAAATGCACCACCGCATCAAACACCCGCTGGCCCTGGCCCGCGTCCAGCTCGTCGCCCGCCGCATAGCCCGACATGACCGAGAACATCTGCCCCTGATCGGTGATGTCGGCCATCAGGTCCATCACGCCGGGATGCCGCAGCGGCACGCGGTCGATGTTCAGCACCCTGTGCCCCGCGGCCGCCAGATAGGCCACCACATGCCGCCCCGCCTTGCCCGACCCGCCCGTGAACAATACCCGCATTTCAGCCTCCATGATTGCCCCACCCCTTATCCGGGATCGGGCGCCACCCCGTCAAACCCCCGCCTGCGCCCCGCCTCCGTTTCCGGCCCGCCCCCACATCTTGCGTCTGCCTGCCCGGAAATGGTCTAATGGCCCCAATCAACAGAAAGCAGCCCATGTCCTCCGACCTTCTCTCTCCCAAGGCCGACACCTATGACGCCGCCTCGATCGAGGTGCTGGAACCGCTGGAGGCCGTGCGCCTCCGCCCCGGCATGTACATCGGCGGCATCGACGAACGGGCCTATCACCACCTGGCCGCCGAGATCCTGGACAATGCCATGGACGAGGCGGTGGCCGGCCACGCCACCCGGATCGAGATCACGCTGAACGAAGACCACTCGCTGACCATCTTCGACAACGGCCGCGGCATCCCCGTCGACCCGCATCCGAAATTCCCCGACAAATCCGCGCTGGAGGTCATCTTCTGCACCCTGCATTCGGGCGGCAAGTTCAACGGCAAGGCCTATGAGACCTCGGGCGGGTTGCATGGCGTGGGCTCGTCGGTGGTCAATGCCCTCTCCGACCGGCTGCAGGTCGACGTGGCCAGAAACAAGGAACTCTTCACCCAGTCCTTCTCGCGCGGCAAGCCGCTGGCCCCGATCCGCAAGGTCGGCCCCACCCAGAACCGCCGCGGCACCTCGGTCACTTTCCACCCCGACCCCCAGATCTTCGGGACA